>NZ_JAHSQD010000808.1 GCF_020103755.1 Streptomyces sp. LS1784
CACCACCTCGCGGGCCCGGGCGCCCGGCACCGCCACCGGCCGCCAGCGGCGCAGGATCGTCGCGGCCGCGACGGTCAGCTCCGCCCACGCGAAGGCCTCGCCGATGCACTTGTGCTTGCCCGCCCCGAACGGCAGGAAGGACGGCCTCCCGGTGCCGCCGCCGTCCTGCCAGCGTTCGGGCCGGAAGCTCATCGGCTCCGGGTAGCGCACCGGGTCGCGGTGCAGCGCGGTGAGGCTGTACAGCAGCTCGGTGCCGGCCGGAATGCGGTACGGGCCGAGCTCGACCGGCACCTGGGCAGTGCGCATCAGGAAGGCGTTCGGCGCGTGCAGCCGCACCACCTCCTGGGTGACGCTGCGGGTGTAGGTGAGCCGGGCCAGCGCCTCGGGGGTGGGGACGCTGCCCGCGGGCAGGTGCTCGTCCAGCTCGGCGAGGATCCGGGCCTCCACCTCGGGGTGGCGCAGCAGCTCGTCCAGCAGCCAGGTGAGCGTGGTGGAGACGGTCTCGGTGCCCGCGCCGAACATGGTGATCGCCTCGGACCGCACGTCCGCCTCGGTGAGCGGGCACCCGGTGCCCGGGTCGGTCGCGGCGCGCAGCAGGGCGGGCAGGGTGCGCCGGCCCTCCTCGGCGGTCGCGGTCGCGGTGCGGCCGTTGACGGCCTGGTCGACCACCCGGTTGAGGACCCGCACGGCGTCGTCGAAGCGCCGGTTGACGGGCAGCGGCAGCCGGGCGAGCGCCGGGTTCGGGTAGAGGGACTGGACGATCTGGCCCTTCACCAGGTCAGGCAGGGCCCGATGGAAGGCGACGGTGGCGTCCTCGCTGAGCCGGGCGTCGAAGAGCGAACGGGTGACGATCTCCAGTGCCAGATGGTTCATCTCCTTGGCCACGTCGAGGACTTGGCCGGGGCGCCAGCGTCCGGCCCGTTCCTCGGCGACCTGCTGCATCACGGCCAGGTACTCGCCCATCCGGTCCGGACCGAAGGCGGGCTGGATGATCCGGCGGCGGTCGCGGTGGGCCTGGCCCTCGGACATCAGCAGGCCGTCGCCGAAGGCCGTCCTGAGGGTGTCCTGGACGGCGCCGCGCGGGCAGTCGTGGGCCAGCGCGACGAGCAGGGTGTGGACCAGTCGGGCGTCGGTGACCACACAGACGGTGCGCGGTCCCAGCCGGATGCGGACCACCCCGCCGTGGCGGGCGAGGGAACCGAGGAAGCCGAGCGGGTCACGCAGCAGGGCGCCGGCGTGTCCGAGACCGGGCACGGCGCCGGGGGCCGGCGGGGGGACGGCGGCGCGGGCCAGCGGGGACGGACCGCGGGTGGCTCTCGGGGGGACGATCAGCTTCCGCGTTTCGGTCAGCAGGGACATGACACTACCTCTCACCAGAGTGGCCGGTGCGGGCGATGCCGGGTGGCAGCGGCGGGCCGGCCGGGAGGCGGGGGACCGCCCAGCGCGGGCCCCGCGCGCGCCCCCGGCGGGAGGGCGCACGTTTGGCAAACGCGCCGGTTTCCCGAGCGTTGCGCCGAATGTGCGGAGATCACTCCAACGGCCGATTGGATCGACCCTTTCGTGCGTGCTCGAAGATCGGTGTTGACCTGCACGGATGCGTCCGTCCGGGTGATCAGGGGCCTGCTCACAGGCAGGGTCTTTGGACCCTCGCCGCACGGGCGTGCGAGGGACAGCATGGTTGCGAAGAAGGAGGAACCTGATGACCCGTCTGCGCCACCGGCCGGCCCTCGACGTCCGGGTGGAGATCCGCGGCGAGCTGCCGCACGAGGACGCCGAGTACGCCCGGGCCCGGGCGCTGGACACCGCCACGGTGCTCGGACCCGACGCCCACGCGCTGCGACTGCGGCTGACCCGCTCGCGCGACCGGTCGGTGACCCGGCCCGCGCTGGCCCAGGCGGACGTCGAGCTGGCGGACGTCGGCCCGGTCCGGGTTCAGCTCGCGACCGGTACCGCGCGGGACTCCGTCGACCTGGTGCTCGGCACGCTGGCCGGCCGGGCCGGCCGACTGCGCGAGCAGGGCGACATCGGCTTCGCCTCCGCCTACGAGAGCGCCTACCGCCCGCAGTTCGCCGACCGTCCGCTCGCCCAGCGGCGGATCGCCCGGCACAAGGCGGTCGTGCTTGCCCGCCGCACCCCCGAGCAGGCCGCGCTCGAACTGTTCGCCCTCGACCGGCGGTTCCACCTCTTCGCGGACGCCGCGACCGGGCGCGACAGCCTGGTCCACCGCTGCTCGCCGAGCGGCACGGTGGAGCTGCGCTCCGTCGGCACCGGCGCGGTGCCGACGCTCGACCTCGCCGAGGCGGCCCGCCTGCTCTGGATCACCGGCCGCCCGTTCGTCGACCACACCGACCCCGGTGACGGCCGGGCGCGGGTGCTCTACCGCCGCTTCGACGGCCACTACGGCCTGATAGCGCCGGTATCGGACGGCCGAATCGGGGCAGGAACCGTGTCGGCACGGGACTGACACCACGGCGAGACGACCACACCACGACATCTCCACGACAAGGGGCCGGGACCATGGACTGCGACGAGGTCATGCTGACCGTCCGGATCACCGCCGCCGAGCGCGCGCTGCTGCGTGACCTCGCGCGCGGGTACGGCGGCGACGTCTCGGGCGTGGCGGTGGACGGGCTGCTGGAGGTCATCCCCGCGCTGCACGACGACGCGTGCGTCCTGCCGCTGCTGCGCGTTCTGGCCAGACCGGCGCCCTTCGCGCTCACCCTGTGGCTGCCCGCCCCGGTCGCGGACCTGCTGCCGCTGCTCGGCGAGCGGCTCGTGCGGACCGGCGGTCCCGCGGTCGGCCCGGCCAGCGCCGCGCTCTCGGCG
>NZ_JAHSQD010000809.1 GCF_020103755.1 Streptomyces sp. LS1784
GGCCGCCTCCGGGGCCACCACCAGCACGGTGGCGCCGCGCCCGGCCTCGGTGAGCCGCCGCAGGTCGTGCGTCAGGTGGGCGGGGGCGTCGGCCGGCGGGCGGTGCCGCACCAGGGTGGGCGCCAGCCGGGGGATGTCCGACCAGGCGGCCTCGTCGTCCAGGTGGGCGGCCAGGTGCCAGGGCTCGTACCCCTCGGTGCCGACCAGCAGCAGCCCGCTCGCCCCGCGCCGTTCCACGGAGCGGCGCAGCGATCCGGCGAAGCCGCCGATCGCCTCCAGCCAGCCCGTTCCCGTCAGCCGTTCCCGGAGTGCCGAAACTCTCACCGCGTCCATGCGGGCCAGGATGTCCCGCCGGGCCGGGGATTTGGCAGGATCGGCCCATGACTTCCCTCGATTCAGTGACGAACCCGGCCCACGAGGCGCCGGACGTCTCGCAGCTGGTGGTCGGTGTCCTCGGCGGCACCGGCGACCAGGGGCGGGGCCTGGCCCTGCGGCTGGCCAAGGCCGGCCAGCAGGTGATCATCGGCTCCCGTGACGCCGCCCGGGCCGAGGCCGCGGCGGCCGGGCTGGGCCTCGGCGTGCGCGGCGCCGACAACGCCACCGTCGCCCGGGAGAGCGACGTGGTGATCATCGCGGTGCCCTGGGACGGCCACGCCGCCACCCTGACCGCGCTGCGCGAGGAGCTCGCGGGCAAGATCGTCGTCGACTGCGTCAACCCGCTGGGCTTCGACAAGCAGGGCGCGTACGCGCTGAAGCCGGAGGAGGGCAGTGCCGCCGAGCAGGCCGCCGCGCTGCTGCCGGACTCCCGGGTCACCGCCGCGTTCCACCACCTCTCGGCGGTCCTGCTCCAGGACGAGTCGGTGGAGACCATCGACACCGACGTCATGGTGCTCGGCGACGACCGGGACGCCACCGACGTCGTCCGGGGCCTGGCCGCCCGCATCCCCGGGATGCGCGGCATCTTCGCGGGCCGGCTGCGCAACGCCCACCAGGTGGAGGCGCTGGTCGCCAACCTGATCTCGGTCAACCGCCGCTACAGGGCCCACGCGGGCCTGCGGATCACCGACGTCTGACCATCGGACGCCGTGTCGACCTCACCCCGGACCTGCTCCGGAGGTGAGGTCGGCGACAATGGGTTCCGGCCGAACCCCGGCCGCCCGTACCCGGTCCCAGGAGTCCGCCGCCATGCCCCGCACGTCCCTGCTCGCCCTGATCGTCGTCGTCCTCGCGCTGGTCGCCGCCGTCTTCTCGCTGACCCAGGGCCTCTGGCTGGGCCTGATCTGGCTCCCGCTGGCCGGTGTGGCCAGCAACGTGCTGTGGATGAACCGCCGCAGCGCGAAGCTCGCCGAGGCCGCCGCCGCGGCCGAGCAGGGCTGAGGCTTCCGGAAGGGCTAGTTCTTCCAGAAGGTGAACAGGTACCGGCCGAGCGTCGCGTAGTCCTGGTCCACGCCGAACAGGTTCATCAGGCCGTGGACGATGCCGAAGAAGAACTGGTTCACCTGGGGCTGCCACAGCAGCGCGAACACGGCGAGCATCCCGTACGGCGCGAACGGCTCGATCGCGCGCCGGGTCTTGTACGACAGCCACGGCTCGACGATCCCGTAGCCGTCCAGCCCGGGCACCGGCAGCAGGTTCAGCACCGCCGCGCTCAGCTGGAGGAAGCCGAGGAATCCCAGCGCCCCGGAGAACGGCGAGATGATCAGCTCGTAGCCGTTCCAGAACGCGTGCACGGTCGGGTCGTCCAGCCAGCCCGCGCCGATCGGGATCAGCAGCGCCGCCGCGATGAGCAGGTTGACCAGCGGGCCGGCCGCCGAGATCAGGCTGTGCTTGAGCCGGCCCTGGATCCGGTTCCGCTCGATCCAGACCGAGCCGCCGGGCAGGCCGATGCCGCCGAGGATCACGAAGACGATCGGCAGCACGAAGCTGAGCAGCACGTTGGCGTACTTCAGCGGGTTGAGCGTGAGGTAGCCCTTGGCGCCGACGGTGATGTCGCCGCCGTGCAGCGCGGTGCGCGCGTGGGCGTACTCGTGCAGGCAGAGCGAGACCATCCAGCCCGCGACCACGAACAGGAACACCCCGAACGAGGTGTTGCCGTAGCCCTGGTACACCGCCCAGCCGGAGGTGCCGAGGACGGCGAGCAGCACCCAGAACACCGGGCTGATCCGGCGGTCCTCGCTGCGGGAGCGCGGCGTGGCGGCGAAGGTCATGGTGTGGGTGCTCCGTGGGCAGGGGGAAGAGGGGTGGGCGTGGGCCGGGGTCGATCATGCCGGGTGGGCCGGTGACCGGACAAGCCGCTCCGGGTGAACGTCCGGGCGTGCGCCGGCGTTCCGCCCCACGCGGCGTTCCACCCCCACGCACCGGGGCCGGGACGGCCCTGCACAATTGTGCGGCCCTTGCCCCGCCGATCGACCAGAATGGTCCGGTGCACTACGGCATTCTCGGGACGACGACGGCCCACCACGACGACGGCACCCCGGTGCCGATCGGCGGCGCCCGGCTGCGGGCCCTGCTCACCGCCCTGGCCCTGCGGCAGGGCCGGCCGGTGCCGGCCGACGTGCTGGTGGACGAGGTGTGGGAGGCAGAGCCGCCGCAGGACTCCTCCGCCGCGCTCCAGACCCTGGTCGGCCGGCTGCGCCGCACCATCGGCCGGGACGAGGTCGGCTCCGGCCCGGCCGGGTACTGGCTGACCGGCCCGGCCACCGACCTCGCCGACTTCCAGCGGCTGACCGGCGAGGGCCGCCGTGCCCTCGACGCCGGGGACCACGCGCTCGCCGCCGGGAAGCTGGCCGCCGCCCTGGCGCTGTGGC
>NZ_JAHSQD010000081.1 GCF_020103755.1 Streptomyces sp. LS1784
GCGGTGGGCCGCGGCGACCGAGCCCGTCCTCCCGGGACTGCCGCGCGCCGTCACGGCCCCGGCGTCCGGAGCGTGCGACGGGTGGCGGACGGACGCGCGGGGCCGGGCGGAACTGGCCGCAGCCGCGGAGCGCTGCGGCGTCACCGTCTTCGAGTTCCTGCTCGCCGCACTGCACGCACTGCTGCTGCGCTACGGCGGCGAGGCCGTCCCGGTCTCCGTGCCGCTGTCCGTCCGGACGGCCGAACAGGCCGGGGAGATCGGGCTGTTCGTCAACGAGCTGCCGGTGCACGCGCCGGCCGGGGCGACCGCCCGAACGCCCTTCGCCGCGTACGCCCGGGCCGTCCGGGCCGAGGCCCGTGACGGGTACCCGTTCCGCTCGGTGCCCTTCGGTGAGGCGGTCGCCGGTCTCACACCGCGCGCCGGGCTGGCCCCCGTGTCGTTCGGCTACCGGCGCGGCCGGGACGCGGACCCGGTGTTCCCGGGAAGCACCGTCCGAGTGGACCGTGCGCGGTTCAACGGCGCCGCCCGCAACACCCTGCACCTCCAGGCGGTCGACACCGCCGACGGGCTCGCGTTCTCGCTCCAGTACGCTCCGGCGGTCCTGTCCCCGGACGCCGCGGAGCGGATCGCCGGACACTACACGGCCCTGCTGGAGGCCGCGACGGCCGCGCCCGAGACCCCGCTGGGCGCCCTGCCGCTGCTGGGCGAGGCCGAGCGGCACCTGGTGACCGAGGAGTGGAACGCCACCGCCGCCGCCTACCCGCACGAGCGCACCGCCCTGGACCTGGTGCGGGAGCGGGCCGCCGAAACGCCGGACGCCGTCGCCGTCAGCGCGGGCACCGAGCGGCTGACCTACCGCACGCTGGTGGAGCGGATCGACGAACTGGCCGCCGTCCTGGGCAGGGCCGGGGTGGGCCGCGGTGACGTCGTCGCCCTGCACCTGGAGCGCTCCGCCGGCCTGCCCGCCGTCCTGCTCGCGGTGCACGCTGCCGGGGCCGGCTACCTGCCGCTCGACCCGGGCCACCCCGCCGAGCGGCTCGCGTTCCTGCTCGCCGACTCGGGCGCCGCCCTGCTGGTCGCCGACCGGGAGCCCGCGCCCGAGGTGGTGGCGGCGGCACCGGCCGTCCTGCGCCTCGGGCGCGGTCGTACGGAACCGAGGCCCACGGAGGCCGCGCCGGCCCCGCACGGCGACCTCGCCTACGTGCTGTACACCTCCGGCTCGACCGGGCGGCCCAAGGGCGTGGAGATCGGGCACCGGGCCCTGGTGAACCTCCTGACCTCGTTCGCGGACCGGCTGGGCTCGGGACCGCAGGACGTCTGGCTCGGCCTGACCTCGCTCTCCTTCGACATATCCGGGCTGGAGATCCTGCTGCCGCTGATCACCGGCGGCCGGCTGGTCCTCGCACCGGACGGCGCCGCCCTGGACGCGCCCGGCACCGTCGGGCTGATCCGACGGGAGGGCGTGACCCATCTGCAGGCGACCCCCTCGGGCTGGCGCGTGCTGCTCAGCGCCGGACCCCTGCCGGCCGGGCTGACCGGGATCGTGGGCGGGGAGGCGCTGTCGCTCCCGCTGGCCCGCGAGCTCCGGGCCGCCCTCGGCCGGCTGATCAACGGCTACGGCCCGACCGAGGCGACCATCTACGCCACCTGCGCCGACGTCCCGGCAAGGCCGGACACCGTGGTGATCGGCCGACCGGTCGCCAACACCAGGGCGTACGTCCTGGACACGAACGGCCTCCCGGTGCCGGTCGGGATCCCCGGCGAGCTCCACCTGGGCGGCGACGGTCTCGCCGAGGGCTACCGGGGGCGCCCCGAGCTGACGGCGGAACGTTTCGTCGAGGACCCGTTCGCCGGCGGCCGGATGTACCGCACCGGCGACCTCGTGGCATGGACGCAGGACGGCGAACTGGAGTTCCACGGCCGGATCGACGACCAGGTGAAGATCCGCGGCCACCGGATCGAACTCGGCGAGATCGAGGCCGCGCTGCTCGACCACCCGGCCGTCGCCGCGGCGGCCGTCGCCGTCCGCGAGCAGGCGGAGGGGGAGCCCGCCCTCGTCGGCTACCGGGTGCCCGCGCCCGGCAGCGCGCCGCTGTCCGACGCGGACCTGCGGGACCACCTGCTGCGCACCCTCCCGGCAGTCATGGTGCCCCGGCAGTTCGTCACCCTCGACCGGCTGCCGCTCACCCCGAGCGGCAAGCTCGACCGGCGCGCGCTGCCCGCCCCGCCGCGAGCGGAGGCCGCGGGGCCTGCGCAGGCCGACGACGTCACGGCGGGCATCCTGGCGATCTGGGAGGAGGTCCTGGGCGTGTCCGGCCTCGGTCCCGAGGACGACCTCTTCGACCACGGCGGACACTCGCTGACGATCATCCAGATCACCGCCCGGATCCGCGCCTCCTTCGGGGTCGAGCTCGCCTTCGACCTGTTCTTCGACGCCTCCACCCCGTCCGCGCTGGCCGCCGTCGTGCGGGAGCGGCGTTGACCGCCGCCGACCGCCCCTTCGCGTCCTCCCCGCTCCACGCCCGAACGGACTGCCGATGACCGACACCCAGGACCTGCCCGCAGACTGGTCCGCCACCAAACGATCCCTCCTCGCCCAGCGCCTGCGCGGCGCCGCGGCCCCGGTGCGGGTGGTCGAGCCACGCCCGGAGGGCAGCGCGCCGCCCCTGTCCAGCGGACAGGAACGGCTCTGGTTCATGGACCAGTTCTCGCCCGGCGGGACCGCGTACACGCTCGCCCCGGCCCGGAGGCTGCGCGGGCCGCTGGACCGTTCGGCGCTGGACACCGCCCTGGCCGCCCTGGTGGCACGGCACGAGGGCCTGCGGATGACCTTCCCGGTCACGGAGGACGGCAGGGCCGAGGTCCTGGTCGCCGAACCGGGCCCCTTCGCCGCCGGGTTCGTGGACGCCTCCGGCGATCCCGACCCCGGCCGAAGAGCCGCGGAGGAGATCGGGGCGCTGGTCGCGAGACCCTTCGACCTCGCGAGCGGGCCGCTGCTGAGGGCCCTGCTGGTCCGGCTCTCCGACCAGGACCACGTCCTCGCCCTGGTCATGCACCACATCGTCAGCGACGGCTGGTCGATCGACATCCTCAACCGGGAACTGGACCTGCTCTACGCCCGGTGCGCCCACGGCGCGCAGAACGAACTCCCGCCCGTCCCGGTGCAGTTCGGGGACTACGCGCGCTGGCAGCGGGACCGGCTGGACAGTGGCGCCCTGGCCGCCTCCCGCGACTACTGGCGCACCGAACTCGCCGACGTCCCCGCCCTGGAACTGCCCGTCGACCGCCCCCGGCCGCCGCTGCTCACCTTCGACGGCGCCGCCGTGGAACTGCACTGGAGCCCGGAACTCGCCCGCGCCGTCGCCGAGTGCGCCCGCGCCCGCGGGGCGTCGACGTACATGGTGCTGATGGCCGGGCTCCAGGTGCTGCTCGGCCGGCACACCGGCCAGCGTGACTTCGCGATCGGCTCGGCCGTGGCCGGCCGGCTCCACCGGGAACTGGAGGCGGTGGTCGGCGCCTTCGTCAACATGCTGCCGATCCGCGCCCGGCTGGAGGAGGGACTCACCTTCGGACAGCTGGTCGGCCGGGTGCGGGAGACCACGCTGAACGCCTACACCCACCAGGAGGTGCCCTTCGAGCAGATGGTCGCCGACCTGGACATCGAGCGGGACGTCAGCCGCTCGGCGGTGTTCCAGGCGACCTTCGCGTTCCAGAACTACGGCGACCGCACGGCCCCCACCGCGCCCGCCGCCACCGCGGAGGGATTCGGGCACGCCGCCACCACGAGCCACTCCGACCTCGCGTTCTACCTGAGGGAGAAGAAGGACGGCGGGCTCTTCGGCCTGATCACCTACCGGACCGACCTCTTCGACGCCGACACCGTGCGCCGCCTCACCGAGCGCTTCGAGGTCCTGATGGCGGCGGCGACGGCCGATCCGGACCGGGCCGTCGAGGACCTGCCGGTGACGACCGGCACCGAGCGCCGTGACCTGGTCGAAGGGTGGGCGGCCGGCCCGGAGCTCCCCGAGGACGGCCCCGGAACGCTGACCGCGCTGCTCGCGGCGGCGGCCCGGCAGGCGGGCGACCGCCCCGCGCTGGTCTTCGAGGACGCCACCGTCACCCACCGCGAACTCGACGCCCGGGCGACGGCCCTGGCCCGGCGGCTGCGGGCGCTGGGCGTCGGCCGGGACGACCGGGTGGCGGTGTGCCTGGAGCAGTCGCCGGACCTGGCGGTCGCCCTGGTCGCCGTGCTGAAGGCCGGCGGCTGCTACCTGCCGCTGGACCCGGAGCAGCCGCCCGCGCGGCTCTCCCACCTGGTGGCCGACGCGGACGTGCGCGTGCTGGTGACGGACTCGGAGCTGCGGGAGCGGTTCCCCGCCTACGGGGGCGCGGAACTACTGGTGGACCACGCCGACCCCTCCTCGGACGAAGCGCGGGACGGGACGCCGCAGGACGCGCCGCTCGCGGAGGCGTCGGGACCGGACGACCTCGCGTACGTCATCTACACCTCCGGTTCCACCGGGCAGCCCAAGGGCGTCGCGGTGCAGCACCGCGAGATCCTCAACTACCTGGCCGGCGTGCGGGACCGGCTGCGGATCGAGGCCGGCGCCCGCTACGGGCTGCTGCAGTCCCTGTCCTTCGACTTCAGCATCACGATGCTCTACCTGGCGCTCACCACCGGCGGCCAGGTGCACCTGCTGCCGCGTCGCATCGCCGGCGCCGAACTCGCCGACCACATCGAGGCCGCGGCCCTCGACTACCTCAAGATGACGCCCTCCCACCTGGCCGCGCTGTCCGCCGACGCCCCGCTCGAACGCCTGCTGCCGCGCCGCGCCCTGGTGCTCGGCGGCGAGGCCTCGTCCTGGGCCTGGGCCGCCGACCTGGCCGGCCGGGGCGGCTGCGCGGTGTTCAACCACTACGGCCCGACCGAGGCGACGGTCGGCGTCACCGTCCACGAGGTCCTGCCGGGGGAGCACGGCCCGGGGAGCACCCCGATCGGCACCCCGCTCGCCGGCGCGCGCTGCTACGTTCTGGACGGCGCCCGGCGGCCGGTGCCGCCCGGCGTGACCGGGGAGCTGTACCTCGGCGGGCACCGGCTGGCCCGCGGCTACCTGGGCCGCCCCGAGCTGACGGCGGAACGTTTCGTCGAGGACCCGTTCACCGGCGGCCGGATGTACCGCACCGGCGACCTGGCCCGCTGGCGGCCATGGGGGTCCCCCCGGCCGGTGGGGGCACCTCCCAGCCGTCAGGCCGGGGGCGCCGGGGGAGGCGTGCTGGAGTACCTGGGCCGCGCCGACGACCAGATCAAGGTCCGCGGCTACCGGGTCGAGCCCGGCGAGATCGAGGCCGCGCTCACCGCGCTGCCCGGCGTCACCCAGGCCTTCGTGACCGTCCGGGGCGAGGGGATCCGGCAGAACCTCGTCGCCTACCTCGAACGCGCGGCCGGCGCGGCCGTCCCCGCCGCTGCCGAACTGCGGGTGACGCTCGGCGAGGTCCTGCCGGACTACATGGTCCCCGCCCGGTTCGTCGTCCTGGACCGCCTGCCGCTGCTGGCCCACGGCAAGGTCGACCGCAAGGCGCTGCCCGAACCCGAGGACGCCGCCCCGGCCGGCGGACACGTCGAACCCGAGGGCGAGACCGAGACGCTGATCGCCGCGATCTGGGCCGAGGTGCTCGACGTCGCGAAGGTCGGCGCCCTGGACGACTTCTTCGAGATCGGCGGGCACTCGCTGCTCGCCACCCAGGCCGTCGCCCGGCTGCGCCGTGCCTTCCCCGACCTGCCGACCCCGGTCGGCGTGATGGACCTCTTCCGCTTCCCGACCGTCCGGCAGCTCGCCGGGCTCGTCGCCGACCCGGGCGCCGACCGGGGGCCGCGGGGGCTGCTGCACCGGCTCACCCCCGAACGCCGCCGCACCACCGCGAGCGTGGTCTGCGCCCCCTACGGCGGCGGCAGCGCGCTGATCTACAAACCGCTCGCCGACGCCCTGCCCGAGGACTGGGCGCTGCACTCCATCGCCGTCCCCGGGCACGAACTCGGCGAGGAGCCGATGGACGTCGACGAGGTCGCCGACCGGTGCGCGCGCGAGATCGTCGAGGGCGTCGAGGGCCGGATCGTGCTGTACGGGCACTGCGGGGTCGGCGTGCGCCTCGCCGTCGAGATCGCCCGCCGGGTCGAGGCCGCCGGCCGGGAGATCGACGCCGTCCACCTCGGCGGCATCTTCCCCTTCGCCCGCCCCAAGGGACGCGGCGCGGCGGTCGGGGAACGGTGGGCCGAGCTCCTCGACCGGATGCGCAGCGACCAGGACATGATCAACGGTCTGGCCGCCGCCGGGATGGACACCGACGACCTGGACCCGGAGCAGCTGCGGCTGATCGTCCGCAACCGCCGCACCGGCACCAAGGACGTCGAACGGTACTTCACCCGGATGTTCGGGACCGAGGGCGGACGGATCAAGGCCCCCGTGATCGCGGTCTGCGGCGACCGCGACCCGGCCACCGAGTTCTACCAGGAACGCTTCCGCGAGTGGCACCGGATCGCCGACACCACCGCCGTGGTGGTCCTCGACGAGGCCGGCCACTTCTACCTCAAGTACCGGGCCGCCGAACTCGCGGCGATCGTCACCGGCGTCCACCGCTCGATCGCCGCGGGGGAGGAGGACCGCCACCGCCGGACGGACGGCGCCACCTGGTGGTTGGCCGGGCTCTCCCGGGACGCCGAACGGCCGGTCACGGAGGACGCCCAGGCACCGGTCCGTCCGACCATGCGCCGCTTCCTCACCGTCGCCTCCGGGCAGCAGGTGTCGATGATCGGATCGGCGCTCACCGAGTTCGCCCTCCCGGTCTGGATCTACCTGCGCACCGGCTCCCTCGCCCAGTTCGGGCTGCTGGCCGCCTGCGGCCTGGTGCCCGGCATCCTCGCCGCCCCGGTCGCCGGTGCGATCGTCGACCGGGGCGACCGGCGCCGGACCATGCTCCTCGGCGACCTCGCCGCCGGCCTCACCCAGGCCGTCCTGCTTCTGCTGTACGCCACCGGCGGCCTGGAGGTCTGGCACGCCTACGCGCTCGTCGCCGTGCTGTCCGCCGCCCTCTCCTTCCAACGGCTCGCCTGGAACGCGGCCGTGCCGCAGCTCGTCCCCAAGCGCTACCTCGGCCGCGCCAACGGCGTGGTCCAGATGGCCTTCGGCCTCGCCCAGTTCCTCGTCCCGCTGTTCGCCGTGGGCCTGCTCGCCGCCATCGGGCTCGGCGGCATCCTCGCCCTCGACGTGGCCGGCTACGCGGTCGCCATCGCCGTCACCCTGGCCGTGCGGTTCCCGGACGTGATGGGCTCCACCCGGCGGGAGAGCATTCCCGCCGAGATCCGCGAAGGCTTCCGACGGGCCCTCGGCAGCAGCCACTTCCGGGCGATGCTGCTGTACTTCGCGGTCCTGAACGTCTTCCTCTCCCCGCTGTTCCTGCTCACCACCCCGCTCGTGCTCTCCTTCGCCCCGCTCTCGGCGGCCGGCTGGGTGTCCACGGCGGCCGGCCTCGGCGCCGTGCTCGGCGGGATCACCCTGGTGGCCTGGGGCGGACCGCGCCGCCGGAAGCTGCGCGGGGTGCTGCTCGCCACCCTGGCGGTCGCCGGGGCCTGCCTGCTCACCGGGCTGCGCCCGTCGATCTGGACGGTCGCCCTCGGTGCGTTCGGCATGACCTTCGCGCTCGCCCTGCTCAACGGCGCCTACGCGACCATCGTGCAGACCAAGGTGCCGCTGCGCTTCCACGGCCGGGTGATCGCGGTCAACACCATGGTCGCCTGGTCGACCCTGCCGGTCGGGTTCGCGGTGGTCGCCCCCTTCGGTCCCGGACTCCTCCAGCCGCTGATGGAACGCGGCGGCGCCCTCGCCTCCACCGTCGGCCGGCTCATCGGCACCGGCGACGGCCGCGGCATCGGATTGCTCTACCTGCTGTTCGGCCTCGCCATGGCCGCCCTCGCACTGGTCTGCCTGGCCGTCCCGGTGCTGCGCCACTTCGACCGGGACGTCCCCGACGCCGAGCCCGACGACCTGGTCGGCCTGAAGACCATCCAGGACCGGGCCGCCGGCACCGCCGCGCCCACCCTCCCGCACCGCTCCGAGACCGAGGTGACCGTCCGGTGACCACCACCACCCACCCACTGACCGCCGAACAGCGCCGGCTCTGGTTCCTCCAGCAGCTCCACCCGGACGACGCCGGTTTCAACATGTACCTCAACCGGCGCTGGAGCGGCCCGATCGATGAGCAGGCCCTGCGCACCGCCCTCGGCCGGCTGACCGAGCGGCACGAGATCCTCCGCACCCGCTTCGTGTACGACGGCCCCGAGGCCGCGGAGCCCGTCCAACTGGTCCAGCCCCCCGCCGGGATCGACCTGGTCACCCTCCGGCTGCCCGAGGGCGCCACCGAGGCGGACTTCACCGACGCCTGCCGCCCGTACGTCAACGCGCCGTTCGACCTCGCCGCCGCGCCGCCCCTGCGCGCCACCCTGATCAGCGCGGGGGAGCGGGAACACGCGGTCAGCGTCGTCGTCCACCACATCGTCGCCGACGGCTGGTCCTTCCGCACGATGTGGCGCGAACTGCTGGCCCTCTACCGCGAGGCGATCGGTGAGGCACCTGCCGACCTTCCGGAACTCGCGCTGCAGTACGGCGACTTCGCCCGTGCCGAGCAGGCCAGGACCGGCGGGGAGGCGGGCGAGGAGGCATTCCGGTTCTGGGCGGAGCGGCTCGCCGGCACCGGAGCGCTGCGCCTCCCGTTCGACCGGCCGAGACCGACGGAGCCCACCAGACCCGCCGGCTTCGTCACCGTCGACCTCGGCCCCGAACTGGCCTCCGCCCTCGACCGGCTGGCCCGGCAGGAGCGGTGCACCCCGTTCATGGTGCTGCTCACCGGCTACCAGTGCGTGCTCGCGCGCTGGACCGGCTGCCGGGACTTCGTGGTCGGCACCCCGCTGGCGGGCCGCACCGAGGCGGCGCACGAGGCGCTGCTCGGCTACTTCAACCGCACCGCGGTGATCAGGTCGGACCTGACCGGGGACCCCGACTTCCGCGGCGTGCTGAAGCGGACCAGGTCCGCCGCGCTCGCCGCCCTGAGCCGCCCCGACGCCCCGGCCGAGCGGCTCGCCGCCCACCTCGGCCTGCCCGCGGACACCGGCGCCGGACCGCTCTACCAGGCCGTCTTCGTCCACCAGAGCCAGAACGAGCTCGCGGTCGGCTCCGGCGAGCCCACGCTGCCCGCCGGCGTCCGCACCACGAGCATGGACTCCGGCTTCGAGCAGGCCAAGACCGACCTGCTGCTCGACAGTTGGCGCACCGCCGACGGCGGCATCACGCTCTCCTTCTGCTACGACCGCGAGCTCTTCGACCGGGAGACCGTCGAGGCGCTCGGCGGCCGGTGCCGGGAGCTGTACGCGCGGATCGTCGAGGACCCGGAACTCCCCCTGCACGGCGACTGGTTCGTCGGAGCGCAGGAGCGGGCGGCGCTGCTCGCGCTGGGCACGGGGCCGGCGGCTCCCGCCACTGTGCGAACCGTGCTGGAGCGGCTCGCCGACCAGGCCGCCGCGCGACCGGACGCGCCCGCCCTGGACTGCGACGGCCGGACGCTGTCCTACGCCGAACTCGACCGGCGGTCCACCGAACTGGCGCGCCGGCTCGGCCCGGTGGCCGGACGGGTGGTCGCGGTGTCGATGGCACCCTCCTTCGACCTGGTCGTCGCCCTGACGGCGGTCTGGAAGGCCGGTGCCGCCTACCTCCCGCTCGATCCGGCCCACCCCGAGGACCGCCGCGCCCTGATGGTCCGCGAGGCCGACGCCGTCCTCACCCTCACCGGCGCGGACCTGCCGGGCGCCGGGACCGCCGACCTCGTCCCGCCCGACCCGCAGGGCCTGGCCTACGTCCTCTACACCTCCGGCTCCACCGGTACGCCGAAGGCCGTCGCGGTCGACCACGCGGCGGTGGCCGCCCGGGTCGACTGGATGGCGGGCCCGGACGGCTACGCGCTGGGCCCGGCCGACCGGATCGTCCAGTTCGCCTCGCTCGGCTTCGACACCCACGTGGAGGAGCTCTGGCCGGCACTGGCGGCCGGGGCGTGCGTCGTGCTGCTGCCCGGCGGCGGCCGGACCCTGCCCGACCTGCTGGACGGCCCGTCCGGCCGGTCCGTCACCGTGCTCGACCTGCCGACCGCCTACTGGGAGGAGCTCGTCGGCCTCGGTGAGCAGACCCGCTGGCCGGAGACACTGCGCCTGGTGGTCATCGGCGGCTCCGAGGCGCGCGCCGACACGGTCGCCCGGTGGCGCCGACGGCACGGGGACGCGGTCCGGCTGGTCAACACCTACGGCCCCACCGAGGCCACCGTGATCGTCACCGCGGCGGAGCTGACGGCCGCCCACACCGACCGCCGGCCCCCGCTGGGCCGCCCGCTGCCCGGGGTCGGGCTGCACGTGCTGGACGAGCGCGGCGGGCTGCTGCCCCGGGGAGCCGAGGGCGAGCTGTACATCGGCGGCAGCGGCCTGGCCCGGGGCTACCTGGGCCGGCCCGACCTGACCGCGAGCGCCTTCGTGCCCGATCCGTTCCTCGGCGGTGTGATGTACCGCACCGGGGACCGCGCACGGTGGCGGGCGGACGGCCGGCTGGAGTTCCTGGGGCGCGGCGACGCACAGCTGAAGCTGCGCGGCCACCGGATCGAGCCCGCGGAGATCGAGTCGGCGCTGACCGCGCACCCGGCCGTCGCGCAGGCCGCCGTGCTGGTCCGCGACGGCCGGCGACTGCTGGCGTACGCCGTCCCGTGCCCGGGCGCCGAGCCCGGACCGGCCGAGCTGCGCGAGCACCTCGCCCTGCGGCTGCCCGCCTACATGGTCCCGGACACCGTACTCACCCTGGCCCGGCTGCCGCTGACCCCGAACGGCAAACCCGACCTCGCGGCCCTGCCCGACCCCGGGCCGGCCGCCGGGGCGGGCTATGTCGCGCCGCGCACCGACGCCGAGCAGCTGGTCACCGACCTGTGGCAGGAGGTCCTCGGAGTGCCCCGGGTCGGGGTGTTCGACGACTTCCTCGCGCTCGGCGGGGACTCCCTCCTGGTCACCCGGGTCGCCGCGCGGATCCGGGCCGGCCTCGGACTCGACATGCCCATCCGCGACGTGTTCGAGAGCAGCACGCCGGCCGCGCTCGCGGCCCGGATCGAGGCGCTGCTGATCGCCGAGATCGACGCGCTCACCGAGGAGGAGGCGGCCGGGCGCCTCTCCGGCTGAGCGGCCGGGGCCCGGCTTCCGCGCGAGGCGGAGCCGGGCCCCGAAGGGGTGCCGGCGGGTGGACCGGGCGGTCGGGCTGATCAGCTCAGCTCGGCGCGGCTCGGCCGGTCGGTTCTGCCGGGCGGGATGCGATCCGGGGGTGCGGCCGGTGACGGCCGCACCCCCGCTGTCCTCGTGTCAGATGCCGGCCGCTCCGGCCAGCGCCGCGGCGAGGTCGTCGGCCAGCGCGGTCACCGTCCCCGCCTCGAAGGCGTGCTCGTTGTACCGCAGCCAGCACCGCAGCGCGCCGTCCGGCTGCTCGGTGACCGCGAGCTCCGGGACGTGCCGGTCACCGCCCGGCAGCGGGTACGGCACGGTGGCGTTGCGCGGCAGCTCCCACGCGGCGCAGGCGACCCCCGGCAGCTGGGCCGGCGCGCTCCAGCTCTCGTACCGCAGCCAGGCCGCGAACGGCGCCAGCGGGCTGAACTCCGCGAACGGGTACAGCTGGTGGTCGAGCGCGGCGGTGGCGGCGGACCGGACGCGATCGAGCAGTTCCGCGAACCCCGGCGTACCCGACACGTCCACCCGCACCAGGAGCGACTGCACGAAGCAGCCGACCGCCCGCTCCGCCTCCGGCCGGGTCCGGCCGGGCACCGGTGTCATGAGGACGAGGCCCGGCTGTCCGCTGCGGGCGGCCAGCAGGCCGCTCCAGACCGCCGCCACCGCGAGGAACGGCGTGGCCCCCAGTTCCGCCGCCCTGGCCCGCAGCGCGTCCGCCGCCTCCGGGGGCACCGTGAACGCGTGGGCGGCGCTCAGCACCACCTCGGTGTGCCGGCGCCCGGGGAAGGGGTCGATCGCCGCGGGCGCGTCCGCGAGCGCCGCCGCGAAGTGCGTCCGGGACACCGGCCAGTGGGCGTTCGACCACTCCACCAGTTCGCGGTACTCCGGGCCGGGCCGGGCCGCCGGCGGCCGGCGGCCGTGGCACAGCGCCGAGTAGGCCACCCCCAGGTCGCGCAGGAGCAGGCCCAGCGACCAGCCGTCGCTGACGAGGTGGTGGACGGCCAGCAGGACGACGTGGTCCTCCGGTCCGCGGCTCACCACGGCCAGTCTGGTCATCGGCCCCGTCGCGACGTCCGTCAGCCGGTCGCGCACGGCAACCAGCCGCGCCGACACCTCGTCGTCGCTCGCCCCGGGCGCCTCCGCCAGCACCACGTCGGCGTGCGGTTCGTCGTCCAGGACGGCCCGCAGCACCCCCGGTTCGGCACCGGGCACCGGGACGAACCTGGTCCGCAGCGCGGGGTGGCGGCGGATCGTCTCGTACAGGGCCTCGGCCAGGACGTCCGTCCGCAGGCCCTCCGTCACCCGGAACATCACCGCCACCGAGCCGACATTGCGGCCCGGGGCCTCGGCCATCCAGCGCAGGAAGTTCTCCTGCTGGGAGGTGAGCGGCAGGTCGTGCGGCTGGGCGCGCAGCGAGCGGAGGAAGTCGGACACCTCGGCCCCGGACCGCTCGCCCGTCACGGCCGGAGAGGCTTCGGCCCGCTCCAGCCAGGCCGCCTGGGCACGGAGCGAGGGGCGCTCGAAGACGAGCGCCGTGCGCGCCGCCACACCGAACTCGGCGGAGATCGCGGCGGCCAGCTGGACGGCACGGAAGGAGTCTCCGCCGAGGGCGAAGAACTCGTCCTCCACCGCCCGGACCGGCCGCCCCAGCACCGCCCGCCACAGGCCGGCCAGGGCGAGCTCCCGCTCCGTCTCCGGGGCCCTTCCCGTCACCGGCGCGGGCTCCTCGAACACGGTCCGCAGTTCGTGCTTGACCACCTTGCCGCTCGGGTTGCGCGGCAGGGAGTCCAACACCAGGATGCGCACGGGAAGTTCGGGCCTGGCGAGCCGCTCGCTCAGGAAGAGCCGCAGCCCGTCGGGATCGATCCCGCCCGGCATCGGGACCACCGCGGCGACCGGCACCTGGCCCATCACCGGATGCGGCAGGCCGAGCGCGGCGGCGTCGGCGACCTGCGGGTGCTCGTGCAGCACGGCTTCGATCCGCAGCGTCGAGACCTTCAGCGCACCGGACTTGACGATGTCGCTCTCCCGGTCGACCAGATGGAGGAAGCCGTCCTCGTCCAGCCTGCCGAGGTCGCCCATGCGCACCCAGCCGTCGCGGAAGACGGTGTCGGAGTCCGCCCCGGCGTAGCCGCGCGGCGGGCCGGGCTGGCGCAGCCAGATCTCGCCGGTCCCGCCGGGCGGCACCGGCTCCCTGTCCTCGTCCAGGATCCGCAGGTCGGCGGGGTCGGTCGGGCGGCCCAGCGAGCCCGGACGGCCGGGGTCCACGATCGCGGAGATCTGGGCGGGGGAGGCCTCGGCCGAGGTGTAGGTGTTGACGACCACGGCCTTCGGCAGCGCGGCGGTCAGCCCGGCGGCGACGGCCGGCGGGAGCGCGGCGGCGGTGGAACCGACCAGCAGGACGCTGCCGAGGTCCCGGCGGTCGGCTATCCCGGAGTTCAGCAGTTCCACCGCCATCGACGGCACCAGGAAGACCGTGCCCGCGCCGAACTCCTCGACCACCCGGCCGAATTCCTCCGCGTCGAAGCGCGGCAGACAGATCGTCGTGGGCTGCGCGGTCAGCGCGTTCACCAGCACCGCCTGGGCGGCGTTGGTGCCGATCGGGAAGGCGTGCACCGCGTGCCGCGAGTGCGCGTACGGGCGGGGCCGGGGGTCGAGGACCAGACCGGCGGTCAGGCTCGCGTGCGCGGCCCGGACGCCCTTCGGGGTGCCGGTGGTGCCGGAGGTCCCGATGATCTGGGCCAGGTCCCCGGGATCGACCCGGTGCGGCGGCCCGTTCCCGTCCGGAGCGTCGAGCGGCTCGTCGAGACCGTCGAGCCCGAAGGTGGGCAGGGTGGTACCCGGGCCGTTCCCGGCGACCGCCCAGCGTGCCCCGGCGGCCTCGGCCAGCCGCTCCACATCGGCCGGGGCCAGGTCCTCGCGGATCACCAGTCCGGCCGCGCCCGCGTAGTGGGCGGCCAGGAACGCCACGGCGTACTCGTCCCACTCCCGGTTGGTGAACAGCAGCGCCACCGTGTCCCCGGGCCGCACGCCCGCCCGGGCCAGCCCGTGCGCGGCCCGCACCGCCCGCTCGCGCCACCGGCCGTAGGTGAGACTCCCGCCGCCGGGCACCAGCAGCGCGGTGCGATCGGGATGGAGCGCGGCCCGGTGGTCCAGGAGCGCCGGGAGCGTGAGCGGAACGGGGACGGGCTGGGCGCTGATGACGACTCCCGGGAGGCTTTCGGAGCGCGGCGGACCGATACCGGACGAAGATCGGCCGCTGATTGGTCCAGACCGTATCGGAACGGTGAAGGCGGGCGCCAGATCCGTTCACATATCGTCATGGCCCTTGACCCGATGGCCCGGAGGCGCTGCCGCGCTCCGGTCCCGTCAGGAGGCCGGCAGCCCGGGGACCGGCCCGTTCGGGGTCAGGAGAGCGGTCCCGGGTGCTCCGGCCAGCCCGCCGTCAGCCGCCCGCGTTCCTGCCACTGCCGTACCCCTGGCCCGTCCGGGTCGCGCCGGCGGCAGAAGTCCTCCAACCGGGCGCACTGGGCGAGCATCGCGGCCCGGCGCCGCGGCCAGGGCGGCACCGGCTGCCCGTACGCGTCGAAGAGGTGGTGCAGGTCGCCCGCCCGGGCCGGGTGGTGCGTGCGGACGATCCACTCGCACGAGGCCAGGTCCTCCACCGGCTTGCCCGGATGGGCGAACTCCCAGTCCAGCAGGCCGGTGACGGCGAAGGTCGCCGGGTCCAGCAGCAGGTTGTTGGGTCCGAAGTCCCCGTGCACCAGCACCGACCCCGGGGGTGCCGGAACATCCCCGGTCACGCTGGGGTCGACGGCCTGGATCCGCCGCAGCAGCCGCCCGCAGGCACCCAGGACCTGCGCGCCGTGCCCGGCGTCCAGCAGATCCTGTGCGGGCACGCCGGGCAGGTGGCCGAGCGTGACGGCGCCCGGCTCGGTGCCGAGCACCGGGGGAACCGGCAGCAGTCCGTGCAGCAGGGTCAGCAGCCGGTGCTCGCGCCGGCGCCGCTGCTCGGTGTCCGGCCCTTCGTAGTGCTTGACCACAACGGTGCCGTCGCCCGCGGTGCGGTTGGTGTAGCCGTGCGGCAGGGGCCGCAGCCCGGACGGGCCGTCGCTCACCCCTGCCACTCCTCGGCCAGCAGCCCGAGCACGAGCTGGTCCACGAACTCCCCGTACGCCCAGGCGGCTTGGCGCAGCCGCCCCTCGACGGTGAAGCCGGCGCGGGTGGCGGCCCGGAGCATCGGGGCGTTGTCCGCCAGCGTCTCCAGCTGCAGCCGGCGCAGGCCGAGCACCGGGAAGGCGTAGTGGCAGAGCACCCGCAGGACGTCCGGCGCGAGCCCGCGCCCCCGGTGGCCCGGCAGCAGGGCGAGACCCACGTGGGCGCTGCGGTTGTGGGCGTCGATGCCCCACAGCAGCGCCTCGCCGGCCAGCTCCCCGGAGGCCGTCTCGACCACGGAGAAGCAGGCGGCCTCGTCGGACGGCCCCGAGACCACGTACGGGGAGTCCGCCGAGCCCGGAGGGATGGGCCGCCAGGGGCGGGAGTCGGCCCGCGAACGGGTCGCCACGTCGTCGTACAGCTCGGCCAGGAGCACCGGGAGATCGGCGTCGTGACGAGCCCGGAGGGTGATGTGGGTACCTTGTAACATGTCACATATCTACCACTGGTGGGACTGCCGTGACCAACGGGTTTTCCGGGGCCGCGGTGCCGGGCCGACGGCCGGTCAGGTGGCGCGGGCCCGGAGGTGGGCGCGCTCGCCCCGGTGCCCGAAGAGTCGGGCCGCGCCCCCTGTGGTCCGAGCTCGAAGCCGCCCACCGCCTGTACGTCGCCAACGGTTTCCAGGCTCTGGCGCGCCAACGGCCCCGCCTGTTGCTGGTCCGTGGTTGTTCCTCGGGTCACACGCCGGTCGTGATCCCCACTGCTTCGGCGAGTTCCAACGTCGCCGCCCGCATCGCGCGCGGCGACTTCCGCCACAACTCGGCCGTGACCGAGCGAGCCTGCGGTGTGAACCGGACCGTCTCCGGGCTGATCCGCAGTGCGATCCCCATCACGTGCAGCGCGGCGGTCCGGTCGCCTCGATGCATGTGCGACCGGGCCGCGTCCAC
Organism: Streptomyces sp. LS1784; assembly: GCF_020103755.1. Classification (GTDB taxonomy): domain Bacteria; phylum Actinomycetota; class Actinomycetes; order Streptomycetales; family Streptomycetaceae; genus Kitasatospora. Next base: position 16,396 of record NZ_JAHSQD010000081.1, read on the forward strand.
CCACAACCTGGTCCTGCGCTCCGTCGACGGGATCGAGTCCGGGTCGATCTCGTCCGCCAGCGACAATGCCTTGCCGGAACTCCGCAGCTCGGTGGAGACGCTGACCGCGTGCAGGTCGACGTTTGCCCGCCCGAACACCGTGGACAGCTCGGTGTACCCGGCCGGCAGCGACTTCGCGATCTGGTCGGCCGTGTCCCAGTGGTTCCACGCCATCCCGTCGCGGCCGTCCCGCGCCTCAGTGATGGCCGCGTGCAGGTGCAGCGCCCCGTACAGGCCCCGCCAGTGCTGCGGTCCGTTCGCGAGGTGCGGGCGCAGCCGCTCGGCTGCCGTGGTCACCATCAGCATGGCGCCTTCGTGCTCGCCGACGGCGCGCATGGTGTTCGCGAGGTTCCACGCGGCGGCGCCCATGGCGGCCGGGTCGTCGGCGTCGGCGGCGGCTGCCATGGCACGGTCGCCGAGCATCCACACGGCCTCTGCCGGGCCGATGTACGCGATCACCTGCTGTGCGAGCCGGTACGCGGAGGCGAGCCCCACCAGTACGGTGCGGCGGTCGTCGCCGCTGGTCGAGCCGGCCAGCGACTCCCCGTGCCGGATCAGGTCCGGGGCGATGCTCCCGACGTCGGTCCGGTTGTTCGACGCCCGGTGCCACAGACGCCACCCGGCGTCGACGTCGGCGGCGTAGTTCGCGGCCGTCATCCCTGCAGGGAGTGGTGTCGGTGGCTGGGTTCCGCGTTCGAGCAGGGTCGACCAGATGGCGGCCGACGCGGGGTGGAACAGTCGGCCGGTGCTGACCGGCTGCACGGCCCCGGCCGGTCCGGTCAGCACCGACAGGTCGGTGACGTCGAGGGCTAACGCAAGCTTGAGCAGCATCGCGTGACTGCTGATCGAGCGTTCCCCGCTCTCGATCTTCTTGAGCCAATCGGTGCTGCGGCCGACCAGACCGGCGAGCACGGGGCGCGTCATCCCGCGACGCTCGCGCATGACGCGGATGCGCTCACCGGGGGTGAGCTCCTCGGGCAGTTCGGACATGGGAATCTCCTCGGCTGGGTGCCGCCACCGGGGGGCGTTCCTCAGCCGGACGCGCACCCGGGGGGCGACAGTCGTTCCACGGTAGGGCGGCGGGTAGTTGGGGCACCAGGCCCCGCTGCGGGTAACAGCCGGTACATGGCGGGTGAGGGGGACGGGCTGTCCCCCTCGCCGATGAGTCGTCACCGTACGGTTTCGGTACGTCACTCAGAGCAGTGCGTGTGCCGTCTGCAGGGAAGCTCAGACCACGCACGGGCGTCCCCTGTGCGGCGGGCCGGCACCACTACCGATCCCCCCCAGGGGACTGGCCCGAACCTGAACGAGGGAGCGACACCATGTCCGTCCTGACCGACCGACTGCCCACCCTGAACACGGGCGTCGACACCGAGCCGTCCGGCCCGTTCGCCACCCGCCCGTTCGGGCTCGACGCCGTCACCAACCCCGTGACCGTCATGCCGCCGCCCCTCGTCACCGTCGACCCGCACACGCAGCTGTCCCTGATCGACGGCCGCGTGGCCCTGGACATGCCGACCATGGAAGGGTCGGGGTGCCAGACCGAGAGCGACGGCCAGACCGTGATCAGCGTCGACTACGACCAGAACGACGACTGATGACCCACGGCGCCGGGAGCACGCGGGGCATCCCGCCCCGCGTGCTCGTCATCACCCACGATCTCGACCCCACCGCCGACTACGTCCTGCGTGAGCTCAACGCCCGGGGCGTTCCGTTCTGGCGCACCGATCTCGCGGACTTCCCGCAGCACATGACCATGCGTGCCGAGCTGCGGCCCGACGGTGCGTGGGGCGGAACCCTCGTCGGGCCCCTGCGAGGGATCGATCTGTCCGAGCTCACCTCCGTGTGGTGGCGCAAGCCCACCACGTTCCGGTTCCCCGACAGCATGTCCGGCCCGGAACAGCGGTTCGCCGCAGGGCAGGCTAAGCGCGGGTTCGCCGGCGTCCTCGGCTCCCTGTCGCAGGTGCTGTGGGTCAACCGTCCCGAGCGCAACGCCGACTGCACGAAGCCCGCACAGCTCACTGCCGCCGCGGAGTCCGGCCTGCAGGTGCCGGCCACCCTGGTGACCAACGACCCCGCCGCGGTACGGGACTTCGCCGGGCGGTGCGGGGGCCGGATCGTCACGAAGGTGCTCGGCGGGATCGTCCACACCGAGAACGGGCAGCGCGGGCAGATCTACACCACCCGCGTTCCCGCCGACCGGTGGGAAGACCCGCGTGTGGCCCTCACCGCACACCTGTACCAGCAGGAGATCACCGACAAGGCATACGAAGTCCGCGTGACCTGCGTGGCCGGCCGGCTGTTCCCCGTCAGGATCGACGCCCCCGACGGCCCCGGACGGCTCGACTGGCGCACCGACTCCAAGCGCCTCGTGTACTCCCCGATCGGCCTCCCCACGCCCGTCCGGACGGGCATCCTGGACATGCTGTGGAGCCTCGGACTCATCTACGCCGCCGTCGATCTGATCGTGGACCAGGTCGGAACGCACTGGCTGGTCGACGTGAACCCGGGCGGGCAGTGGGCGTGGATCGACTGCACCCGCGACGCCATCACCACCGCATTGGCCGACCTGCTCCAGAAGGGCACCCTGTGACCAGCACCATCGAGCCGACTGCCGACGGCCTGCGCGCCGCGCTGGTCGACGCACTCACCGCCGGCGGCTCCCTGCCCGACCCCGCGTGGCAGCGCGCGTTCCGCGACGTGCCACGCCACCTGTTCGTGCCGTACTTCTACCGGCAGGGTCCCGACGGCCGGCAGCAGCGAATCGGCGGTGACGACCCCGAGCACAAGGCCGAGTGGTTGCGGGCCGTCTACTCGAACCGGCCCCTGGTCACCCACCTGATCGGCGGGAACACCGCGTCGTCGTCGACGCAGCCGTCGCTGATGGCCGCGATGCTGCAGGCACTCGGCGACGAGGTCGACGGCCCGGTGAAGGAGATCGGCACCGGCACCGGCTACAACGCCGCCCTGCTCGCTCACCGTTACGGCTCCGGCCGGGTCGTGACCGTCGATGTCGACCCGGACGTGACGGCCGAGGCCCGGCGCCGGTTCGGCCCGACGCCCTACCGACCGACCGTGGTCACCGCTGACGGCGCCACCCTCACCGGCGTGGGCGGCCCGTTCGGCGCGATCATCGCCACCTGCGGGCTCGACCGCATCCCCACCACCTGGCTGTCCGATCTCGCGGACGGCGGCGTGATCGTCGCCCCGCTCGGGGCCGGCGTCGTCCGCGCCGAGAAGACCGGTGCCACCGAGGCCGCCGGGCGGTTCCTTCCGACCGGCGCCTACTTCATGCCGCTGCGCACCGTCGGGGACAGTGGCGTCATCCACCGCCCGGCCCTTCCCGCGGCCGGTGCCCGCTCGTCTGAACTCGGCCCCGACGTCGTCGTGGACGACCATTTCCGGTTCCTGGTGAGCGTCGTCCTCGGCCCGCTCGGATGGAACTACGACCTGAACGACGGGCGGCCGGTCGGTGCCTGCCTGTGGGACGGAGCCGGGTCGATCGCAGAGCTGCGGCCGGACGGCACCGTGGCTGAGGCCGGGCCACGCTCGCTGTGGTCCGAGCTCGAAGCCGCCCACCGCCTGTACGTTGCCAACGGTTTCCCGGCCCGCGACCGCTACGGCTTCACCATCACCGGCATCGGACAGCACGTGTGGCTCGACCAGCCCGACGGACCGCACTGGCCACTGAACCCGAGGTACTGAACCTCAGCCGTCGTACACGGCCCCAGCCGCCCCGTCGTCATGCTGCGGCCGAGGCGGCGCCATTGGGGGATGGGAAACGGTCGCCTTTGCTCGACGAGGGCCTCATGACGTGGCTGGCAGCGCACGAAGACGGGCCGAGGCATCGGTGACGGCCGGCCAGCGGCAGGAGGGCCGAAGCCGCCACGGCCCCGGCAGGCGGCGTGGGTACCGCCTGCCGGGGCCCGTCGGGTGTCACGCGAGCGGGACGGCCAGTTGCTTCGTCAGGTCCGCCACCAGGGCGTCCAGCCAGCCCCGGATCGTGCCCGGGTCGAACAGATCGGCGTCGTACTCGACCTGCCCCGAGTAGCCTTCGCCGTCCGGAGTGAGGGAGAACGCGCAGTCCGCGCGGGCGGAGTGGCCGGGGATGTCCTCGATCTCGACGGTCAGGCCGGGCAGATCGAGGGCGATGGCCGGGGTGCTCTGGACGGCGAGCACGATCTGCGGGTACCCGGCGGGCATGGGGACGCCGCGCTCCCGCAGCGGTTCGACCAGCAGGCCGAAGGCCATCACGGAGTGGTCGAGGGCGGAGGCGATCGCCTCGGCGGCGTGGTCCACCAGCTCCCCGAACCCGCTGTCGCCCCGGGTGGGCATCAGGACCGGCATGCTGCCGGTGAGCAGGCCGACCACTTTCTCGTCGGCCGGCCGCGTGCGGTTGGCGTTGGAGAGCAGGATCAGCACCTCCGACGCGCCGCTGAGCGAGCCGAGCAGCCGGGCCAACGCGGCTACCAGGACGGCCGAGGCGGTGGTGGAGTGCGCGGCGGCGAAGCGCCCGACCGCCTCGGCCACGGCCGCCGGAATCCGGAACCCTGCCGTCTCGCCGCGCCCGGAGCGCTGCTCGGGACGCGGCCGGTCGGTGGGCACGTCCACCGAGAGCGAGGCGCCGCCGAGGGCCTCGGCCCAGTGGTCGGCGGCCGCCGCGATGGCGGCCCGGGTGACCACCGTCCGTTCCCAGCAGGCGTGGTCGGTCATCCGGCCGGGCTCCCCGGGCAGCGGCCCGCCCGTACGGTAGAGCGTGCCCAGGTCGGCCAGCACGGTGGCCAGCGACCAGCCGTCGACCGCGATGTGGTGGATGCTCAGCAGGAGCACCCACTCCTCCTCCGCCGCGTGCAGCAGCCGGGCGCGCAGCAGCGGGGGTGCGAGCAGGTCGAACGGGCGGCCGACCTCGGCGTCCAGGGCCTCGGCGAGGGCCGCGTCCCGTTCGGTGGGCGCGAGCCCGCGCAGGTCCTCCACCGGGACGTCCAGCGGGGTGTGCGGCAGTACCTGCTGGAGCACCCCGAGCTCGGTGTCCAGGAACCGGGTCCGCAGGCTCTCGTGCCGCTCGGTCACCGCCGTCAGCGCGGCGGCCAGCCGCTCGGGCTCCAGCGGGCCCCGCAGGGTGATCCGTTGGGTGATGTTCCACACCGACGGATCGGCCGCCTGGCCCTGGGCCTTGCACATCCGCCACTGGCCCACCCCGGCCGGCGCGGCGGCCAGGGCGGTTCCGTCGCCGGTCAGGATGGTCAGCAGCCGGTCGCGGTGGGCCCGGACGAGGCCGGTGACCTCCTCGTCCATCGCCCCGGCGGGGGCCAGGTAACCGAGCCGCTCGCCGGTGGTGCGCAGCGCGATCTCGCGTTCGTCGAGCAGGCGCAGCAGCCGTGTCCAGTCGTCCTCCGCCGTGCTCACAGCGTCCCCTCCTCGAAGGCCGGGGCCGGCTGGTGTCCGACGGCCGGTCGGTGGGCGGCCATCGCCCGGATGGTCGGGCGGCGGAAGAAGTCCAGCACGCCGATCCGCAGGCCGGTCGCCTCGCGGACCCGGTTCAGCAGCCGGGTGGCGGCCAGCGAGTGTCCGCCCAGGTCGAAGAAGGAGGTCTCCACCCCGGCGGGGCGGCCGAGTTCCTCCTCCCAGAGGCGTTGCACGGTCCGCTCCAGCTCGGTGGCCGGTGCGGCCTCCGGCTCGTCCGCGCCCAGCGGTCGCGGCTCCGGCAGCGCGGCGGTGTCCAGCTTGCCGTGCACGGTGAACGGCAGGGTGTCGACGGTGGCCCAGAGCCCGGGCACCATGTAGTCGGGCAGCAGGTCGGCCAGTCGGTCGGCGACCCGGGGCAGGTCGGCGGCCGCGCATCCGACGTACCCGGCGAGTACGGTGCCCGCCGCGGTGCGACGCGCCGTCACGGCGGCGGCGTGGACACCGGGCACACCCCGCAGCACGGTCTCGATCTCGCCCGGCTCGACCCGGTAGCCGCGTACCTTGACCTGGCGGTCGGCCCGGCCGAGGTACTCCAGCAGGCCGTCGGGCCGCCACCGGCCGAGGTCGCCGGTGCGGTAGCTGCGGCCGTCGGGGGTGTCGGTGAAGCGGGCGGCGCTCTCCTGCTCAAGGCCGACGTAGCCGATGCCGACCTGGACGCCGAGGGCGTGGATCTCGCCGACCGCACCGGGCGGCACCCGGCGTCCGGAGGCGTCCAGCAGCACGACCCGGCTGCCCGGGGTCGGACGGCCGATCGGTGCGTGCTCCGGACCGTCCGGGTCGATCACGCAGGCCGTCATGCCGTGGGTCTCGGTCGGGCCGTAGTGGTTGACCAGCCGACAGCCGGGGTTGCGGCGCAGGAAGGCCCGCAGCGTGGGGGTGAGCAGCACCTGCTCGCCGCCCGAGATCAGTTCCCGCAGGTGCGGCACCGGCTCCTCGCCGAGCGCGTCGGTCAGGGCCGCCAGCGGCGTGTACGGCAGGTGGATCCGCTCGGCCCGGGTGGCCCGGACCACGGCGGCCAGCGCCGTCACGTCGTAGCGGGTCTCCTCCTCGATCAGCAGCAGGGTGCCGCCGCCGGCCAGTGTGGTCAGGATCTCCTGGACGCTGACGTCGAACCCGCAGGAGGCGTACTGGAGCGTTCGGGCCGCCGGGTGGTCGGCGACGTTCCAGGCCACGAAGTGGGCCAGGGCGAGGGAGTGCATCAGCACGCCCTTGGGGCGGCCGGTGGAGCCGGAGGTGTACAGCAGGTACGCCGGTGCCTGCGCCGAGGGGGCGGGCAGCAGGGGCAGCTCGGCGGGGACGGTGTCGGCCGGGGCGGTGCCGGTGAGTACCGTCGGCACGCTCAGGCCGAGTTCCGCCGGGGCGTCGTCCGAGGTGGTGAGCAGGACGAGCGGCGCGCTGTCCTCGACGATCAGCCGGCAGCGCTCGGGGCCCTGCAGCACGTCGACCGGCACGTGGACGGCGCCCAGGCGCAGGATGGCCAGCAGTGCGGCCACCAGGTCCACCGAGCGGGGCAGCAGCACGCCCACCCGGCTGCCCTCGTGGACGCCGGCCGCCAGCAGCCGGCCGGCCAGGTCCTCCGCTCGGGCCATGAGCGTCCGGTAGTCCGTCTCGGTGCCGTCGGAGGCGACGACCGCGGTCTGCCCGGCCCGCTCGGCCGCGGTGGCGGCGATGGTGGCCAGCGGGTGCTCGGGGTCCCGGGCGGCCGCGGGGCCGCACTCCAGGGC
>NZ_JAHSQD010000810.1 GCF_020103755.1 Streptomyces sp. LS1784
GCGGCCGGCTCGGGGCAGGCCCGGACGGTGCCGGACGAGCAGGCGCTGGCCGCCGCCCTGCGGTCCGCGCTGGGCGGGTTCCTGGCCCCGGTGCTCACCGCCCTCGGCCCGGAGGCGCGGCGCGGGCGCCGGGTGCTGTGGGCGATGGCCACCGACGCGACGGTGGAGGGGCTCTGGTACGCGGGAGGGCTGCTCGGGGAGCAGGAGCGGGCGCGCACCGAACTGTCCGCGCTGCTCGCGCCCGGCGAACCCCTCGACCCCGCGCACACGCCCGGCGCGGGCGACCGCCCCGCTCCGGCCCCTGCTCCCTTCACCCCGGGCGCCGGTTTCGCGCCCCCGGCTCCCGGGGACGACGGCGCGCCGGGCCCGGACCGGTTCCGGGCCAGCTGCTGCCTCGTCTACACGGCGGACCCGAAGGACATGTGCGACGGCTGTCCGCGCGTCACCCGGCGTTGACGAATTCCGGGAACCATCCGCTCCGCAGTCGGGGATCCGCCTCCGCCACCGCGGGCACGGATTCCCGGGAGCGTTCCGGGGAACGGCGCCGCCGCAAGGAATCCCCGGACGGCGGCGCGGCGGCGGCACGGCGGACCGCAGACCGGACGGGGGATCAGGCCGCCACCGCCGCCGTCCCGCTGAGCTCGAACCACATCCGCTTGCCGGAGCCGCGCGGCTCCACGCCCCAGGAGTCCGCGAGCGCCTCGACCAGCATCAGCCCGCGCCCGGAGGAGGCCTGCTCCCCCGGTGTCCGGCGGGTCGGCCAGAGGTCCGACTCGTCCTCCACCTCGACCCGCAGCCGGGCCCTGCCTCCGTCCGCCTCCGGCTCCCGGTAGAGCCGGGCGGTGAACATGGCGTCCCGGTCGGTGTGCCGGATGGCGTTGGTGACCAGCTCGGAGGAGAGCAGCTCGGCGGTGTCGATGAACTCGGCCACGCCCCAGCGGCGCAGCGCGTCGCGCAGCTCGGCCCGGACCTCGGCGACCCGCGCCAGGTCGGCCTGGCCGATCCGGCGGCGCAGCTGCTGGGCGGCCAGACCGCCGGCCGGGCCGTCCCAGCGCAGGAGCAGCAGCGCTATGTCGTCCTCGCGCTCGCTGGAGTCGGCGGCCTGGGAGGCGATCCGGTCGGCCAGCTCCTCCAGCGGGTCGCGGGCGGCCTCCGCGGCGTCCGGCAGCGGGCGGGCGAGCACCCGGGTGAGCCGGGAGACGCCCTCGTCCAGGTCCATGCCGCGCGCCTCGACCAGGCCGTCGGTACAGAGCAGCACGGTCTCGCCCGGGTCCAGGCTGAACCTGGTGACCCGGTACTCCTGGTCCGGGTCGATGCCCAGCGGCAGCCCGCCGGCCACCGGCACCACGGCGGCGGTGCCGTCCGCGCGGCGCACCACCGGGTCGAGGTGGCCGGCCCGGACCGCGTAGACCACGCCGTAGTCCACGTTGACCTCGGCGTAGGTGCAGGTCGCGAAGTGGTCGGTGTCCAGGTCGGCGAGGAAGCGGGAGGCGCGGGCCATCACGGCGGCGGGCGGGTGGCCCTCGGCCGCGTAGGCGCGCAGCGCGATCCGCAGCTGGCCCATGATCCCGGCCGCGTGCACGTCGTGGCCCTGGACGTCGCCGATCACCAGACCGACGTGTCCGCCGGGCAGCGGCACCACGTCGTACCAGTCGCCGCCGATCTGGAGGCCGGAGCCGGCCGCGAGGTAGCGCACGGCGGTGGTCACGCCCCGGACGGACGGGACGGTGCGCGGCAGCATCACCCGCTGGAGGCCGGCCGCGAGTTCGTGCTCGGCGTCGTGCAGCCGGGCCCGGGCCAGCGACTGGGCGACCAGCCCGCCCAGGGTGGTCAGCAGGATGCGCTCGTCCGCGTCCAGCTCGCGCTCGTCGTCGAAGCTGACCACGCAGACACCGATCGCCCGGCCGCTGGCCACCAGCGGCAGGTACGCCCAGGAGCCCCGACCGGTGCGGCTGGTCAGCTCCCACGCCTCGGGGTAGCCGTCGCGGAACTCCTCGCGGGTCGAGACGAAGACCGGCACGCGGTGGCGCAGCGCCTCGGCGGCCGGGTGGCCGGGCGGCAGCACGGTGCGGTCCCAGCCCGCCAGCGAGTCGGCGCGGTAGCCGGAGGCGCCGAGGATCTGCGCCCGTCCGGCCTCGAAGGAGGCCAGCACCAGGCCGTCCGGCGGCAGTCCGGGCAGCGGAAGCTCGGTGAACACCCGGGCCACGTCACGCACGGTGACGGCTTCGGAGAGAGCGCGCGCCGCCTCCTTGATGAACCGGGAGCGTTCCTCGCGCAGCAGGGCCATCCGGTCGGCGCGGTCCCGCTTGTGCAGTTCGACGGTGGCGTCCCAGACGAAGCCGACCATCCGGGAGGCCCGGCCGAAGGCGTCGGCGAGCACCCGGCCGCGGAAGCGCACCGCGCGCATGCCGCCGTTCGCCCCGACCGTGCGGTAGTAGGCGCCGCACTGGCCCAGCTCGGCCACCGCGCGCTCGACCCGGCGGCGCACCACGGGCGCGTCCTCGGGGTGCAGCAGGGCCAGGAAGGAGGCTGCGGTGCGGTCGAAGCGGCCCTGTTCCAGGACCTCCGGTCCGATGATCGCGCAGGCCCGCTGGTCACCCTCCAGGACGTCGCGGCGGATGTCCCAGTCGAAGGAGCCGATGCCGTTGGCCGCCATCGCGGGCTCCAGCCAGTCCGGCATGGTGTCGGCGGAGGAGGGCGGCAGTCCGCCCGACAGCACGGGCGCCAGCCGGGCGGCCGCGAGGCTGGGGGACGGGCGCACCGCGGAGCCGCGGCGCGAGGCCTGGGCGGGCGGCC
>NZ_JAHSQD010000811.1 GCF_020103755.1 Streptomyces sp. LS1784
ACCGCCCGCACTGCCGGGCGCACCGCCGCCGGGCCCCGGCGCTGCTCGGCGGTCCGGCGATGTCGCTGCGCTGTCCAGTAGGCCGGGTCGGCGCCGTGCGCGACGGCGTCGAGATCGGCGTGGATCTCGCGGGCCCGCAGCAACTCGGCGGTGGTGAGGTGCATCAGCACCACCATGACCGCCGCCAGGGCCAGGTCCCGGGCCGGCGGCGCCGGCGGGGGCGAGTGGAAGGTGGGCGCGAGGACGGCGGGCAGCAACTCCCGTCCGACGACCACCACGAAGGGGAGGACCACGCAGACGAGGAACACCCGCCAGAGCGCGATGGTCAGGTAGGTCAGGTCGACGTCCCGGTTGCGGAGGTGGGCGTACTCGTGGAGCAGCGTCGCCTCGAAGGCCCGGCGGTCCGTCCGGTACAGCGTTACCAGGCCCAGGTCCAGGCGGAGGCTGTACCGTCCGAACCGTCCGAGGGCGACGGCGTTCGCGGTGAACGGCGTCGCCTGGTCCACCGTGAACGCGGGTGTTCGCGGGAGCCCGCAGCGGGTCGCGAGCGCGGTCAGCCAGTCGGTGAGCTCGGCGTGGTCGAGCGGGACGGTCCGGACCCGGTGCTGCTTCCAGCGCGGGATCAGCAGGTGGACCACGACCGCGAGGACCAGGACCACCGCGGTGGCGAGCAGTGGCAGCCCCAGCAGCTTCCACCGGCCCACGTGGGTGTCGAGGCACCAGCGGTAGGCCGGATCGCTCAGCGGCAGGTAGTTGGCCAGGCTGGTGTGGTTCGGGTCGGCGCCGGCCGCCAGCGCGCAGCCCGCGGTGGTGTTGCGCGGGTCGGTCACCAGGAGCAGCAGGTCCGAGAGCATGGCCAGCGAACCGGCGGTGAACACGCCGGCCAGCAGCACGAAGCGCCGGGTCGTCCCCGCTCCGGGCCGGGGGAAGGGGAGCCGGGCGCTCCGACGCCCTGGTCCTGCCTCGGTCATCCGCTTCCCCGGCCGCTCCGCCGGGTCATCCCTCGCCCTCGGCGCTCCGCTCCGGTCCTTCCGCGGCGTGCGGCAGGAGCGCGAGCCGCCGCACCACGCCGTCGGCGATCCGCTCGGCCTGCTCGGGGGTCAGGCCGGTCTGCCGGGTTGCCTCCAGCACGCACTGTTCCACCGAGGCCAACTGTTCCTGGGCGAGGGCGGGAACGGTGATGGGCACCGGGGTCCGGCGGCGGCGGAAGAGGCCGCGGCGGGCGAGCCCGGACCGGCTCGTCCGTTCCGCCACCGCGTCGACGACCCGCCGGACGGACTCGTCCACGGCGATCCAGACGGCGGGCGTCAGCAGGACGCCGATCTCCTCCAGCCCGAAGCCCAACGGCTCGCCCCGGGTGGGCCGGGAGCTGAGGCGCTCCAGCGCCGTCTCGGGGTCGAGCCCGTGCAGCGACTCGGCCAGCGGCAGCTCCGCCGGGGCGAGTCGGGCGATCACCGCGGTGACGATGGCGTCCCGCAGGTCCCCGGTCGGCGGCGCCGGGAGGGCAACGGTGGCCGGCGGCTCCGGCTGGGGCTCAGCCGAGGGACTGGAGTTCATTCTGCTCCTTGGCGACCAACTGGTCGACGGCGGTGGGGTCGAGAGGGTGGACAACAAGGTCGATCCGGTATGCGTAGTCCCAGAACTCGGAGTGACCGGAGGCGTTCGCGTCGGCCTGGTTCTCGGCGGAGGCCTGGTCGAAGAGCGGGCCACCGGCCGGGTTGTTGCAGGTGAGCTTCCCGCTCAGGCTCGTCCCGGTCAGCTGGTAGGGCTGCAGGCCGCTGCGGCACCCGCCGGCCTCCCGGCCGCCGGTGGTGATGGAGCCCACCGTCAGCTCGATGTACACCTTGTCCAGGAGGTACGCCGCCGAGGAGGCGTTGTAGACGGGGCCGGAGAAGGCGACGTTCACCAGGCAACCCGTGTGACTGCAGACGACGTTGCTCGCGCCGTCGTTCTGCTGCAGGATCTGGACCGAGCCGCCGGTCGTGGCGGTGGCGAGCTCCTTGGTGTACTGCACGACCTTGCCGTACAGGCCGGTGGCGTCGGTGACCGGAGTGAGGTCGATGCCGAGCGAGTTGGTGAGCGGCGTGTGGGCCTCCAGCGACCTCGGCTGCCGGCTCGACGGGTCCTTCGCCATCGCCTTCAGCCCGGCCATCGCCGTGACCGGGTTCGGCGGTTCCCAACGGAGCACCCGGTAGGGGGCGTTCTTCGTGACGTACAGATAGCCCTGGACGGTGTCGGCCCGCCAGGCCGGCTGCCCGGCCACGGTGACGGCGGCGGCGGCCTGGTCGCCGACCACCGGGAAGCGGGGCTGCTGGTCGAGGGCCGTGCTCAGCGTCGCGGCGAGCTTCGCGGGCGTCGCGTACGTCGCGAGCATCGGGCCCATGTTCTTCTCGTCGTTGCCCGGGTCGTAGATCCAGCCCTTCAGCTGGGCGTCGTTCCGGTAGCTCAGGTAGTCGCGCCCGGCGACCGTCACCAGGTCCTGGGCCACCTTGTCTGAGAAGTCCGCGCTCTCGCCCACGGTGCCGTACCGCTCCGCCGTGGCCGTCACGGTGACGTCGTAGTAGCCGGTGTACTGGTCGTGGTCCTGGTAGCGCACCCCCGGCGTCCGGGCGAGCGCGGCCAGTGCCTGGGTGAAGGGCTCGCTCACCTCCTGCTTCGGGCCGTCCCCGTCCGGCAGCACCAGGACGACGGTCAGGGCGGCCAGCAGGGCGAGGACGACCGCGCCCGCCACCGCGAGCCGGTTCCGCCGACGCCGCCACCACGGCCCGGGCCCGGCAGGCGCGGGGCCCGACAGTG
>NZ_JAHSQD010000812.1 GCF_020103755.1 Streptomyces sp. LS1784
TACCCGCCCGCCGTCGTCAGTGCAGCAGCACCCGCAGGCTGAGCAGTCCCCGGTGCCTTGGGTTCTCCTGCCACTGCGCGGCCGCGGCCGGTTCGGCCAGGCGCAGGGCCGGGAAGCGGCGCAGCAGTTCGCTGAACGCGACCTCGGCCTGTAGCCGGCCCAGCTGTGCGCCGAGGCAATGGTGGATGCCGTGGCCGAACGCGAGGTGTCGGGTGGCGTCCGGGCGGGTGATGTCGAAGCGGTCGGGGTCGGCGAAGACGGCCGGGTCGCGGTTGGCGGCGAGCAGCGCGATCTGGACGAACTCGCCGGCCGGGATCGTGGTGCCCGCGATGGTCACCGGCTCGGTCGTGCGGCGTAGCGAGGCGACGCTGAACGGGCTCTCGTAGCGCAGGACTTCCTCGATCGCGCCGGGAAGTAGCTCCGGATTCGCACGCAGCGCCGCGAGTTGCTCGGTGTGGCAGAGCAGCGCGTGGATGCCGTTCGCGATCAGGTTGACGGTGCTCTGGTGGCCGGCGATCGCGAGCAGGAACGCCATCGAGGTGATCTCGGCCTCGGTCAGCCGGTCGCCGTCCGCCTGGGCGGCGAGCAGTTCGGAGATCAGGTCGTCGCCCGGGTGGGTGCGCTTGTGGTCGACCAGGGCGCGCAGGTAGTCCGCCATGCCTTCGGCGGTCTCCACCGAGACCTCGCCGTCCGCCCCGCCGTCGTCCTCCGGGCCGGTATCGACCGCGTTGCCCCGGACTTGGAGGTTCTCCCGTTCGGCCTGCGGCGCGCCGAACAGCTCGAAGACCACCGCGAGTGGCAGCGGCAGCGCGAACTCGCTGATCAGCTCGGCCGAGTCGAGCCCGTCCAGCTGGTCCAGCAGTGCGCCGACGTGGCGCTCGACCATCGGTCGTAGGGTCGCCACCTGCCGCCCGGTGTAAGCCTGTTGGACCAGCTTGCGAAGTCGGGTGTGTTCCGGGGGGTCGGAGTTGAGCATATGCGTCATCAGGTCGCGGCCCGGGCCGCCCTCGGAGTTCCCGACGTGTTGGGCGAACGCCTCGGTGACGGCCTTCTTGCTCAGCCGGGGGTCGGCGAGGGCGGTCCGGCACTCGGCGTGGCCCGTGACGACCCAGCCTTCGAGTCCGGCCGCGCCGCCGAACCGGACCTTGCGGGCGCCGCCCTCGGTGCGCCAGCGGCGGTACGCGGCGTGCGGGTCGGCGTAGAACCGGCCGTCGGCGAACTCCGGGTCGGTAGCGCCGTGTTCGGTGTGCATGTGATCAGTGTGCATCGCGTGCCTTCAGGACGCGGACCTCGCTGACGCCGAGCAGACCGAGCAGTGGCACCTTGGCGGTCCGCTGCTCGGGGTCGACGACCAGGCCGGCTGCCCGGATCTGGTCCAGCAGCAGTTCGGCGAGCGGCATCACCATGTGCCGGCCCCAGCAGCGTTCGGAGGAGTGCCCGAACGGCAGGTAGCCGGGAGTGCTGTCCGGGTCGAGGTGGTCCCAGCGCTCCGGGCGGAACTCGTCCGGGTCCTCCCACAGCGCCGGGTCGCGATGTGAGAGCAGCGGCAGGACGAGGATGTCGTCGCCCGCGCCGATCCGCGGATCGAGCGCGGGGTACTCGGGCGATGCGCGGCGCAGGATGTTCCACGACGGCGGCAGCAGGCGCAGTGACTCGAAGATGATGTTCCGGTTCGGCGTGCTGTCGTCGAACGGCGAGCCGAGCCAGAGCGCGTTCGCGACCAGGGTGGAGATGGTGAAGCAGACGGGTGCGGCGGCTCGGCGGTACATGCCCAGCGCGTACCGGCGGTCCTGGTAGTTGGCCGCCTTCGCGGTGAGCCTGCCGAGTTCGGTGAGGTCGTCGCCGGGCTTGGGCCTACCGGGCAGTGCGGCGCCGGCCGAGATCACCAACCAGGTGAGCAGCGGCGTCAGTTCGAGGTTGCGGCTCATCAGGATCCGCAGCCGACGCGGGTCCCGACCGAGGATGAGGTCGCGCAGGAAGAGGTGTCCGGTGAGCGGCCACGGACCGGACAGGTCGATGTTCTGCGGCAGCGGGGCCTTCAGCGCCTCGCGCACGTCGCTGCCGATCGTCCGCGTCACCGAGGACGCCTCGGTGCGGGTGATCGACCGTCCGTGCAGCGGTTTGAATGTGGGCCGTTCGATCTCGGTGGCGCGCCGGGCGGCGAGGATCCGGTCGGTGAGCTCGGGCCCGGCGACCCCGATCGTGTCGGGTTCGAGCCGGACGGCGTCCTTGCCTAGATGGTCCCTGAGCAGGGCCTCAAGTCGGGGGGAGAGCACGGTGTTTCGCGAACGGGCGGAGGCGGGGGAGAGTGCCATGTGATGTCTCCGAGACTTTGCCGGGGCCGGTCTCCGCCCCCGCCCCGGGCCCGATCTCTCGGCGGAGGCCGCGAGGGGGCAGGGGCGGGGGGCGGATCAGCTGTTCAGGTACCGGAGGTACCGATCAGCCGGCTTAGTACCAGATGTACCAAGCGCTGGCCTTCAGGCTCTTCTTGGCGAAGGACGCGTCACGGATGGCGAACAGGATCTTCATCTTGGGGTCTCCCTTTCGTTATCAGGTGGCTGAGTGAACGTAAGGCCACTCTGCAGTCGCCTTACAGACGTATCCACGCAGCCGGGTCCCCATCAGGTTCACCTCTGGCGAAGGCTCTTGTCGAGGGACTTGGGGATATGGGTGGTTTGCTGGCGCATTTTCTGATTCTTCTCCTGCGGCGGTGTGACACCGCTGGGCCGGGCCGGTGGTGTCGGGTGCCGGGGCGGGACAGGTGGAGGATGATGCGGGCGGATTCGGCGACTTG
>NZ_JAHSQD010000813.1 GCF_020103755.1 Streptomyces sp. LS1784
GGCGGCCGACCCCGCTGCGGCTGCTGGCCGGGCGCGGCCTCACAGCCCAGGCCCGCCGGCTCGGCGCGCCGCTGGCCGTGCTCACCCTCACCGTCGCGCTGGTGCTCACCACCGTCCGCTACTGGATCGGCACGCCCGACAGCGCCGACGCGCTGCCCGCGATCGAGGCCTGCCTGGTGCTCGGCTGCGCGACCGCCGCGGTGATCGTCCGCCTCGCCGAGGTCCGTACCGACCGCCGTCAGGTCACCGACGCGCTGCTGCGCCTCGGCACCTCGCCCCGGCTGCTGTTCGGGGCGGTCGCGCTGCGCACCCTCGGGGTGGGCAGCACGCTGCTGCTGACCGGCGGGGCGACCGCCGCACTGGCGGCCGCCGGGCTCCGGTAGGGGTTTCCTGCGGTACGGGTTTCCTGCGGTGGGACTCAGCCCGCCGCGGCGAGCTGGCCGCAGGCACCGTCGATCTCCTGGCCGCGGGTGTCGCGGACGGTCGTCGGCACGCCGTGCGACTGGAGCCGGCGGACGAACTCGCGCTCGTCCTCGGGCCGGGAGGCCGTCCACTTGGAACCGGGGGTCGGGTTCAGCGGGATCAGGTTGACGTGCACCCGGCGGTTCTTGATCAGCCGGCCGAGCAGGTCGGCCCGCCAGGCCTGGTCGTTGATGTCCTTGATCAGCGCGTACTCGATGGAGATCCGGCGGCCGGACTTCTCCGCGTAGTTCCAGGCCGCGTCCAGCACCTCGGCGACCTTCCACCGGGTGTTCACCGGCACCAGCTCGTCGCGAAGCTCGTCGTCCGGGGCGTGCAGCGACAGCGCCAGGCGGCAGCTGAGGCCCTCGTCGGCGAACCGGTGCATCGCCGGGACGAGGCCGACGGTGGAGACCGTGATGCCGCGCTGGGACAGGCCGAAGCCGTCCGGCGCCGGGTCGGTCAGCCGGCGGATCGCGGACAGCACCCGGTTGTAGTTGGCCAGCGGCTCGCCCATGCCCATGAAGACCACGTTGGACAGCCGCGCCTCGCCGCCGGGGATCTCCCCCGACTTGAGCGCGCGCATCCCTGCGGCGATCTGCTCGACGATCTCGGCGGTGGAGAGGTTGCGGGTCAGCCCGGCCTGGCCGGTGGCGCAGAACGGGCAGTTCATGCCGCAGCCGGCCTGCGAGCTGATGCACATGGTGACCC
This sequence comes from Streptomyces sp. LS1784, assembly GCF_020103755.1. GTDB lineage: Bacteria > Actinomycetota > Actinomycetes > Streptomycetales > Streptomycetaceae > Kitasatospora. The sequence goes on from NZ_JAHSQD010000813.1 coordinate 1,171, forward strand.
GGTCCGGGTAGCGCATCAGCACGGACTCCACGAGCGTGCCGTCGAAGAGCTTCCAGAGCGTCTTGCGGGTGGCGTCGTCGTCGCAGGAGACGTGCCGGACCACCGACATCAGCTCGGGCAGCAGGCTCCCGGTGAGCTTCTCCCGGCTGACGGCGGGGATGTCCGTCCAACTCGCCGGGTCGTTCGACATCCGGCCGAAGTAGTGGTTGGAGAGCTGCTTGGCGCGGAACGGCTGCTCGCCCAGCTCGGCGACGGCCTCCTTGCGCTCGGCGGGGCTCAGGTCGGCGAGGTGTCGCGGGGGCTTGGCGCCGCGCGGCGCGACAAAAGTGAGTTCTCCGGGCTTAGGCATGGTTGTTCCAGTGTCGCAGACGCGCGAGGGCCCCGGACGCCGGGCGTCCGGGGCCCTCGCGCGTACGTCTCGTACGCCGGGTCAGCTGCCGACGAAGGCCGCCAGCAGCAGCCAGACCACCGGGGCGGTCGGCAGGAGCGAGTCCAGCCGGTCCATGATGCCGCCGTGACCGGGCAGCAGCGTGCCCATGTCCTTGATCCCGAGGTCGCGCTTGATCATCGACTCGCCCAGGTCGCCCAGGGTCGCGGTGACCGCCGCGCAGCCGCCCAGGATCAGGCCCTGCCACCAGCTGCCGCCGTCGATGATCAGCTCCATCAGCAGCGCGCCCGCCAGCATCGACAGGGCGATGCCGCCGGCCAGGCCCTCGCGGGTCTTGCCCGGGCTGATCGTCGGGGCCAACTTGTTCTTCCCGAACTTGTAGCCCACCGCGTAGGCGCCGGTGTCGCTGCAGATCGTCACGATCAGGAAGAGCACGATCCGCTGGGGGCCGTCGCCGGCCGCCAGCATCATCGCCACGAAGGTGGCCAGGAACGGCACGTAGAAGGCCGTGAACACGCCTGCTGTTATGTCCCGCAGGTAGTCCTCCGGCGGCTCGGCCATCCGCCAGACCATCACCGCCAGCCCGGTCAGCGCGAGCGAGGCGGCGGCCCACTGGACGCCGGACCAGTAGCCGGTGGCGACCATGGCGATGCCGCCCACGACCAGCGGGACCAGCGGCGCCTTGATCTGCTTGCGCTCGGCGAGCCGGCTGGTCAGCTCCCACACGCCGACCGCGACCGCGGCCATCACGACGACCAGGAACAGTGCCTTCACCACGAACAGCGAGGCGACGATCACCGCACCGAGGCCGACGCCCACGCCTATGGCGGCCTGGAGGTTACGGCCACCGCGCTGCTTGCGCGGCTGCGGCTGCGGGGCGGGCTGGGCGGCCACGGGTGTCTCCTGCCCTGGGTGGGACGACGGCACGAAGTGGGGCTGCCCGGCCGCCAGGTGGTTCGCCGGCGGCACGGGATGCACCGGTGCCCCCGGGTGCGACGGGGTGCCGTGACCGGGGGCGGGTGTGGTGTCGCCGGATATCGCGCGGAGCACGACCGTCTCCGTCACACCCGGCGGCGCCGGCACGGGCTGCTCCTCCCGGAACAGCGGACCGCCCAGTCGGCCGGACTCCCGGGCCTGCCCCTCGACGGGGCCGGCCGGTCCACCGATGACGGGCCGTCCGTGGGCCGCGGGCCGTCCGGAGGCGGGCGCCCGACCGGGGTCGGGCGTGCCGGGC
>NZ_JAHSQD010000814.1 GCF_020103755.1 Streptomyces sp. LS1784
CGCCGCCTCCAGCCGGACCAGCAGCGGCGCGGCGTGCTCCAGCAGCCGCTGCCCGGCCCCGGTCGGGCCGACCGGGCGGCGGACCAGCAGGGCGGCCCCGAGGTCCGCCTCCAGCGCCGCGATCTGCTGGGAGACCGCGGACTGGGTGTAGCCGAGCTCCCGAGCCGCCTCGGAGAAGGAGGCGAGGCGGGCGACGGTGACGAAGGTGCGCAGCTGCTGCGGGTCCACGGCGGTCATCAACCGATCTGATCGAAGCTTAAGGAATCATCGTTGGCGCTGATCTCGGGTGCGGGGCCAGGATAGCCGCATGACCTACCTGACCCCGCGGGTCGCCCTGGTCGGCGACCGCTCCCCCGCCGTCCGCTCGCACGCCCGGATCCCGGGCCTGCTGGACGCCCTCGCCGAGCACGACCACCTCGTCCTGGACGCCTACTGGATCCCGACCGGGGACGCCGCCGAGCCCGGCGCCCTGGACGGCTTCGACGCGGTCTGGCTGCTGCCGGGCAGCCCGTACCGCAGCGAGGCGGGCGCCCTGGCGGCCGTCCGGACCGCCCGCGAGCGCGGCATCCCCTTCCTCGGCACCTGCGCCGGTTTCCAGCACGCGGTGCTGGAGTACGCCCGGAACGTCTGCGGCCTGGCCGGGGCCGTCCACGGCGAGGAGCACCCCGACGGGGAGCAGCAGGTGATCGCCCCGCTGGCCTGCTCCCTGGTCGGCCACGAGGGGGCCGTCACGGTCGCCCCCGGCAGCCTCGCCGAACGGGTGCTCGGCGCCACCCGCACCCAGGAGCGCTACCACTGCGCGTACGGCCTCAACGGCGCCTACCTGGAGCGGCTGTCCGCGCACGGCCTGCGGTTCAGCGGCGCCGACGGGTCGGGCGAGGTACGCATCCTGGAGCTGCCCGGCCACCCGTTCTTCCTGGCCTCGCTGTTCCAGCCCGAGCTGTCCGGCGACGGCACCCGGGCGCACCCCATGGTCCGCGCCCTGGCCGGCGCCGCCGTGGCACACGCGGATGCGGGCACCCCGGCCGCGACGGCCTGAACGCGCCTCACATCGGCAGCGACCGCAGCCGCACCGGCCCCTCCGGCCACCCGGCCCCCGCGACCAGCGGGGCCCACATGGTGCGCAGCGGCATCTCCGCCAGCCGCCCCCCGGGCTGTTCCACCGTCACCTCCTGCGCCACCTCCCGGAAGCCGAGCCCCCGGTAGAACGCGGTCAGCGGCGGGCGGCAGAACAGCAGCGCGTACCGGTGGCCGAGCGTGCGCGCGTGGTCGAGGCCGGCCCCGACCACGGCCCACGCGAGGCCGCCGTGGCGCCGGTCGGGCGCGACGCAGACTCCGCCGACGCCCACCACGGTCAGGTCGGTGCCGCCCACGGTGAGCGGCAGCGGCAGCAGTCCGGTGTGGGCGACGAGCCGGCCGTCGGCGGCCCGGACGCCGAAGTGGATCTCCTTGGGCAGGAAGGCCAACCCGGTGTACGCGACGCCGTACGGGTCGTCCCCGGGGCCGAGGATCTCATCCTGCTCGGCACGGCTGTACTGCGCGAGCCGTTCGACCACCGGCGCCCCGGCGAGGTGCGGCTCGGGCGAGAAACGATCATCCATTCCGCCATGCTCTCCTCCCACCAGCGCCTTCAACCAGTCCCTTCCCGGCCACTCGGTCCGACGATCGTCCCGGCACCGCGCCGGTGTGGAAGCATGCCCCTCATGCAGCAGCCCACCGACCAGTCGGCCGCCGACCTAGCCGCACCGCTGCCCGGCCCGCCGCTGCGCCTGCCCCGACCGGTCCGGGCCGTCGCGCCGACGGCCCTGGTGCTGCTCGTCCTCGTCCCGCTCGCCGCCAACGACCCCGACTTCGGGCCGACCGCCTCGCCGGGGACCAACGCGGGCCTGATCGCGGTCGGCGCGCTCGCCCTGGTCCTGCGGCACCGCCACCCGGCCGCGACGACCGCGGTCACCCTGGTGAGCGGCCAACTCCCGCTGGCCGTCGCGCTCCACGGGCTGGCCGCGCGGCGCGGCGGCACCGCGCCGGTGTACGTCCTGGCGGCCCTGGCCCAGCTGCGGCTGTTCGTCCCGTTCGACCTCGGGGACGTCAGCACCCCGTCCGAACTCGCCAACCTGATCGAGGACCCGCTGGTCTTCGGCGTCGTGCCGCTCGCCCTCGGGCTGACCGCCCACCAGCGCGCCCGCACCGTCGCCGTACTGGCCGAACGCAACCGGCTGCTCGGCGAGCGCAACCGGCTGCTGGAGGAGGCCCGCCGGCACGCCGAGGAGCGCGCGGCGGCCGCCGAACGCGCCCGGCTCGCCCGGGAGATGCACGACGTGGTGTCCAACCGGGTCTCACTGATCACCCTGCACGCGGGCGCCGGGCAGGTCGCCCGGGCCGAGGACCCGGCCGCCGTCCGGGAGACGCTCGGCCTGATCCGCGCCCTCGGCCTCCAGGCGCTCACCGAACTGCGTGTCCTGCTGGGCGTGTTGACCACCTCCGCCGACCAGGCGCCGTCCCTGCGCGGGCTGCCCGCCCTGGTCGAGGAGTCCCGGCAGGCCGGGCTGGCGGTCGGGCTGACCGTCAGCGGCCCGGCCGAGGGGCTGCCCGATCCCGGGCCCGCCGTGCAGTACGCGGCCTACCGGATCGTCCAGGAGGCACTGACCAACGCGCACAAGCACGCCCCGGCCGCCGAGGTGGCCGTCACCGTCGAGGTCGCACCGGACGGACTGCGCCTGGCGGTGGTCAACTCCCGCACCGAGCCGCCGGACCCGGGGCCGGCCGGCGACGGAACGGC
>NZ_JAHSQD010000815.1 GCF_020103755.1 Streptomyces sp. LS1784
CCGCCGGTCAGCGGGAGGGGTTCCGGGGGCCGGGCGGGGCGAGGAGGTGGGCGAGCAGGCCGGCGGCGGGGGCGGCGGCGAGGCCTTCGAGGGTGACCGGGTCGCCGGCGCCGTCGGCGACCGGGAGGCGCCAGTTCGGGTACTGGTCCCAGGTGCCGGGCAGGTTCTGCGGGCGCGGGTCGCCGACCAGGTCCGGCAGCCACACCCCGACCAGCTCCGCCGGGGTGGCCCGCAGGAAGCGGTACAGCACGGGCATCGACAGCGGCTCGTCCGCGTCGAGCAGCCCCAGCCCCGCCAGCTCCGCCCGCCAGTCCGCCAGCTCCGCCGCCGCCTGCGCCTGCTCCTCCCCCAGCGGACGGGCCAGCAGGCCCAGCCGGTGCCGCAGCTCGACGTGCTCACCGGAGAGCCGGGCGGCGGTGCTGGGCAGGTCGTGGGTGGTGAGGGTGGCCAGGCAGCCCGGCCGCCACCGGTCCGGGCCGAGGATCGCGCCGTCGGCCTGCCAGTCCCGCTCGAACCAGAGCACCGAGGTGCCGAGCACCCCGCGCGCCGCCAGCTCCTCCCGTACGCCAGGCTCCACCGTGCCGAGGTCCTCGCCGATCACCGCCGTCCCGGCCCGGTGCGCCTCCAGCGCCAGCACGCCGAGCATCGCCTCCGCGTCGTAGCGCACGTACACGCCCTCGGTCGGGGCGTGCCCCTGCGGGACCCACCAGAGCCGGAACAGGCCCATCACGTGGTCGATGCGCAGGGCCCCCGCGTGCCGGGCGGTGGCCCGCAGCAGCTCCGCGTACGGGGCGTAGCCGGCCTCGGCGAGCGCGTCCGGGCGCCAGGGCGGCAGGCCCCAGTCCTGGCCGTGGGCGTTGAAGGCGTCCGGCGGGGCGCCGACCGAGATCCCGCCGGCCAGCACGTCCTGCAGCGCCCAGGCGTCCGCGCCGTCCGGGTGGACGCCGACGGCCAGGTCGTGGATCAGGCCGACCGGCATGCCCGCCTCGCGGGCCGCCTGCTGCGCCCGGGCGAGTTGCTGGTCGACCTGCCAGGCGAGCCAGCAGTGGAACTCGATCCGCTCCCCGAGCTCCTTCTCCGCCTGCTCCACCTGTGGGCCGTCCGGGTGACGCAGGCCCTTCGGCCAGTGGTGCCAGTCCGGGCCGTGCACCTCGGCCAGGGCGTTCCACAGCGCGTGCCGGCGCAGCCACTCGCCCTCGCGACGCCGGTACGCCTCGTACTCGGCCTGGCGGCCGGGGCCGCGTGGCACCTCGTGCAGCAGCTCCAGGGCCTCGCGCTTGAGCCGCCAGACGGCGTCCCGGTCGATCAGCGCGTCGTGGACGAGCACCTCGTCGCGCAGCCGGGCCGCGCGGCGGGCCAGCTCCTCGGTCTGGTCGCGCTGCCCGCCCTCCAGGTACGCGTACTCGGGGACGGCCTCGATCCGCAGGTGCACCGGGTCGGCGAAGCGGCGCGAGGACGGGCGGTACGGGGAGGGGTCGGAGGGGGCGCCGGGAAGGGCCTGGTGCAGCGGGTTGATCTGCACGAAGCCCGCCCCGAGGCCGGCCCCCGCCCACCGGGCCAGCTCGCCGAGGTCGCCGAGGTCGCCCATGCCCCAGGAGCGCTCGGACAGCACGGAGTACAGCTGGGCGAGGAACCCCCAGCTGCGGCCGGGGAGTTGCGGCAGCCGCTCGGGGGCGACGATCAGCGCGGCCTTCGCCCTCCTGTCACCGCACTCCGCCGTGAGCAGGTGGCGCCCCAGCGGCAGGTCCCCCGGCACCCAGTGCGAGTGCCCCCGCGGCAGTTCCCAACTCCCCCCGTCCTCCAGCTCCACCCGCAGCCGGGCGTCCGCCGGCACGTCCAGCGCCGTCCGTCTCCCCTGCCGGACCACCACGCACGGCGGCAGCAACCGGCCCCGCTGCACGGCCCGGTGACGCTCCAGCGCCTCCCGCACCTCCTGCGACGTCCCGGCCGCCACCCCCATCGCCGCCAGCACCGCGACCAGCGTCCGCGCCCCCACCGCCTGCCCGCCCGGCCCCGGGTGCCCGGCGTCCACCCCGTACGCCTGCGCCAGCGCCGCCAGTTCGGCGGGCGGCGGCGGAGCATCCTGCGCCGGCACCTGCTCGGCTCCGTCACTGTCGTGGTAAGCGGCCACTCGCGGCTCCTGCGATGTCTCGGCAACGCCCGGTCGGAACAGCCACAGTCCTACCCGCGTGACACCACGATCACCCAGTGCGACACGGAGCCACCCTCCGTGTCGCGCTCCGGTCGACGGGTACATCGACCCCGCCCTCCGCCGAACTCGGCGGTGCCGCCTGCTCTGTCGCGCTCCTGACCCCCGGATTCCGACCGGGCGACAGGGCCCGTGCCGTCGATCGGCGGCACGGACCCGACGCGTTGTGGAGGCGGTCCGGGGCAGTCCCCCGGGCTGCTCGGGCAGAGTGGCGAACCAGGGCAAACCAGTCATAGCCGTCGGCGACGTTGACACCGGATTGGCCAGCTGGTGGGGTTGCGGACGATGTGGTCGTGGCCTGGCGAGGAGGCTCCTGTGCAAGCCCGAGTGTCCGTTGCGGCCGGGCGGCGGCTGCGGTCGCAGCTGGAGCAGAGTCCGGCGTTGCGGGAGGTGTTGCAGCACCCCGCGGCGGTGGTGGCGCGGCGGGCGACGGCGCGGACGTGCCGTCAGCTGGCGCCGCGGGCGGCGGACCGGCTGATCGCCGACCTCAAGGGGACGGAGCCGCTGTTGGCGTCGGTGCGGGAGGAGCGGACGGACCGGGCCGCGGGGCGGCCGGGACGGCGGACGATG
>NZ_JAHSQD010000816.1 GCF_020103755.1 Streptomyces sp. LS1784
CACCGCGAACCCGCGCCGGGTCCGCCCGTCCCGCCCCGCCGCCGGCCCCGCCTGCTCCCCGGCCGCCTCGGCCCCACCCACGTGCGCCACTTTCCCTGCCCGTCCCTTCCGGTCCTCACCCCGCCCGCGACCTGCGCGGACGTTCGTCGGGGGGAGTGACGTACGGCGGTGCGCGGTGGTTCCGGGGGGTCGGGGTCCGCTTGTGGCGTGAAGGGGTGGCGCGGGGGCGAAGTGGGGCGTGTGGGGCCTGGGGGTGGCGCGGTGGCGGGGGTGAACGACCTCGGGGGGGCGTTGGTCGTGAGGACTGGTGTACGGCGGTGCGTGGTGGTTCCGGGGGGCTTCTGGCACGAGGGGGTGCACGGGGGGCGGACAGGGCGCGGGGGTGGGGACGGGCGTGCGGGGTGAAGGGGTAGCGTGGGGCGCGTGGACGATCTCGGGGGGAACGGTCTTCGGGCGCACCGGCGCACGCGCCTGGCGGCCGCGTCGGCGGCGATGCTGACCGTGGCGGCCGGGCTGGGCGTGCGGGCGGTGCTGGGCGGGGACTTCGCCAAGTACGCCGGGGACGCGCTCTACACCGTCCTGCTGTACACCCTGCTCGTGCTGGCCGTGCCGAGGGTGCGCCCCGGCCGCGCCGCCGTCCTGGCCGCCGGGCTCAGCTGGGCGGTGGAGCTGTTCCAGCTCACCGGCCTGCCGGACGCCTGGGGGCGGCACAGCACGCCGGCCCGGCTGGTGCTGGGCTCGACCTTCAACCCGCCGGACCTGCTCTGGTACCTGGTCGGCGCGGGCTGCGCCGGGGTGCTCCACCGGATGCCGCGGACCTCCCGGGCCGCGGCACCCGGCGGAGCGACCTGACGATCCGTCAGATCGGAAGCAGCTCCGGCCGCTTGGGCTCGACGTGGTCGCCCGAGGACTCGCCGCGCAGGCGCCGGCCGACCCAGGGCAGCAGGTGCTCGCGGGCCCACTGGATGTTCTCCCGCCGCTGGTCGGCGGGGGTGAGCACGCGGGCGTCCGGCCACGGGGCCTCCGGGTCCTGCTCGGTGCGCAGGCCCAGTGAGCGCGCGGCCAGCAGGGCGACCCGCTGGTGGCCCTCGGGGGACAGGTGCAGGCGGTCCTCGCTCCATGCGCGGCGGTCCTGGACCGCGCGCAGCGACCACAGGTCGGCCACCTTGCAGCCGTTGCGGTCGGCGATGGCGCGCACGTGCCCGTTGTAGGTGGCGATCTTGCCGCGCAGGTGCTTCAGCAGCGGCACGTCCTTGGTGTCGAAGCCGGTGCAGATCAGCACCGTCCCGGCGTTCTCGGCGAGTTGGACGACGGCGGCCTCGAAGCGCTCGGCCACCTCGTCCGGGTCGCTGCCCGGCCGGAGGATGTCGTTGCCGCCCGCGCAGAAGGTGGCCAGGTCGGGATGGAGGCGGCGGACCTGCGGCACCTGCTCGGCGGTGATCTGGTCCAGCAGCCGGCCGCGCACCGCGAGGTTGGCGTAGCGGAAGGCGCCCGTCGGGCGCCCGTCGGCGAGTATTCCGGCCAGGCGGTCGGCCCACCCGGCGAACCTGCCATCGACGCCGGGGTCGTTCAGACCTTCGGTGAAGCTGTCCCCGAGAGCGGCATACGAATCGAGGTCAAGGGTCTCCTGGAGATTCGGCATGAAAGAGATAGTTCACCCAATCAAGTGACCTACGCCACCGTAGGTGACCCCGGCGGCACGTGAGATGGGCCACGTGCCCTCGTCGGCCGCTTCCGCCCGCAGACGCCCCGTCCCCGGAAAGCACAAGATCCGCACCCTCTTCCGCTTTCCGGCCGGTCCGGCGGATGCTCGAAGGGAGCGGCCGCTCCGGCCGCCGTCCTTCTGGGGGAAGGCATCCATGACCACCGACCCGCGCTCCGAACGGCCCGAGAACTGGTCCATCGACGACCGGTGCACCAACTGCGACGTCGCCCGGCAGCTGGCGCCCGGCCTGATCCGCGAGCACGAGGGCCGCTCCGAGCTGGTCCGCCAGCCGCGCGACGAGGCCGAGCGCCGGCAGCTGCTCGCCGCCGCCCACGCCTGCCCGACCCGCTCCATCCGCCCCGGCACCGGGCCGCTGGACCCGGCCGGGGACCCGTTCCCGCTGGCCCTCGCCGACGACCTGCTGCTGCTCGGTCACAACTCCCGCCGCACCGCGGGCGCCAACTCCTACCTCTGCCGCCGCCCGACCGGCTGGGTGATGGTCGACACGCCGCGCTACAGCGAGGCCCTCGCGGCCCGGTACGCCGGGCTCGGCCCGGTCACCGACGTCCTGCTCACGCACCGCGACCATGCCGTGCACGGCCGGGCGTACGCCGACCGGTTCGGCGCCCGGCTCTGGATCCACGAGGGCGATCTGGAGGCCGCCCCCGACGCCGACCGGGTGCTGCGCGGCACCGGGCCGACGGAGATCTCGCCCGGCCTGGTCGCCCACCCGTTCCCCGGCCACACCCGGGGCAGCGTGCTCTTCCTCGCGGACGAGCGGTACTGCTTCAGCGGCGACAGCATGTACTGGTCCCGCACCACCGGGGACATCGAGGTGGTGGAGTCGGTGACCTGGTACTCGATCGAGGAGCTCGCCGCCTCGCTGCGGCGCGGCCTCGGCGTGCTGCGCTTCGAGTGGCTGCTGCCCGGCCACGGCGACCGGCACCGGATGCCCGCCGAGGAGGCGGACCGCCGGCTGCGGGCGCTGGCCGAGCGGTGCCGGGAGCTGCGGCCCGTGCCCGTGGACTTCAGCGCGGTCCGCTGGTAGCGACGGTCCGCCGGCAGCGGCG
>NZ_JAHSQD010000817.1 GCF_020103755.1 Streptomyces sp. LS1784
GAGGAGCCTCCCGCCCCGGCCCGCCGTGAGCCCGCGCCGGCCCGCGAGCCGCGCCCGCGCAGCCGCAACCGGATGTACGTCCCGGGGCTCGGCTGCCTCAAGGGCTGCCTGATGGTGCTGCTGGTGCTGACCCTGGCCGGGGCGGCGCTGTGGAGCTTCACGCCGCTGCCGCAGTACTGGGACACTGTCGTGGGCTGGTTCGACACCGCGCGCGACTGGGTGAAGAGCATCGGCGGCTAGGCGGCCGGACGACGGGGGCACGGGGATGGGTGTACGGGGATGGGTGTACGGGGAGGCCGGGTGGGCGCGGCGCTGATGGGCGCCGTGCTCGCGCTGGCGGGGCTGCTGCTGCCGGCCGGACCGGCGGCGGCGCAGGAGGTCCGGCACTGCGGGCAGTACGAGACCGTCCCGGTCGCGGGCGGCCGGTACGTGGTGGACAACAACAACTACGGCGGGGCCGCGCAGTGCCTGGGCACGGACGGCCGGGCCGGGTTCACCGTCCTGGACTCCGGGGCGAACGCGAGCCCGCCGGCCGGTCCGGCCGCGTACCCGGAGATCTTCGACGGCTGCCACTGGGGCACCTGCACCCGGGGCGGCGCGCTGCCGGTCACGGTCTCCGAGCTGGGGCGGGCCACCAGCAGCTGGTCCACCGCACTGCCCGCCCGGGGCGACTTCAACGTGGCGTACGACCTCTGGTTCAACACCACCCCGAGCACCCCCGCCGCCAACGGCCAGCCGGACGGCGCCGAGCTGATGATCTGGCTGGACCGCACCCCGGCCTCGGCGGGCCCCACCGGCGGAACCGCCAACATCGGTGGCACCGGCTACACCAGCTGGCAGCTCACCATGGCCGCCAACGGGAGGCAGTGGCCGATGGTCGCCTACCAGGCGCAGACCCCGGTCACCTCGGTCACCGACCTCGACCTGCGGGCCTTCGTCCGGGACGCGGTGGTGCGCGGGGTGGTGAAGCCGGACTGGTACCTGATCTCGGTGGAGGCCGGCTTCGAGATCTGGAGCGGCGGTACGGGTCTGCGCACCGAATCCTTCGCCACCGACGTGCGCCCCGGCCGCCCGGTCGGTCCGATCGGCGCCCCGGGCGGCCGCTGCCTGACCCACACGCCGGACGGCAGCCCGGCGACCGGCCCGGAGCCGGTCGCGCTGCTGGACTGCGACGGCTCGTCGGCCCAGCAGTGGAGCGTGGAGATCGACGGGACGGTCCGGCAGGGCGGCAAGTGCCTGGGCACCAACGGCAACCTGGCCTCGCTCAACCCCTGCAACGGCTCGCCGTACCATGTCTGGCTGGTGGGCCTGGCGGGCGCGCTGTGGAACCAGGGCGCCCAGGGCTGCCTGCGCGACCCCGCGAACGGCACCGCGCCGGGCGGCGCCGCCGACCTGGCGGGCTGCGACGGCTCTCCGGGCCAGCGCTGGACCCTGCCGACCGCGGTGAGCTGACCGGGTGTCGAACCGGCGGCCGGTCAGGTGCCGGCTCCGGATCGGGCCCGGACAGCGAGATTGACGCTTTGTCGATAATTCGCAAGATTTCTCGCCCGCGACTCCCGCTCCAGGGCCCTCCGGCGGCCCCCGCAGGGCCTCGGGGCGCGTAGGTTGGTCGCTGTTGTCCCGCCCCACCGAGCGCGCCGGACCCCCGGAGCGCTCCCGCGCCGCCCACGGAGCAGCATTGGCACGCAAGATCGGCAGCCGGTACACCGTCCACCAGGTGATCGGCCGGGGTTCGGCCGGGACGGTCTGGCTCGGTGAGGGGCCCGACGGCCCGGTGGCGGTCAAGCTGCTGCGCGAGGACCTCGCCGCCGACCAGGTGCTGGTCGGCCGCTTCGTCCAGGAGCGCACCGCGCTGACCAGCCTCGACCACCCCCGGGTGGTCGGCGTGCGCGACATGGTGGTGGACGGCAGCGACCTCGCCCTGGTGATGGAGCTGGTCCAGGGCACCGACCTGCGCTCCCGGCTGGAGCGGGACGGTGCGCTGCCGCCGCAGACCGCCGCCTCGATCATCGCCGACGTCGCGGACGGCCTGGCGGCCGCGCACGCGGCCGGGATCGTCCACCGCGACGTCAAGCCGGAGAACGTCCTGCTCGACCTCGCCGCCGCCCCCGGCCCCGGCGGCGCCCCGCGCGCCAAGCTCACCGACTTCGGCGTGGCCCGCCTGGTCGACGCCCCGCGCCGCACCCGGGCCACCCGGATCATCGGCACCCCCGACTACCTCGCCCCCGAGATCATCGAGGGCCTGGAGCCGCGCGCCGCCGTCGACATCTACGCCCTCGCCACCGTGCTGTACGAGCTGCTGGCCGGCTTCACCCCGTTCGGCGGCGGCCACACCGGCGCGGTGCTGCGCCGGCACGTCACCGAGCAGGTGCCGCCGATCCCCGGCCTCCCGGACGGGCTGTGGCGGATCATCTCCGAGTGCCTGGCCAAGGCCCCCGCCTCCCGGCTGCGCGCCGCGGAGCTGGCCGCCCGGCTGCGCGAGCAGCTGCCCTCGCTGTCCGGCCTGCCGGTGCTCGCCGTGCCCACCCAGGGCCGCGCCCCGGCCGAGGAGCAGCTGACCCCAGGCGAGGCCGTCTACGCCGAGATAGACGCCGGACCCGGCACCCACAAGCGCCGCCGAGGCCCGGCCGTGCCGCTGGTGCCCGGTGCCGCCCCGGACTCCACCCGGGACACCCACACCAGCCTGCGCCGCCCGTCCGCCGACGAGCTGGCCGCGTACGCCGCCGAGTCCCGCGCCCAGCGCACCGCCCCGGGCCACCGCCGGGACC
>NZ_JAHSQD010000818.1 GCF_020103755.1 Streptomyces sp. LS1784
GCCGCCCTGCGGCGGCAGCTGCGGCGGCACGTCGTACGCGGCGGCCGGCGGCTGGGGCGCGGCAGGCCGACCGGCCTGCAGGCCGTACGGGTCCCGGCCGTCCTGCGGGTGCCCGTAGGCGTTCGCCGCGTACGGGTCCTGGGCGTAGGTGTCGGCCACGTACCAGTCGCCGGACGGCGACTCGGCGCCCGGCCGGCTCTCACCGCGGCCCGGCGGCCGCTCCTCGCTGCGCCCGGTCATGTCACCTCTTCGCTGTCGTGGGGGAGGCCGGCCCGGGGATGCGGGGGGTCGGCGGTATCAAGGACCAACCTTCTCATCACCGGCGGCCCGATCCCGGCCATCCGGGCTGCTGCCACGCGGTGTCTGTGCAGGACCGTCACCAGGGGCGTCGTCCGTCCCGCCGGTCCCGTCCGCCGCCGGGGCCCCGGCGGGATCCGCGGTGGACTCCTTCGCCGTGCCCTCCGCCGGGGGCTGCGGCGCGGGCCCGGCGGCCGCGGAGCCACCCGCCGCCGGGGCGTCCCCGACCGGCTGGTCGCCGTCCTCGTGCGGCTGCCCGCCGCGCCGCTTGCGCTGGCGCACGAAGCGCAGCGCGGCCAGCAGCAGCAGGACGCCGGCGCCCGCGAAGACGTACAGCACGCCGTTGGTCACCGAGGTGACCTCCACCGTGAACTTCCGGGCCTCGCCGTACGGCCGGGAGTCGGGGCCGGTGGTCCACAGCTGGGCGGTCATCGCGACCGGCCCGTTGTTGTGCGCCTCGGCGTTGAAGCGGAGGGTCACGCTCTGCGAGGGCGGGAGGACCAGCTCCTCCTCCTTGCTCACCCGCAGCCGGTTCGGCTGGGCCGAGGTGAGCACCAGCTTGAGGTTGGTGACCGTCTGAGTCAGGTCGTTGCGGACACTGACCTGGAGCAGACCGGTGTCGCCGGCCAGGGTGACCACGTTCTTCTTCGGCACCTGGACGGCCCTGGTCAGCTCCTTCAGGTACTCCGTGACGCCGGTGCGGTAGGTGCTCCCGGCCGGCGGCTGGCTGCGCCACTCGGTGGACAGCGAGCGGACCATCGCGGCGCTGAACGGGCCGCGCACCCGCTGCGGCAGGGTGAGCACCCGCATCAGGGTGTCCAGGTCGTGCTGGATGTCGTCGGTGCGGCTCAGGTCGGCCGCCGGCAGCTCCGAGGCCCGGGCCTGGGTCGGGTAGTCGGTGGGCGCCGGGACGGCGGTGTTGGCCTTCGGGTCGGCCGCGGACTGGGCCACCGCGTCCAGCTTGACCGAGGAGATCCACTTGCCGTCCGCCGTCTGGAGGGCGGTCGCCAGTGCCTTGGCGTTGGCGGCGCTCAGCTCGCGCGGCGGCATGACCAGCAGCCCGCGCTGGTTCTGCGGCTGCTCGTGGGTGATCGCGAAGGTTTCGGCGAGGAAGCGCTGGGTGGCCTCGGTCTGCGCCTGCGGGCTGCTCAGGTCCTTGTCGAAGAGCGAGGACACGGTCTCGTCGGCCACCACGGCGTTCTGCCCGTTGCCGATCGGGCGGACGGCGGTCGGGGTGTAGTTGAGCGAGTCCGGCTCCGGCATGCTCTCGCCGTTGACCAGCAGCAGCCCGCTGCCCGACTGCTGGGCGAGGGCGGCGATCTGCTGGTCGAGGTAGCCCTGGAACGGCCAGGCGACGTCCGAGCGGGTGTCCACGGAGAGCCGGCCCTCGACGGTCAGCCGGCCGGCCGTGGTCGCCTTGCTCAGCGCGGTGGTCACCCCGGTCAGGTCGGAGCCGTTGTGCGCGATCGAGGCGAGGTCGGGGTCGGCGTACGGCAGCGAGACCACCTGGACGCCCGGCTTGGCGACGGCGGCCCGCAGCTTGTCCAGCCAGGCGACGGCGGCGGGCGAGGGGGGGAGCTGGACGGTGTTGTCGTCCTTGGCCGACTTGCCCGACTCCTCGGTCCCCGGCTTCTGCACCCGGTAGGGCTTGGTCATCGCGAGCGCGGCGTCCAGCAGGTCCGGGTCGATCACCCAGGTCAGCCCGTTCAGCTTGGCGCCGGTGTCGACCAGCTCGTACAGCCGGCCGCCCGGGGCGAACTCGGTGGCCAGGCTGTCGTCGCGCAGCACCGAGATGGTCTGGTCGTTGTCGGCGACGGTCTGGGCGGCCATCACCGGCGGGTGCACCAGCGGCCAGATCGTGGCGACCTTCGTCGGCTGCGCCTCGGCGCCGCCCGGGTTGTACGGCAGGAAGGTCCGGGCGATGCCAAGGGCACGGTCGCGCGGGTTGTCGGCGGTCGTGCCCCAGGCGTCCACCGCGAGCTCGTACGCGCCGCTCGTGGAGAGTCCGAGGTCGCTCACCGCGACGCTCAGGGTGTACGGCTGGCTCTGCCCG
This sequence comes from Streptomyces sp. LS1784, assembly GCF_020103755.1. Lineage (GTDB taxonomy): Bacteria > Actinomycetota > Actinomycetes > Streptomycetales > Streptomycetaceae > Kitasatospora. Next base: position 2,351 of record NZ_JAHSQD010000818.1, read on the forward strand.
GGGTCCAGCTCCGGCAGGGCGTACTGCGGGCTGTCCAGCTCCACGCCGTCCTTGCCGTCCGGCGTGGAGCGGCCGGCCACGTTGGCCAGATCGCTGCGCCGGTCCAGCGGCCTGCTGCTGTTCGGCTTGCGGACGGCCGCGTGGGCGCCCTTGACCGCCGAGTTGCCCGCGTTGGTGACGTGCCCGGTGATCGTCACGATGCCGTTCGGGGCGGCGACCTGGGGGCTCAGCGCGTCGATGGTCATCACCACCGGGTACTCGGCCGTGACGGAGGAGTCGGCGGCCGGGCGGACGCTGCCGCCGGAGGGCAGCGCACCCGCCGGGACGGCCGTGAACAGGGTCAGGGCGGCCGCGCAGGCGGCGGCGGCCCGCAGGACCGCACGGCGTGCCCGGCGGGCCGGATGGC
>NZ_JAHSQD010000819.1 GCF_020103755.1 Streptomyces sp. LS1784
CGAGGCGCTGGCCGCGCTCGGCGCGCGGGTGCCGCAGGCGGCGGCGCTGGTCACCACGCCGTCCTTCGTCCGGGCCGGCGAGGCCGGGACGGTCGCGCACTTCCGGGCGCTGGCCGCGAGCAGCCCGCTGCCGCTGCTCGTCTACCACATCCCGTACCGCACCGGGCAGCAGCTCTCCACCGCCGCGCTGCGCGAACTCGCCGCGATCGAGGGCGTGGTGGGCGTCAAGTACGCGACCGGCGGGCTGGACCAGACGGCCACCGAGCTGCTCGCCGACACCCCCGAGGGGTTCGCCTTCCTCACGGGCGAGGACGCCTACCTCTCGCCGATGCTGGCGCTCGGCGCGGCCGGCGGCATCCTCGCCTCCGCGCACCTGGCGACCGCCCGGTTCGTCGAGCTGGTCGAGGCCTGGCAGGCCGGGGACGTGGAGCGGGCGCGGGCGCTCGGGCACCGGCTGACCGGGCTGGCGCTGTCCGCCTTCACGGCGCCGAATCCGACGGTGACCAAGGGCGTGCTGCACGCCCAGGGCCGCATCCCGACCCCGGACGTGCGGCTGCCACTGCTGCCGGCCGGGGAGGCGGAGGTCCGCGCCGCACTGGCCCTCGCCAGTGGTCTGGACCAGTAGGCGCGCTCTCACACCGTGGAACACCAGGCCGTCCCACCCGCGTGACAAGGCATGATGGGCAGAGTGCGGCTGTGAACAGCACCATTCAGAGGAGTAGTCGGAGATGAAGATCGGCATTGTCGGTGCCACCGGCCAGGTCGGCGGCGTGGTCCGCGAGATCCTGGCGGAGCGCGCCGGACTTCCCGGTGGAATCGGCCCCGTGGAGCAGCTGCGGCTGTTCGCCTCGGCCCGCTCGGCCGGGCGCACGCTGCCCTGGCAGGGCACCGAGGTCACCGTCGAGGACGCGGCCACGGCCGACTACACCGGCCTGGACATCGTGATCTTCTCGGCCGGCGGCTCGACCTCCAAGGCCCTGGCCCCCAAGGTCGCCGCGGCCGGTGCCGTGGTGATCGACAACTCCTCCGCCTGGCGCCGCGACCCCGAGGTCCCGCTGGTCGTCTCCGAGGTCAACCCCGAGGCCATCGCGGACCGCCCCAAGGGCATCATCGCCAACCCGAACTGCACCACCATGGCCGCCATGCCCGTGCTGCGCCCGCTGCACGAGGAGGCCGGCCTGGCCGCACTCGTCGTCTCCACCTACCAGGCCGTGTCCGGCAGCGGTGTGGCCGGCGTCGCCGAGCTCCAGGACCAGGCCGCCAAGGTCGTGGACGGCGCCGCCGCGCTCGCCCACGACGGCGGTGCCGTCGAGTTCCCCGCACCCAAGGTCTACCAGCGGCCGATCGCCTTCAACGTGGTCCCGCTGGCCGGCTCCCTCGTGGACGACGGCTCCAACGAGACCGACGAGGAGCAGAAGCTCCGCCACGAGAGCCGCAAGATCCTCGGCATTCCCGCCCTGAAGGTCGCCGGCACCTGCGTGCGCGTCCCGGTCTTCTCCGGCCACTCGCTGCAGATCAACGCCCGCTTCGAGCGCCCGATCAGCCCCGAGCGCGCCGTCGAGCTGCTCAGCGGCGCCCCCGGCGTCGAGCTGTCCGACATCCCCACCCCGCTCCAGGCCGCCGGCCAGGACCCGAGCTACGTCGGCCGCATCCGGGTGGACGAGACGGTGGACAACGGCCTGTCGCTGTTCGTCTCGAACGACAACCTGCGCAAGGGCGCAGCCCTGAACGCCGTCCAGCTGGCCGAGCTGGTCGCCGCCGAGCTCAAGGGCTGAGCCCCACCGGCCGACCACCGGCGTCCGCCGGTCGGAGCACCGCTGCGTGACCTCGGGCGGGCCTCGTCGTTGAACGGGGCCCGCCTTCTTTGTCCGCCGCCCCGTCGCTCCACGTCGGGCCGGCTGTTGCCGGACCGGGACAACCGGCGAGGTTCGGCAGACGAACCGCGGGTAAAAGGTGACCCAACGATCGGGCGACGACGGGGGCCCCTCACCTCGGCACGCCCGGACGGCGGGCGGACCGCCCATTCCCGAATCGACCCACCCGACTGATTCCGAGGGCGAGCGAAAAGAGGTGCGCGATGGACCGCTGTGTCGTCCTGGTGGACGCCGGATACCTGCTGGGCGCCGCCGCCAGCCTGCTCGCGGGGGATCCGTCCCGCTCCAAGGTCACCGTGAACCACACGGCCCTGATCACCGCGCTGCGAGAGCGCGCCGAGGCCGAGACCGGGCTGCCGCTGCTGCGGATCTACTGGTTCGACGCCGCGCCCGACCGGCGCCCGATGCCCGAGCACCGGCGGCTGAGGGTGCTGCCCAGGGTCACCGTACGGCTCGGCGCGCTCACCCGGGCCGAGGGACGCTGGGTGCAGAAGGGCGTGGACGCCGCGATGCACGCCGAACTCTCCGAACTCGCCCGCAACCGGGCCTGCGCCGACGTCGTGCTGATCACCGGCGACGGGGACCTGCTGCCCGGCATGATGACCGCCAAGGAACACGGGGTGGCCGTCCACCTGTGGGCCCTCCAGGCCGCCGACGGCGACTTCAACCAGTCCGAGGACCTGGTCGGCGAGGCGGACGAGCGGCGGGTGCTGGACCGGGAGTGGATCGAGGGGTCCTTCTCGCTGCGCGAGCACTCCAGCATGTTCCCGGCCCAGGGGGCCCGGCAGGAGATCGCCAAGATCCTCGCCGCCCCGCCCGCCGCGCTGCCCACCGTGGTGCCGCCGGTGGTCCGCCCCGCGGCCGCGGCCGCGGCCCCGGCGA
>NZ_JAHSQD010000082.1 GCF_020103755.1 Streptomyces sp. LS1784
GCAGCGCGGCGTCGGCCCGGCTCAGCTGGGCTGTGGCGAGTGCCTTCTCCGGGCGGGCCAGCACCGCGGCCGTGAGGTCGGTGAACAACTCGGCGGGCAGCCGCGCGTCCACGGTTCGCAGCGCCGTCTGGGCGGCCTTCGCCGCGCCCGGCGCGCCGTCGGCGGCCAGCCTGACGTGGTCGCGGGCGCGGGCGAGGACCTCCTCGGCGTCGGGTGCCAGCGCCGCGTACAGGTGGAGGAATCCGCGCAGGTTGCCGGGTGGGTCGCCGCGCAGGAGGCGGCCGAGGCAGAGGTCGATCAGTTCGGCGCGGTCGAGCAGGCCCTCGGTCGCCAGGGCGGTGAGGGCCGTGGGCCACGCGTTGTCCGGTCCGGAGCGGGCGGCGTACGGGTCGGCGAACTCGGTTCCGGTGTTCGGGACTTCGAAGAGCCGTCGGACGAACTCGGCGAGCCGGGGCTGGGCCCGGAGCCAGGAGAGCAGGGTGTCGTGGTGCGGCACCGGCTCGCGCAGGCCTTGGTCGGCGAACCACTCCCCGATCTCGCGGTGGTGGTAGCGCATCAGGCTGCCTTGGCGCATCCAGCCGGTCACGTAGCCGTCGGTGGCGGGCGGTTCGGCGCCGGACCAGACGGTCAGGCCGTGGGCGATGAACCAGCGGGCGCCGTCGCCGCGTGCGGGCAGCCACTCGGCGAGCCGGACCGCGAGTTCGCGGTGGAACGCCGCGTCGCGGTGCGGCCGGAGCAGCGCCAGCAGGAGGGTGTGGGGATCGGGGGTGGTGGAGCCGCCGCCGGGCAGCGGCCAGGTGATGTCGAGGAGGCGGCGGGCGGTCAGCCAGTCGTGGGCCTCGGCCGGGGTGGCGGCGCAGAGGATGCCGGCGAACTGCAGGGCGGCGAGCTGGTCGTACGCGGCGACGTAACGGTGGGTGTCGTCCGAGGAGAGCTCGCGCGCCAGCTCGGTGCGGAGCCTGCGCAACGGCGTGCGCAGGTGGCGCAGTTCGCCGGCGGGCAGCGGGGAGAGCCGGTCGATCACCCCCTGAGGGATCCGGTCGGCGATGAGTGCGCGCACCTCGTCCCAGCTGATCGTCTCGCTCGTACGGTCGGTCACGGTGCCCCTCCACCCGGTTCGGCTGATGATCGGAAACCTAGCGGGGCGCACCGACAGCCCCGCGGGCGGGCTCCGGGGCTCGACATCGCGCGGGTACGGGACGGGACCAGTCGGCCCAGGGACGCACCCCGGGCCGACTGGTCCCGTCCGCCGGTGGTGGAGGTCAGTACCCGGCGGTCCACTCCCGCTTGGTTCAGAGTCCACCGCCGGCCGTCACAGCCCGCCCCCGTCACCGTGACAGCAGGGTGTGAACCTGACGGGGCTTGACCTCTCGCTCATCGAACGCGACCGCAGCACCCGACTCGCGAGCCACGGTGGCGAACGCCGCCTGGAACGCCTGCGGGGACTCGAACTCGCCGGTGGTGACGACGGCGTCGCCCTCGGAAGTGACCCAGACCTCGGCACGCAGGAACCCCGACTGCGCGGCCAGCACCTCGCGGACCTGGTGGCAGCGGCCGACGAACTCCTCGACGTACTCGGGCTTCGGGTAGTGGAACGCGACGAAACCGAACGGCATGACGGTGCCCCCTATGCGTTATACGATTGCGTATAACGAGAGGCTAGACCCGTTGTACGGCTACGTACAACGGGTGCGATTGTGAGGCGGGTCACACCATGGGCGCGTTGCGCACACCACGCGAGAAGTGGGTCGAGGAAGGTCTGCGGGCGCTGGCCTCAGGCGGCGTGGACGCCGTGCGCGTCGAGGCCCTGGCCAAATCCCTCGGCGTGACCAAAGGCGGGTTCTACGGCTACTTCGCCGACCGCGACGCACTGCTGACGGAAATGCTGGACACCTGGGAGCGAGAGGCGACCGACGACGTCCTCGACCGGATCGAGCACGAGGGCACAGACACCAGGGACAAGGCCCGCCTGGCCGGGAAGCTCACCTTCTCCGACCGCCTGCGCCCCATCGACCTGGCCATCCGCGACTGGGCCCGCCGCGACCAGGCCGTCGCCGAACGCCTGCGCCGCGTGGACAACACCCGCATGGACCTGCTGCGCGCGGCCATCGGCACCGTCTGCGCCGACCCGGACGAGATCGAGGCCCGCAGCCTGCTGGCCTTCTGCGTGGCCATCGGCAACCACTTCCTCGCCGCCGACCACCCCGGCCGCACCCGCGCCGAGGTCCTCGACCGCGCCGGCGACCTCATCCTCGCCCGCCCGCCCCACGACCCCGCCCAGTCTGCGCCCTGATGGACGCGCCAGGCTGAGCGGCCCGGTAGATTCGCTCCCCCGCCACCGACCGAGGGAGTGCCCGTGCCCGACCGGCCCAGCCTGCTGTACGTGACCGACCTGGCCTACCCGGCACGCGGGCGGCGCTACGGCGACGAGGACGTCCTCCTCACCTCCCGGCTGCGGGAGTGGTTCGACCTGGCGCTGTGCCACCCGCTCGACGCCCGGGCCCTGATGGGGCGCTTCGACGCGGTCGTGGTGCGCAACAGCGGGCCGGTGCTGCACTACCGGGAGGAGTACGCCCGCTTCCGCGCCCGGGCGCTGGCCGACGGCGTGCGGGTCTACAACCCGCTGACCGGACGGGGCGACATGGCCGGGAAGCGGTACCTGCTGGACCTGACCGAGGCGGGCCACCCCGTCATCCCCACCGTCGACCGGCCACAGGACCTCGACCGGCTGCCCGCCGCCGACCGCTACGCGGTCAAGCCCGTGGAAGGCGCCGACAGCATCGGCCTGCGCTTCCTCACCCGCGACGAGCTGGACGGTCTCGAATGGGGCGAGGTGCTCGTCCAGCCGCGGATCGACTTCCGGTACGAGGTCTCGTTCTACTTCGTGGACGACGCCTTCCAGTACGCCCTCCACGCGCCCGACCCGGCCCGGCGCTGGGTGCTGGAGCCGTACGAGCCGAGCGCGGCCGACCTGGAGTTCGCGCGGGGCTTCGTCGACTGGAACACGCTCGACCACGGCATCCAGCGGGTGGACGCCTGCCGGGCGCCGGACGGGCGCCTGCTCCTGGTCGAGCTGGAGGACCTCAACCCCTACCTGTCCCTCGACCTCGTCGCCGACGAGGTCCGGGACGGCTTCGTGAAGGCCCTGTCGAATTCGCTGCGCCGCTTCCTGGGCTGACCCCACAGGTGCGCCGCGCCGCCGCCCCGGGAAGCTTCTCCCGGGACGGCGGCGCACGCGGCGTCAGCAGATCCGCGGCAGCTGCTCGCCCATCGGCAGGTCGACCACCCGGGTGCCGCCGAAGCCGGTGCGGGCGACGACCATCCCCGGGTGCTCCTCGACGCACTCGCCGATCACCACCGCCTCCGCGCCGAGCGGGTGGGCGCGCATCGCGGCGAGCACCGCGTCCGCCGAAGCGCGCGGGACGAAGGCGACGAGCCTGCCCTCGTTGGCGATGTACATCGGGTCCAGGCCCAGCACCGCGCAGGCGTTGGCCACCGGTTCCGGCACGGGGACGGCGCGTTCGCTGAGCACGACGCCCACCCCGGCCGCGGCCGCGATCTCGTTGAGTGCCGCCGCCAGGCCGCCCCGGGTGGGGTCGCGCAGCACGTGCAGGTCGGCAGTGGCCGCGAGCATGGCCTCGACCAGGCCGCCGAGGGCCGCGCTGTCGCTGCGCACCTCGACGCCGAACTCCAGGCCCTCCCGGACGCTCATGATCGCCACGCCGTGCAGGCCGATCGGCCCGCTGACGATCACCACGTCGCCGGGGCGGGCGCGCTGCGGCCGGATGTCGACCCCGGCCGGGACGAGCCCGATGCCGGCGGTGTTCAGGTAGACCCCGTCCCCGTGCCCGGCCTCGACCACCTTGGTGTCCCCGGTGGCGATCTCGACCCCGGCGGTGCGGGCGGCGGCGCCGAGCGCCCGGGCGACCCGGTCCACCACGGCCATCTCCACCCCCTCCTCCAGGATGAAGCCGCAGGACAGGTAGGCCGCCCGGGCCCCGCTCATGGCGAGGTCGTTGACCGTGCCGTTGACCGCGAGGTCGCCGATGCAGCCGCCGGGGAAGAACAGCGGCCGCACCACGTAGGAATCGGTGGAGAAGGCGAGCCGGGCGCCGCCCAGCTCCAGCACCGCGGAGTCGCCGAGCCCGGCGAGCACCGGGCCGCCGAAGGCCGGCGCGAAGAGGTTCTGCACCAGTTCGGCGGACATCGCCCCGCCGCCGCCGTGGCCCATCACCACCCGGGGGTGGTCGCGCAACGGCAGCGGGCAGCTCCAGCCGGAGAAGTCGGCCCGGTCGGTGAGCAGTTCGGTGTCAGCCAACGCGACTCGCCTCCTGGGGAACGGCGGAGTTGCCCGGCACGCCCAGCCGCCGGTACAGGTAGTACGCCGCGCAGGCCCCCTCACTGGACACCATCGTGGCGCCGAGCGGCGTGCGCGGTGTGCAGGCCGTGCCGAAGGCCTCGCACTGGTGGGGCTTCAGCAGCCCCTGGAGCACCTCGCCGCTGCGGCACTCGGCGGGTTCGCGGGTGGTGATCCCCGCGACGTCGAAGCGGTGCTCGGCGTCGTGGTCCCGGTAGCGCGGCGAGAGCCGCCAGCCGCTGCGCGGGATCACGCCGATGCCCCGCCAGGGGCGGTCGGCCACTTCGAAGACGTCCTCCAGCATGGCCCGGGCCGCCGGGTTGCCCTCGGGGCGGACGGCCCGCGGGTAGGCGTTGTCGACGGTGTGCTCCCCGCGCTCCAGTTGCCGTACGGTACGCCGGATGCCCTCCAGGATGTCCAGGGGTTCGAAGCCGGTGACGACGATCGGCACCCGGTGGCGTTCCGCCAGCGCCGGGTACTCGGCGGTGCCCATCACGCTGCACACGTGCCCGGCGGCGAGGAAGCCCTGGACCCGGCAGTCCGGTGAGTCCATGATCGCCTCGATCGCGGGCGGCACCCGGACGTGCGAGACCAGCATGCTGAAATTGCGCAGCCCCTGCTTCCTGGCCAGGTGGACGGCCATGGCGTTCGGCGGGGCGGTGGTCTCGAAGCCGATGCCGAAGAAGACCACCTCCCGGTCCGGGTTCTCCCGGGCGATCCGCAGCGCGTCGAGCGGCGAGTACACCACCCGGACGTCGCCGCCCTCGCCGCGGACCCGGAACAGGTCGCGGTCGGTGCCGGGCACCCGCAGCATGTCCCCGAAGGAGCAGAAGACCACGCCCGGCCGGGCGGCGATCGCCAGCGCCCGGTCGATCACCTCCAGCGGGGTGACGCACACCGGGCAACCCGGCCCGTGGATCAACTCGACGCCTTCCGGAATGAGTTGGTCGATGGCGTGCCGGATGATGCTGTGCGTCTGGCCTCCGCAGACCTCCATCAGCGCCCACGGCCGGGTGACCGTGCTCCTGATGTCGGCGAGCAGCCCGGCCGCCAGCTCGGGGTTGCGGAACTCCTCCAGGTACTTCACCGTCCGGCCTCCTCGGTCTCGCCCACTGCTCCCGCCGCCGCCCCCGCCGCCTCCCACGGGTCACCGAACTCCTCCTGCAACAGCCCGAGTTCCTCGAAGAGGGCGAGGGTGCGGCGGGCCGACTCCTCGTCCAGGCGCTGCAGCGCGAAGCCCACGTGGACGATCGCGTACTCCCCCACCGCCAGGTCGGGCAGGTACTCCAGGCACACGTCCTTGACCACGCCGCCGAAGTCCATCACCGCCATCCTGGTCCCGTCCCGCTCCCCGATCTCCGTCACCCTGCCGGGCACCGCCAGGCACATCCGCTCTCACTCCTCCCGGGTGGCCGACGACCGGGCGGCCACCATCAGCTGGCCGAGCGCCAGCCCTCCGTCGTTGGGCGGCACCCGGCGGTGCCGCAGCACGGTGAAGCCGTCCTCCCCGAGACCGCTCGCGCAGGCCGAGGAGAGCAGCGCATTGGCGAAGACTCCGCCGCTGAGCGCCACGGTGGTGGTGCCGTACCGTTCCCGGACGGCCACGCAGATCCGCCGGACGAGGTCGGCCACCGCACCGTGGAAGCGGGCGGCGACCAGCCCGGCGGGGGCGCCCGCGGTCACGTCGGCCACCACGGCGGCCAGTACCGGCCCGGGGTCGGCGATCCAGCCGTCCGCCCGCGCCGACAGGCCGAACCCGTAGCCGTCCGCCCGGCCGAACTCGCAGGCCGCCGCCTCCAGTTCGATCGCGGCCTGGGCCTCGTACCCGGCCCGGTGGCAGACCCCGGCGAGCGAGGACACGGCATCAAAAAGCCGCCCCATGCCGGAGGTCGGCACACAGTTCAGTCCGCGTTCCAACTGACGATCCAGTAGCCGCAGTTCCTCCGCGTCGGAGGCCAGGACCGATGGGAGTCCGGGCAGCCAGGCGAGCCCGGCCGCGCGCAGGTGGGCGAGCGCCGTCCGGTACGGGCGCTCGACGGCCGCGTCCCCGCCCGGCAGCGGCACGTACCGGAGGTGGGCCAGGCGGCGGAACCCGTCGTAGTCGGCCAGCAGCACCTCGCCGCCCCAGATCGCGCCGTCCTCGCCGAAGCCGGTGCCGTCGAAGGCCACGCCGAGCACCGGCCGCCCGCCGTCCAGCCCGTGTTCGGCCATCACCGCGGCGATGTGGGCGTGGTGGTGCTGCACCCGGTGCACCGGACGGCCGGCGGCGGTCCGCTCGGCGTGCCCGACCGAGCGGTAGCCGGGGTGCCGGTCGGTGACCAGCAGTTCGGGCCGCACCCCGCTGACCGTGCCGAGCTGCTCCACCGCCCGGTCGAAGGCCCGCAGCGTGGCCAGGTCGTCCATGTCGCCGATGTGGCCGGACAGCCAGGCGTAGCCGTCCCGGGCCAGCGCGAAGGTGTTCTTCAGGTCGCCGCCGACCGCCAGCGCCGGGCGGACGGGCACCGGCAGCGGAATCGGCAGCGGCGTGTACCCGCGCGAGCGGCGCAGCGGCAGCTGTTCGCCGTCCACCACCCGCACCACCGAGTCCTCGCACGGGACGTGGATCGGCCGGTCGTGGGTGAGCCAGCCGTCGACCAGCGGGGCGAGGCGGTCCAGCGCCTCCCGGTCCTCGGTGACGATGGGCTCGCCGGAGAGGTTGGCGCTGGTCATCACCAGCAGGTCCGGTCCGGGGGCGGCGAGCAGCAGGTGGTGCAGCGGCGTGTACGGGAGCATCACCCCGAGGTCGGGGCTGCCCGGGGCCACCGCCTCGGGCACCGGGAGGCCCGTGCGGCGGAGCAGGACGATCGGCCGTACCGGCCCGGTGAGCAGTTCCCGCTCGACCGGGTCGACCGGCAGCAGGCCCTCGACGGTGGCGAGGTCGCGGGCCATCACGGCGAAGGGCTTGTCGCCGCGCCGCTTGCGCCGGCGCAGCAGGGCGACGGCCGAGGCGTCGCGCGCGTCGCAGGCGAGGTGGTAGCCGCCGATGCCCTTGACGGCGAGGACCGCGCCGCCGGCCAGCAACCGCCGGGCCTCCGTCAGGGCCTGCTCCCCGCCGAGTTCGGGGCGCCCGGGCACGGTCAGCGCCAGCCTGGGCCCGCAGGCGTGGCAGGCGACGGGCTGGGCGTGGAACCGGCGGTCGGCCGGGTCCGTGTACTCCCGGGCACAGTCCGGGCACATCGGGAAGCCGGCCATGGTGGTGTTGGCCCGGTCGTACGGCAGGCCGGTGACGATGGTGTGCCGGGGGCCGCAGTTGGTGCAGCTGATGAAGGGGTGCCGGTGGCGGCGGTCGGCCGGGTCGGCGAGTTCGGCCAGGCAGTCGGCGCAGACCGCGGTGTCGGGCGGGATCAGGGTGGTGCGGGGGCCGCCGGGGCGGGACGGGGCGATGCGGAAGCCGGTGGCGCCGGTGGCGGCGAGCGGCGCGTGCTCCACCGAGTCCACCCGGGCGAGCGGCGGCGCGTCGCCGGCCACCCGCCGGCAGAAGGCGTCCAGGGCGTCGCGGCTGCCCTCGACCTCGACCAGGACGCCCTCGCCGGTGTTGGTGACGGTGCCGGCCAGCCCGAGTTCACCCGCCAGCGTGTGGACGAACGGCCGGAAGCCGACCCCCTGCACCAGGCCGCGGACGGCGACCTGCCGCCGCTCGCGGTCGAGCCCCGGGTGACCGGCCGTCACGCGCTCTCCCCCACAGCGGAGTGCCCGTGGCCGTACGCGTGCTCGTGGTCGTGGTCGTGGTCGTGCTCGTGGTCGTGCCCGTGCGGCACCGCCGCCGACATCACCGGCCGATGGGGCTCCGCCCCGTCCAGCACGGCCAGCGCCCGGTCCAGCAGCACCCCGACGCCCTCGCCCGTCCGGGCCGAGGTGTTCAGCACCTCCACCCCGGGATTGACCCGCTGGACGTTGGCCAGGAACGCCGCCTCGTCGAACTCGGCCGCCTCGGCGAGGTCCGCCTTGGTCACCAGCACCAGGTTGGCCAGCCCGAAGGCCGTCGGGTACTTGAGCGGCTTGTCCTCGCCCTCGGTGACCGAGGCCAGCACCACCCGGAGCGTCTCGCCGAGGTCGTAGGAGGCCGGGCAGACCAGGTTGCCGACGTTCTCCACGAACAGCAGCCGGCACTCCCCCGGCAGCCACCCGTCCAGGTGCCCGGTGAGCATCCGCGCCTCCAGGTGGCAGAGCCCGTCGGTGAGCACCTGCTTCACCGGAGCGCCCGAGCGGGCCAGCCTGCGCGCGTCGTTCTCGGTGGCGAGGTCGGCGGTCAGCGCGGCGACCGCGACCCCGCGCCGCCGGGCCAGCCCCAACTCGGCTTCCAGCAGTGCGGTCTTTCCGCTGCCGGGGCTGGACAGCAGGTTCACCGCGACCGTCCCCCGCTCGGCCAGCGCCGCCCGCAGCCGGCGGGCGCTGTCGTCGTTGCGGGCGAGGACCGCCTGACGGAGGTCGACCGTGCGGCACATCGGCATCAGCCTTTCTGTTCGGCCCGGACGTCCGGGCGCTCGGCCCACTCGACGCCGAGGATCTGAAGCTCACGTCCGGACAGCAGCTCCACGCCGCCGCCTCCGGAGCAGCTCGGGCAGCCGAGGTCCGGCGGCATGCCGACCGCCCACTCGACCGCGCAAGGGGTGCAGCGGGCCCGGGCCGCGACGGACTCGGTGTCCAGCACCGCGCCCGCCACCAGCGTTCCGGCGCAGGCCAGTTCGAAGCAGAAGTCGAGGGCCTCGGGCACCACGCCGGCCAACTCGCCGACCCGCAGGCGGACCCGCGCCACCCCGGGGGCCCGGTGTTCGCGCGCGGCCGCGTCCACCTGCTCGACGACGGCTTCGGCGATCGACATCTCGTGCATGGGTCCCTTCCCGGCGCGGGCGGCAACGCGCCCCATTACAGGGCGGGGTGGCGGCGTCGGCCCGAAGCCGCGCCGCCACCGCCTGCGGGGCTGCACCGTTCGCAGCAATCCGCGCCTCACATCCGGGAGATGTGCAGGTACCGCCTGATGTCCGGCAGGCTCTGCCAGACCAGTGCGCCGATCCCTGCCAACAGGGCGACGCAGAACAGTTTCCTCAGCATGGTGTTGTCTCCTTCTCCGGCTGCGCGGCCTCTTCCACGACGCGCAGGACCACTCGGACCGCCTCCTCCAGGGCGGCGGCTACGGGCTCGCTCAGCCCGATGCCCTCCTCCAGCGAGGCCGGCTCGCAGCCGACCACCAGCACCCGGCCGGGCGGCTCTGTGCCGGTGCCGGCGGCGAGCGTGGCGAGCAGCGCCAGTACGGCGTCCGGCCCCATCCGGTGGCCGTCCAGGACCGGCACCTCCAGCGGCTGTTCGACGTCCGCCTCGATCAGGTAGACGGTGCCGGGTGTCCCGCCCCGGCAGGTGGCGTCCACCAGGACGGCGGTGCGGTAGCCGTCGAGCAGCCGGTACGCGAGGTCCACGCCGCGCACGCCGACGTCGACCACCTCGACGCCCGCCGGCAGCGGGTGGGCGGACAGCCTGCGGACGGTCTCGACCCCGAAGCCGTCGTCGCCGAGGAAGATGTTGCCGACCCCGGCGACCAGCACCGTCCGGTCCGTCATGACTCCTCCAGCGGCGTGACCTCGTCGGGCTGGAAGTACCGGAAGCGCCCCTGGGCCCGCCACAGGTCGGCGCCCGGGTCGTCCTCCACCGTGACGGCCAGGTGCACCGAGCCGTCGAGGTCGTGCAGCACCGCCTCCACGACGCCGGTCCGCCCGTCCAGGAAGAGGTCCTGGGCGTCGGTGCGCCGCCGTCCGGGCCGCAGGACCACCCGGCTGCCGGCGCCGACCTCGCGGCCGTCGATCAGCACCCGGTCCCGCTCGGGGTCGACCTCCGGGTCGTCGCCCGGGTCCCACCAGGGCTGTTCCGGCCGGTCCGCGCCGCCCTCGGTGACCGCGCGCAGCCCGCGGATCGCCCCGTGCAGCCGCTCCAGCACCTCGGGCGGCATGGACTCGGCCAGGTCGATCACCGCGCCGGCCCGCTCGTCGGTGCCGCGGGCCTCCCGCTTCTCCTCCTCGGTCAGGGCCGCCGTCCGCAGCGCCAGGATCTCGTCGATCTCGGTGGCGTCGTACAGGGTGCCGAGGCTCTCCGGGGCGATCCGCGGGTGATCCTCCAGGATGATCGGCGAGGACAGCAGCACCCCGCGATCGCCGTCCGGACCGACCAGCACCGGCCAGGTGCGCTCGTTGCGGCACCGCTCGGCGGCGGGGCGGGCCCACTCGGGCGGGTCGGTGACGGACAGGAAGCGGCCGTGCTCCAGCCCGAGCAGCAGGTGGGCGGAGACCAGCGAGCGCGGCAGTGCCTGCTCGCGGGTGGCCTCCCGGGACGGCGTCCAGGGGGAGGTGTTCTCCACCTCCACGGTCAGCCGCTGCGCCCGGTACGGGCCGGGCAGTTCCTCGGCCCGCAGCCAGACCAGGCCGTCGACCTGTTCGCGCCGCCGCACCAGCCGACCGACGACGGTGCCCTCCTCGTGCACCAGCCCGGTCTCGCCGACGCCCGGCAGCCGGAACGGCCGCTGCACCCCCTCACCGGCCAACTCCTCGACCGGCAGCAGGAGTTCGATCCGCTCCTCGACGCCCTCGTCCCACTCGACGAGGTCCCGGTCGGCGAGCTTCAGCCGCTCCACGGACGTGAAGCCGGCGGCGGTGGCCCGTTCGACGGTGCGCCGCTGGACCCGCAGGAAGCGCAGCTCGACCGCCAGCAGATCCCCGCCGCGTGCCTCCATCAGGCACTCGGTGCGCTGGTGGGAGTGCTCGCCGCCCTGCTCGGTGTAGTCGGGCGGCACCAGGACGCCGAACTGCCAGCGCAGCCGGTTCTTGGCCGCCGAGGCGCGGTACGGGTAGAGCACGTAGCCCTCCAGCAGCACCGCGTCGGCGATCTGCCGGGCGGCCGCGAAGCCGCGCTCGATCCGCTCCGGGAAGCCGCTCACCGGACCGTCTCCTCGACCGCCGCGGCCGCGAGCAGCTCGCGCACCGTCGCCTCCCAGGAGGGCAGGGCCCGCCGGGAACGGTAGGCCAGCAGCTCGTCCATGACCTCGTCCGGCAGCCGCAGCCAGCCGCTGCCGGGGAAGTGCCGGTCCATCGCCTCCCGCCAGACCCGCACCGGCATCCGCACCCGGGCCTCCCGGTCCCAGGGCACCGGGCTGACCTGGAAGCCGCCGGGGCCGGCGAAGGCGGTGCCGGAGAAGAGCAGCAGCAGCGGCACCTCGCCGCCGTCCAGCGCCCGGAAGTAACGGGCCGAGGCGACCTCCTGGTCGTAGGTGCACGGAACCACGAGGTCGATGTCGGTCGCCCCGGTGAAGCCGGGCACCAGCAGCGGCACGGTGGCGAACTGGATCGGGTTGAGCGTGGTCGCCCAGCGCTCCCGCCCGCCGAACAGGTCGGCCAGCCGCTCGCCCTCGCCGTCGCCGTACGGCCGGCGGCCCGGTTCGATGCGCAGCTGGCACTGGAGGGCCAGGGCGTGCACCCGGGTTTCTGCCGGGGCCGTGATCCGCAGCCGGAACACCAGGGTCGGCCCGGCCGCGTACGGGTCGGACCGCACGCCGGTGCAGGCGAAGCCGAGCTCGCTCATGCGCCCACCTCGCTGCGCTCGGCGAGCGCTTCGCGCAACCCGCACCTTTCGATGGTTCGCTCACTTCGTTCGCTCACACCGTCACCTCCGCGGGCAGCGGGCGGGCCCGGGCGGCCAGCCGCGCGAAGAACGCGTCGAGTTCGGCCCGTGCCTCGGTGCCGCCGTCGAAGCCGTGCCAGCACCGCCGCAGTCGGCCGACCAGCTCGTAGCAGACGTCGATCGGCACCAGGAAGCACGTCACCCGCTCCTCGGTGCGGCGCAGCAGCAGTGCCTCCACGTCCGGTTCCAGCGCGTCGGCCAGACGGCTGCCGCCGAGGGCGCGCTGCCAGGCCTGCTCGTCCAGCTCGCTCTCGGCGGCTCCGGCCGGGCCGGGGTAGAAGGCGAGCGGCTGGTCCAGCACGGTGTTGCGGAACAGGAAGGCGGTACCGACCGGGATGCCCAGCTCGGACCAGGCCTGCTGGTCCAACTCGCGCTCCGGGTCGGCGAGGTAGCGGTCCGGAACGGTGCGGTAGCGGCCGCCGGCCGCGGCCGGCTGCTGGAACAGCAGGCCGCAGGCGGTGCAGGTGCAGGCCAGGGCGCGGTCCTCGATGTCCACCAGGTGGCGGTGGCCGGCGGGCAGGTCCCGGCCGCAGAACGCGCACTGCTCGGGGCGCGGCGGGGCCGGTTCGCGCAGCCGGTGCAGCAGGGCCGTCCCGTCGCGGGAGATCCGGCGGGTGTTCATCGCGCCTCCGCGGCCGGCTGCGGGCGGGTGCCGATCTGGAGCAGCTGCAGGGCGCGGTCCAGTTCCACGGCCGTCACCTCGGGTGCGTGGCAGGAGAGGGCGGCCGCCACCTCCTGCTCGCCGCAGCCGCAGCCGGTGGCCGTCCGGCGCAGCCGCAGGGTGCCGGTGGCCGGCTCGAAGCCGACCACCTCCACCCGCTCGGGCAGGGCGGCCAGCGCCCGGTCGATCCGGGTGGGGAGGTCCTCGGGGTGCAGGTCGTGCAGGAGCAGCAGCCCGGCGACGGCCGGGTCGTCCAGCATCCGCTCCAGAACGGGCGGGGGCAGTGCCGGGACCAGCCGGGCCAGGCCCTGCCCGTAGAACTCCATGAGTTCGCGGGCCAGTTGCTCACCCGCCTGCTCGGCGCCGCTGCCGGCCAGCGCGTCCAACGCCTGCTGGATCCGCAGCCCGGTCTGCTCGGCCGTCATGCGGTGAGCCCGCTCAGGCCGGTGGGGACGTGCATGGTCTGTACGGTGCGTCCGCCGCCGACGTACATGTGCACGCCGCAGGGCAGGCAGGGGTCGAAGCTGCGCACCGTGCGCATGATGTCGATGCCCTTGAAGGTCTCCGGGGGGTTCTCCTCGAAGATCGGGGTGTTCTGCACGGCGTCCTCGTACGGGCCGGGCGTGCCGTAGCTGTCCCGGACGCTGGCGTTCCACGGGGTCGGCGGGTACGGGTGGTAGTTGGCGATCTTTCCGTCACGGATCACCATGTGGTGCGAGAGCACGCCGCGCACGGCCTCGGTGAAACCGCAGCCGATCGACTCGTCCGGCACCTCGAAGCGCTCCCAGGTCTGGCTGCGCCCGGCGCGGACCTCGTCGAGCGCCTTCTCGGCGAAGTGCAGGGCGGCGGCGGCCGCGTAGGCCTGGAAGTAGGTGCGCGCGCGGTTGCGTTCGATGGCGTTGCTCCACTGCGGGATCTTCCACTCGAAGGTGACCTCGGGCTTGGTCATCGAGCGGGGCAGGTTGATCTGCACGCTGTGGCCGGTGGCCTTGACGTAGCCGATGTCGACCAGCCCGGACAGGGCGGTGGACCACAGGCGGGCGATCGGGCCGCCGCCGGTGTCGAGGGCGAGGTGCTCGGTGCCGTCGAACCAGCGCGGGGACATCACCCAGCTGTACTTGTCGTCGAAGTTGCGCTTCTGCGGGGCGGGGATGGTGTGCTGGTTCCACGGGTGCCGGGGGTCGACCGGGTTGCCCAGCGGGTCGTGGGTGACGAACAGCTCCTTGCCCTGCCAGTCCTCGTAGTAGGAGCTGCCGAGCAGGATGCGGATGCCGAGGTTGATCTGCGTCAGGTCGTTGGTGACGAGCTTGCCGTCCACCACGACGCCGGGGGTGACGAACATCCGTCGGCCCCAGTCCGTCATGTTGCGGTAGGTGAAGTCGCAGTGGTCGGGGTCGTTGAGGCTGCCCCAGCAGCCGAGCAGGACCCGTCGCCGGCCGACCTCCTCGTAGCCGGGCAGGGCCTGGTAGAAGAAGTCGAAGAGGTCGTCGTGCATCGGCACGACCTTCTTCATGAACTCGACGTAGCGCATCAGCCTGGTCAGGTAGTCGGTGAACAGCTGCACCGTCGCGACCGTGCCGACGCCGCCCGGGTAGAGCGTGGAGGGGTGCACGTGGCGGCCCTCCATCAGGCAGAACATCTCCCGGGTGTACCGGCTGACCTGGAGCGCCTCGCGGTAGAACTCGCCCTCGATCGGGTTGAGCGAGCGCATGATGTCGGCGATCGTCCTGTACCCGTGGTCGCCGGCGTGCGGGGCCTCGGTGCGCTCGGCCTGCTCCAGGACGCCGGGGTTGGTCTCGCGGACCATCTTCTCGCAGTAGTCGACCCCGACCAGGTTCTCCTGGAAGATGTTGTGGTCGAACATGTACTCGGCGGCCTCGCCGAGGTTGATGATCCACTCGCCCAGGTGCGGGGGCTTCACCCCGTACGCCATGTTCTGCGTGTAGACCGAACAGGTGGCGTGGTTGTCGCCGCAGATCCCGCAGATCCGGCTGGTGATGAAGTGGGCGTCGCGCGGGTCCTTGCCCCGCATGAAGACGCTGTAGCCGCGGAAGACCGAGGAGGTGCTGTAGCACTCCGCGACCCTCTTCTGCTTGAAGTCGATCTTCGTGTGGATGCCCAGGCTTCCCACGATCCGGGTGATCGGGTCCCAGGACATCTCGGTCAGGCCGCTGCCGTCGCCGGCCGCCCTGGTGGTCGGTGTTGCCATCGTGTCTGTCGTGTCCTTGTCTCGGCGAGCGGGGTCTGTGCGCGGGGCCGTGAGAACGGGTCCGCGAGCGGGCGGGGCCGGCGGCGGCCGCACACCGGGCGGTGTGCGGCCCTCCGACGTCACCAGGGCGGGCGGTAGCCCGTGGTCAGGTGGCGGCCGGTGTGGCGCCACTTCGGTTCCTTGTCCAGCGTCTTCAGCGTGATCCCGCGCAGCCGGCGGATCAGCGAGCCGTACGCGCCGCTGGCGCTGGCGGAGACGCGCGAGCCGGGCGGCGGGTCCATGAAGGGCATGAACTTGTCCGGGAAGCCCGGCATGGTGCAGGCGATGCAGATGCCGCCGACGTTCGGGCAGCCGCCGATGCCGTTGGTCCAGCCGCGCTTGGCGACGTTGCACTTCACGACCGGGCCCCAGCAGCCGAGCCGAACCAGGCACTCGGGCGTGCCGTAGTCGGTGGCGAACTGCCCCTGCTCGTAGTAGCCGCCGCGGTCGCAGCCCTCGTGCACGGTGGCGCCGAACAGCCAGGCGGGCCGCAGCTTGTCGTCCAGCGGGATCATCGGCGCGGAGCCGGCCAGCTGGTACAGCAGGTACGTGAGCGTCTCGGCGAAGTTGTCGGGCTGGATCGGGCAGCCCGGCACGCAGACGATCGGCAGCCCGGCCTTGGACTTCCAGTCCCAGCCCAGGTAGTCCGGCACCCCCATCGCGCCGGTCGGATTGCCGGCCATCGCGTGGATGCCGCCGTACGTGGCGCAGGTGCCGATCGCCACCACGGCGGTCGCCTTGGGGGCGAGCCGGTCCAGCCACTCACTGGTGGTGACGGGCTGGCCGGTGGCGGGGTCGTCGCCGAAGCCGCACCAGTAGCCCTCCTCCTTGATCTTCTCGTTGGGGATCGACCCCTCGACGACCAGCACGAACGGCTCGATCTCGCCGCGGTCGGCCTTGAAGAACCACTCGACGAAGTTGTCCGCGCCCTGGACCGGGCCGCACTCGAAGTCGATCAGCGGCCAGTGCACCGCGACCTTCGGCAGGCCGGGCAGGGCGCCGGTGACGATCTCCTCGATGCTCGGCTGCATCGCGGCGGTCAGCGAGACGGAGTCGCCGTCGCAGCTGAGGCCGGCGTTGATCCAGAGAATGTGCACCACGTCGGTGTCGGTTGTTTCGGCTGTTGCAGCTGTTGCAGCACCCATGAGGATGCCTCCTCGGGGATGGGAGCCGGACGGAATGGCTCGAAAGCCAGTCATAGCAACGGTCCGGGTGGGGCGCCGGTCCGCGCGGCGGGATCCGGCCCCAGGGGAGGCAAGCCCGGCAGGGCCGTTCGGGTCACGCTCGGGCCGCGGGGCCCGTCAGCACCGGGCGCTTGTGGACGAACGCGGAACGCAGCGCGTGGTACGGCGATTCGGGTGTGAAGAACTGCCGGTGCATCACCGCGAGCTCCTCCTCCCGGTACGCGTCGAGCGGCTTCGTCCGCTCGTCGGCCTCGCGCGCCGCCTTCTTCGCCGCGATCCGATGCTGGGTGGTGGGCGAGGCGGCGAGCAGCCCGGCCAGGCGGGCCGTGGACGGCCCGAACTCCTCCGGCCCGCAGGCGAGCACCCGGTCGACCAGGCCGATCCGCTCGGCGGTGGCGGCGGAGACCGGCAGCGCCTGACGGGTCAGCCGCTCGGCCGCCGCCGCGCCGACCTTGCGCGGGAGGGTGTACGTCCAGTACTCCGACCCGTACAGCCCCATCAGCCGGTAGTGCGGGTTGAGGACGGAGCCACGGCGGCACCACACCTCGTCCGCGGCCAGCGCCAGCATCACCCCGCCGGCCGCCGCGTTGCCCCCGACGGCAGCGACCACCAGCCGGTCGGTGGTGGTGAGCACCGCGTCGACCAGCTCGTCCATCGCGGTGATGTTGTCCCAGGACTCGACGGCCGGGTCCGCCGCGGCCTCGATCACGTTGAGGTGGATGCCGTTGGAGAAGAAGTCCCGGTCCCCGCCGAGCACCAGCACCGAGGTGGGGCGGGCGACCGCGAAGCGGTAGGCCGCCAGCAGTCGGCGGCAGTGGCCGGTGGACATGGCGCCGCCCGGGAAGGAGAAGCGCAGGAAGCCCACCGCGCCGTCCTCGCGGTAGCGGATGTCCGACCAGACCGGGCCGTCCCCCTCCTTCGGCATCAGCGGCGCCGCCACCTCCGGCAGGGCCGGCAGCAGGCCTCCGAGCGCCGTCGCCGCCGGAAGCTTGACGCCCGCGGCGCCGCCAGGGGTGCGGCGGCGGAGTTCGGGAATCCACACCGCACCGTCCGAGGTGGCCCGGCACACGGCACCCGCCCGGGTGGCGAGCAGCTCGCCGGGGCGGCCGCGCAGCACCGGCTCGCGGTGCCCGCCGTGCAGGTACCAGGAGCCGCCGCACAGCTCGTCGAGCACCCCGGGCCGGGAGTCCGCCGCGCGGAGCCTGCGCAGCACCGCCTCGGTGGGGTCGGCCGCCCAGTCGATCCGGCGCTCCTCCTGGCGCAGGACGGGCCGGGTGCGCACGGTGGCGTGCCGGCCGGACCCGGACTGCGGCTGCGGCTGCGGCTGCGGCTGCGGCTGCGGTGTGTACGTGCCCGAGGCGAAACGCTCCACGGCGAGCAGTGCGGCCGCCGACGCCGCGTCGCCGACCTCGTTGCGGTACAGGTCGCTCTTGCCGTAGTCCGGCAGCCGGCAGGGCGCCCAGGCCCAGACCGGCCCGGCGTCCATTTCCGCCTCGGCCTGGAGCACCGTGACGCCCCACTCGGTGCAGCCCTCCTGGATCGCCCGGTCGAGGGAGGACGGGCCGCGGTCGCCCGGCGGGCCGGGGTGGACGATCAGGCAGGTGAGCCGCGACCAGACCTCCCGCGGGATCGCCGTGCGCAGTATCGGCGCGAGCACCAGGTCGGGCCGCAGGCGGCGCACCGCATCGAGCAACTCCTCGTCATCACCGGCCAGTTGGAGGTCCACGATGTGGCGCCGGTCGCGCAGTTCGGCGTGCAGCCGCTGGCTGAGACTGTTGTACGCGCTGGCGAGGAGAAGAATCCGCATGTCCGCCTCCGACGGGGTGATGCTCCGGGAACCCGGCGATCATCACCTCCGCCCTCATGGCCTCTCGCCCCGTCCGGCATGTCGCGCCGCGCGTTCACCCGAGCAGCCGGGGCCGGGCTGCGGACCCGAGCGGGCGCAGCCATGGGTAACATGTAAGACATGCTACCGACCAGTGGCCATTACGAAATCTGCCCCGGCGTGCCCACCGTCGAGGTCTTCCGCCGTCTGCGCACCGACGCCGGTCTCTCCGACAAGGCCCCCGAGGCGGTTGCGCTCGCCCTCCCCAACACCTGGTACGGCGTGGTCCTCCACCATGAGGGCGAGCCCATCGGCATGGGGCGGATCATCGGCGACGGCGGCACCGCGTTCCAGATCACCGACATCTGCGTCCACCCCGCGCACCAGGGCCACGGCCTCGGCAAGCGCATCATGGCCGCCCTCACCGAGGAGCTGGAGCGCCGGGCACCCGCCACCGCGTACGTCTCGCTGATCGCGGACGGCCCCGCGCGGTTCCTCTACGAGAAGTTCGGCTTCGCGGACACCGCCACCCACGACTCGATCGGCATGTACCGCCTGATGGGCGGCCGCTGACGGCCCCACGGCTCGGCGGGCACCGCTTCGGCACCCACGTCGCCCCGCCCGCCCGGCCACGTCGTCGCCTACCGGCCGCGGTCCGTTCCGCCGGCCTGACCGGTACCGGGGGCTTCCACCGGCGGCCTCCGGACGGCGAGCAGGGCGGTGTCGTCCGTCAGCCGGCCACCGGTGTGCCGGACGACCTCGGCGGCCACCTCGTCGACCAGGCGCCCGGGGTCGATCGCCCCGGGGAGAGCGGCCAGCCGCTCCAGGTGGGCGCCCAGGGGGAAGAAGGCACCCGCCCGGTCGCGGGCCTCGGTCACCCCGTCCGAGACGATCAGGACCGTCTCGCCCTCGCCCAGGCGCAGCCGCCGGACCTCCGGCAGCCCGCCGGCCAGCTGGGCCAGCCCGATCGGGGCCCCGTTGCCCGGCGCCAGCCGGCGCACGCCCGCGGGGCCGAGGACGTGGGGACTGTCGTGGCCGAAGTTGACCACCTCCACCTCCCCCGGCGCGTCGGCTGGGAACCAGACGACCACCGCCGTGGCGAACCGCTCCTCCCGTTCCCCCAACTGCTCCGCCAGGAGGTTCTGCCGGTGCAGCCGCTCCTCCAGCCAGGACGCGACGGTGGCGAGGTCTGCCTCGTGGAAGGCGGCCTCCCGGAAGCAGCTCACCAGGGCCGCCGCCGTGGCGACCGCCGGCAGCCCCTTGCCCTGGACGTCGCCGAGGATGACCCGCGCCCCGAACGGGGTGGCCAGCACGTCGTAGAAGTCGCCGCCCACCCGGGCCTCGACGTCCGCGGCCAGGTAGCGCGCCGCCGAGTCCACCCCGCCCCACCCCGGCGGCACCGGGCGCAGCACCACCTGCCGGGTGGTCTCGGCGGTGCCCTGGAGGTGGCGGACGTAGGAGGCGGCCCGGGCACGGAAGATGCTGATCGGCACCGAGAGGACGGCCCCGGCGATCACGAGCAGGAAGTCCTCCGTCCCCTGGGACTTGCCCCAGATGCTGTCCAGGGCGGGGTAGGCGGCGATGGCGGCGAGGGAGAACAGCACGGTGACCGTCGGCCCGCAGAGCCCGGCGGCGACCACCGGGACCATGGCCAGCCAGCTGACGGACGCGAACGATTCGGGCGTGGCCGCGTCCACGCCCACCACCAGCGCGAGCACCGCCAGGGGCACCAGCCAGGATCGGTGGCCGTACCGGATCAGCATCGGCAGCCGCTGCCCCGGCTCCTCCACGGAACGCGCCCGCAAGCCGTCCCTCCCCTTCTTGCGACGTCCCCGGCGTTCCGGGTGCTCCGCGCGGGGCGAGGCCGCCGGGCGGAGGTTGCGCCCAAGGTAAGACGCCCTGGCCCGGCAAGGGCGGCGCAGCGGCGTGGTGGCCCCGCCGGTCGCACGTTCGGCCCAGTCGCACCGCCGCTCCCGGCGCTGCGCCCTGGCCCGGCGCGGGCCCACCGCATGCGGCTTTCCGGGTGAGGGCGCAGGGTGGTGTCGTACGGACCTGCCCACCGGTCGGCGCACCCGGCGACCCGGCCGCCGACCGAAGGAGGCGCCATGCGCACCCGGAAGACCCCTCGTCGGAGCCTGGCACTGGCCGCGGCCCTCGCCGCCCTGCCGGCGGCCGTGCTCACGGCCCCGGCCCAGGCGGCGGCCGGCACCCCGCCGATCGACTTCGTGGAACTGCCCGCCTCCCCGCTGCCGCCCGGCCACGCGACGCGGGCGATCACCGTCACGTACCGCAACAGCTCCCCGGCGGACCGGACGGTGGCCCCGCAGATCCTCATCGAGTCCCCCGAGAACGGCCCCTTCCTCGATCCGGCGAGCATCCGGCTCGACGTGCTCTCCCCGGACGGCCAATGGTGCACCGTGCCGCTCGCCAGCCAGACCGGCACGCTGTACACCCAGCTCATCCCGGCCAAGCTCGTCCTGCACGGCAACCACACGCTCACCGAGCACTACCGGGTCACGGTGGTCGGGTCGGCCCCGCTGCAGGGGACGGTCGAGCCCCGGGTGGCGCTCTACTGAGCTGGTCCGCTACGGGAGCTGCACCGGGGTGAAGGTTCCGGCCGGGGTGTCGGCCAGGGCGCCGTCCATGGCGTCACGCCAGATCGGGCCGGTCAGGGTGCCGCCGAAGGCCTGGTCGACCACCCGGCCGCCGATCCGCTGGCCGTCCAGCGGCTTGGGGTTGTCGGTGTCGCTGACCACGGTCGCGCCCGCCATCTCCGGGGTGTAGCCGACGAACCAGACCTGACGGCTGTCGTTGGTGGTGCCGGTCTTGCCCGCGCTGTCCCGGCCGGTGAGGCCGGCCGTCCGGCCGGTGCCGTCCTCCACGACGCCCTTGAGCATCGCGCTGACCGTGTCGGCGGTGGTGGACGACATCGCCGCCGAGCAGTTCGCCTGCGGCACCGCGAGCTGCCCGCCGTCGGGGCCGGTCACCGAGGCGATGGCGGTCGGCGCGCAGTAGGTGCCGTGGGCGGCGAAGGCCGCGTAGACGGCCGCCATCCCCAGCGGGGTCAGGTCGTTGCTGCCGAGCGTCATCGAGGGCACCACCTGGAGCTTCTCGCCGCCCGCCTGCTGGGTGATGCCGAGCTTGTCGGTCATCCGCGCCACGGTGCACAGGCCGGTGTCGGCCTCCAGCTTCGCGAAGTAGGTGTTGACGGACTGCGCCATGGCCGTCTTCATGTCGAACCGGCCGGTGAGGCTCTGGCTGTCGTTGTGCACCTGCCCGGCGGAGGGGAACCGGCCGCCCGAGCAGTCCGTCATGGCCGGCCAGGGGATGCTGTAGTCGGTGGTGTAGCTCTGGTCTGCCGGGATGCCGCTCTCCAGGGCCGCCGCCGCGACGACCGGCTTGAAGGTCGAACCGGTCGGGAACCCGAGGCCGCCGCCCATGGCCTTGCCGACGTTGTAGTTGATCTGGGTCTGGTGCTGCTTGCCGTCGACGCCGTACGGGCGGCTCTGGCCCATCGCCAGGATCCTCCCGGTGCCCGGCTGGACGATGCTCATCGCGGTCGCCGCCTGGT
This sequence comes from Streptomyces sp. LS1784, assembly GCF_020103755.1. GTDB lineage: Bacteria > Actinomycetota > Actinomycetes > Streptomycetales > Streptomycetaceae > Kitasatospora. The sequence continues at coordinate 21,548 of NZ_JAHSQD010000082.1, forward strand.
CGCCGGCGTCGACGTGGCCGGTGACCGAGGCCTGGAGCGCCGCCTGGGCCTCGGGGTCGAGCGTGGTGTGGATCTGCAGCCCGCCGCGCTGCCAGACCGCCTGGCGCTCGGCCGCCGACTTCCCGAAGGCCGGGTCGGTGAGCACCACGGTGCGCACGTAGTCGCAGAAGAACCCCTCGCCCTGCTTGGCCAGGATGCAGCCCTGCTGCGGCGCCTGGACGTTCAGCCCGAGCGGGGAGGCGATGGCCTGCCGGGCCTCCTCCTGGGTGATGTGACCGTACTCGGCCATCTTGCGCAGCACGGTGTCCCGCCGGTCCTTCGCCGCCGTCGGGTTGACCGTCGGGTCGTAGCCGGTCGGCGACTGCACCAGGCCCGCCAGCAGCGCGGCCTGCGGCAGGGTGAGGTCCGCGGCGTGCACGCCGAAGTAGCGCCGGGAGGCCGCCTCGATGCCGTAGGCCTGCTCGCCGAAGAAAGTGATGTTCAGGTAGTTGGTGAGGATCTGGTCCTTGCTCAGGGTCTCCTCGACCTTGATCGCATACTTCAGCTCCTGGATCTTGCGGCCGACGGTCTGCCGCTGCGCCTCCGCGACCTTCTGCGGGTCGTTGCCCGCCTCCTCGACGAAGACGTTCTTCACGTACTGCTGGGTCAGGGTGGACGCGCCCTGGGCGGTGGTGCCCGAGGAGGCGTTCTTGTCCAGGGCGCGCAGCACGCCCTTGAGGTCGATCGCGCCGTGCTCGTAGAAGCGGTTGTCCTCGATGTCCACCAGCGCGGTCTTCACCAGCGGGGAGATCCGGTCCGCCGGGACCACCGTGCGGTCGCGGTCGTACACGGTGGCGATCGTGCCGCCCTGCGCGTCGAGGATGGTCGAGGCCTGGGACAGCGGCGGGGTCTTGAAGTCGTCGGGCAGGTTCTGGAAGTCGTCCGCAGCCGACTGCGCGCCGAGCCCGACCGCCGCCACCGCGGGCAGCACCATCCCCGCCGCCACCACCCCGGCGATCACGCTCACCGCGACCAGCCGCGTCCCGTGCCCAAGCTTCCGCATGCCCGCCACCGCCCGCTGTTCCGCCATGACGGGTGACCGTACGCGGCGCAGATGAGGAACTCCTTGGAACCGCTCCGCCACGGCGCCGACGGGACGGACGCCGCGTTCGGGACCATCGGTTCCCTCCGGTGGCGGGCGGCGGGGTCAGGTGCGCTTGAAGAACTCCACCTCCGCGAGCGCGATGGCGCGGCCGGGGCCGGTTCCGGCGGCCTCCCGGACGGTGAGCCTCACCTGTGTCACGTCGCTGATCCCGGTCGGCACGGTCTGCGGGCCCGGCTGGTCGTCGAGCGAGATCTGCTGGGTGTGGACCTCGCCGTCCTTGGCCGTGACCTCCAGGGAGAGGACGGTGGGGCGTCCCTGCTGCCGGAAGTGCTCCGGGTCCACCGAGTCGCCGGTGTGGATGATCAGGTCCACCAGCCGGAACGGGGTGCGGAAGGAGAAGGTGACGGAGTCCCCGACCGCGGGTGCTCCCCAGTAGGTGTTGCTGAGGCCGTCGTCGGCCGCGGTGGCCGGATGGCCCTCGACGGCGGCGCTCGCCGAAGTGGCGGCGGGGGTGATCGGCGCGGTACTGCGGAGCTTGTCCAGCACGTCCTGGAAGCCGTCCTTGCCGGCCGGGTAGAGCAGGATCCCGGCGACGATCACCGCGATGAGTGCGAGCAGCGCGATGGTGCGGCGCAGCGCGTTGCCCGAGCCGCCGATCCGCACCCGGCGCCGGAACGGCCAGCGGGTGCGCCACCAGGGCAGCTCGGGCGCGGCCTCGGTGGCGGTCAGTGGTGCGGCGCAGCGGCGGCAGAACTTCCGCCCGGGCAGGTTGGGCGTGCCGCACTGGGGGCAGGGCGGGCCGTCCTGGGTCTCGGCGGCCTCGGTCGGCCGGCTGACGGGGCGGGGTGCGACGGGCTTGGCGGGCTGGACGGCCACCGGGTCGGCCTGCGGG
>NZ_JAHSQD010000820.1 GCF_020103755.1 Streptomyces sp. LS1784
GCGCACCGGCACCACCCGCACCGGCCCGGCGCCCACCGCGCTTCGCGGCGGCACCGGGCGGCCTGAGCGCCGTTCTAGGAAGCCAGGCCGAGGGCGGCCATCCGCCTGGTGTGCGCCTCGGTGATCCGGTTGAACATCTTGCCGACCTCGACCAGGTCGAAGCCCTGCACCTGGACGCCGCCGACCAGCAGGTTGGACAGCGCGTCGCGCTCGGCGACCACCCGCTGGGCCTGGCTGAGCGCCTCGCCCATCAGCCGCCGGCCCCACAGGGCGAGCCGGCCGCCGGCCCGCGGGTCGGCCTCGATCGCCTGGCGGACCTTGTCGACGGCGAACTGGGCGTGGCCGGTGTCGGACATGACGCTCAGCACCAGGTCGCGGGTGTCGTCGTCCAGCCGGACGGCCACCTCGCGGTAGAAGTCGGTCGCGATGGCGTCGCCGACGTAGGCCTTGACCAGACCTTCCAGCCAGTCCGCGGGCGCCGTCATCCGGTGGAACAGCTCCAGCGGCTCGACGAAGGGCCGCATCGCGTCCTGCGGGTCGGCGCCGACCTCGGCGAGCCGGTCGTGCAGCCGCTGGTAGTGCTGGAACTCGGCGGAGGCCATCCGGGCCAGCGCCGCCTTGTCGGCGAGGTCGGGCGCCATCTTGGCGTCCTCGGCGAGCCGCTCGAAGGCGCTCAGCTCGCCGTACGCGAGCGCCCCGAGCAGGTCGAGCACGGCCGCCCGGTAGCCGGGGTCGGCCGAGCACGCGGCCCAGTCCCCGATCGAGCCGGCTGCCGCGTCCTGCGTCTCACCATGGGTCTCCATGACCCGCAACTTTAGTCCCGCCCGCCCGGCTCCCCCACCACCAGGCACGCCCGGGTGACCGGCCGGACCGGCCGGTCCGGTGGCAGTTGCCGGGGGCAATGTCGGACGCGTCACGTGTTCGAGTCGTCGGCTGACTGTATGGTGGTACGGAGCCCGTCGTGTTCGCATGGTGTCACCGCCGTCTCGGTACCCGCGCGAGCCCTCCGTAGCGGGGCCGTCCAGCCGGACGTGTCCGCACCGGAGGCACGGGTACTCACGTACGCGGATGCCCGGTCGGAGAGCCGATCGGCTCCGACCATGGCTTGGACTTCAAGCCTTGGCACCGCATCAGTGGCCGAGCGAGGGCCGCCGAGACCACGCCCCGAGGCGGAGGTCCCGCGCAGGTCCCTCACGGGAACTCTCCCCGACGCCGCCGGCGACGCGCCCCGCACCAGGGCAGCGCGCACCGGCCGGCCGCAGGGACCGGCGCGGTTGTGCGTTCGCGCAGCTGTAACAGGGCCGCCCAGGCCCGTAGGCAGCCGCGCGGCTGCCCGCCCGCCGCTCGCTCTCGGCCCCTCCACACGGAAGAGGCAGCACCCTGTCCACCACCACTGAACCCATCAAGACGACCTTCCGGGAGCTGGGAATCCTCCCGGAGACCGCCGAGGCGCTCGAAGCCGTCGGCATCGTCCACCCCTTCCCCATCCAGGAGATGACCCTCCCGGTCGCGCTGACCGGCCACGATGTCATCGGCCAGGCCAAGACCGGCACCGGCAAGACCCTCGGCTTCGGCCTCCCGCTGATCGAGCGGGTCGTCGTGCGCGCCGACGTGGACGCCGGCCGGGCCACCGAGGAGCAGCTCTCCGACTTCCCGCAGGCGCTGATCGTCGTCCCGACCCGCGAGCTGTGCACCCAGGTCACCAACGACCTCCAGACCGCCGGCAAGGTGCGCGACGTGCGCGTCCTCGCCGTCTACGGCGGCCGGGCGTACGAGCCGCAGGTGGAGGCACTCACCAAGGGCGTCGACATCGTGGTCGGCACCCCGGGCCGGCTGCTCGACCTGGCCGGGCAGAAGAAGCTGAACCTGTCCAAGGTCCGCGCGCTGGTCCTGGACGAGGCCGACGAGATGCTCGACCTGGGCTTCCTGCCCGACGTCGAGAAGATCATCACCATGCTGCCGGCCAAGCGGCAGACCCTGCTGTTCTCGGCCACCATGCCGGGCCAGGTGATCAGCCTCGCCCGCCGGTACATGAGCCAGCCGACCCACATCCGGGCCACCGCCCCGGACGACACCGGCTCGACCGTCGCCAACATCGAGCAGCACATCTTCCGTGCGCACTCGCTGGACAAGGTCGAGGTCGTCGCGCGCATCCTGCAGGCCGAGGGCCGCGGGCTGGCGATGATCTTCTGCCGCACCAAGCGCACCGCCGCCGACGTCTCCGACCAGCTGACCCAGCGCGGCTTCGCGGCCGGCGCGGTCCACGGCGACCTCGGCCAGGGCGCCCGCGAGCAGGCCCTGCGGGCCTTCCGCAACGGCAAGGTCGACGTGCTGGTCTGCACCGACGTGGCGGCCCGCGGCATCGACGTCGAGGGCGTCACCCACGTCATCAACTACCAGTGCCCCGAGGACGAGAAGACCTACCTGCACCGGATCGGCCGCACCGGCCGGGCCGGCGCCTCCGGTACCGCCGTCACCCTGGTCGACTGGGACGACATCCCGCGCTGGCAGCTGATCAACAAGGCGCTGGACCTGCCGTTCAACGACCCGGAGGAGACCTACTCCACCTCGGCGCACCTGTACGAGCTGCTGAAGATCGCGCCGGGCACCAAGGGCATCCTGCCGCGCTCGGAGCGGACCCGCGCCGGGCTCAACGCGGAGGAGGTCGAGGACCTCGGCGAGACCGGTGGACGCGGCGCCCGCCCGGGCCGCGGCGGTCGCGGTGGGCGCGGCGGCCAGGGCGGCTCCG
>NZ_JAHSQD010000821.1 GCF_020103755.1 Streptomyces sp. LS1784
CGGCTCGGCCCCGGCCCCGGCCCCGCGCCGCCGGGGCGGCCGGGTCCGGATGACCGGCAAGCAGCGGCGCGAGCAGCTGCTGGAGATCGGCCGGACGGTCTTCGCGGAGCGCGGCTACGACGGCACCTCGGTGGAGGAGATCGCCGAGCGCGCCGGGGTGTCGAAGCCCGTGGTGTACGAGCACTTCGGCGGCAAGGAGGGGCTGTACGCGGTGGTCGTCGACCGCGAGATGCAGCTCCTGCTGGACATGGTGACCGGGGCACTGACCGGCGGGCACTCGCGCGAGCTGCTGGAGCAGGCGGCCTTCGCGCTGATGGACTACATCGACACCTCGACGGACGGCTTCCGGATCCTGGTCCGGGACTCCCCGGTGGCCCAGTCGACCGGCACCTTCGCCTCACTGATCAGCGACATCGCCACGCAGGTCGAGGACATCCTGGGTCTGGAGTTCAAGTCCCGCGGCTTCGACGCCCGGCTGGCCCCGATGTACTCGCAGATGCTGGTCGGGATGGTCGCGCTGACCGGGCAGTGGTGGCTGGAGGTCCGCAAGCCGGACAAGGCGACGGTGGCGGCGCACCTGGTGAACCTCGCCTGGCACGGCCTGGAGGGCCTGGAGCGGCACCCGAAGCTGGTCGGCGAGCGCAAGGGCTGACCGGCCGAACCGAACCGGTTCGCCCCACCCCGGCCGGCTCAGCCCGCCCGTTTGGTCCCCACGGCGAAGATCCGCCGGAACGGGAACACCGTCCCGTTCGGCCCGGCCGGGTAGGCCTCGCGCAGCAGCCGCCCGTACTCGGCGAGGAAGGCGGCCCGGTCGGCCGGGTCGGTGAGCCGGGTGAGGACCGGGCGCAGCGCGGTGCCCTTGACCCACTCCAGGACCGGGTCCGGCCCCGGCAGCAGGGTGCGGTAGGTGGTCTCCCAGACGTCCGGGAGGCAGCCGGCGGCGGCCAGGGCGTCGAGGTAGCGCTCGGGTGGGTGCACGCCGGCCCGGACGGCCTCCTCGCCGAGCGCGTCCCGCCAGCGGGCGCTGCGTCGCAGGTCGGCGAGCAGGGTGTGGCTGGGGGCCTCGAAGTTGCCCGGCACCTGGAAGGCGAGCACCCCGCCGGGTTCGAGGGCGTCCGCCCAGCGCGGCAGCAGCGCCAGGTGCCCGTCCACCCACTGGAGGGTGGCGTTGGAGACGATCAGGTCGGGCCCGGCCGGGGCCGGGTCGTAGTCACGGGCGTCGGCGAGCAGGTACTCGGCGTCCGGCTCGCCCTCGGTGCGGGCGGTGGCCAGCATCGGGGCGGAGTTGTCGACGCCGGTGAGACGGGCGTGCGGCCACCGCTCGCGCAGTACGGCAGTGGAGTTGCCGGGGCCGCAGCCGATGTCCAGGATCACCTCGGCACCGGGGTGCGGGAGGGCGGGGACGCGGGCGAGCAGGTCGCGCAGCGGGCGGGTGCGTTCGTCGGCGAAGCGCAGGTACTGCGCCGGGTCCCAGACGGGAGTGGTCATGGCTCACCTCGAAAGTATCTCGACATCAAGATATCTCGGGGTAGCCTCGCTGGCACATTTCTCGATGTCAAGAGACTTCACATCGACACATCCACCGATACACTGATCGTCATGGAGGACGAGGTCGACAGGCTGGTCGCAGCGTGGCGCCGGGAGCGCCCCGACCTCGACGTGGAGCCGCTGGAGGTGCTCAGCCGGGTCAGCCGGCTCGCCCGGCACCTGGACCGCGCCCGCCGCGCCGCCTTCGCCGAGCACGGTCTGGAGCCCTGGGAGTTCGACGTCCTGACCGCCCTGCGGCGGGCCGGCTCCCCGTACCAGCTCTCCCCCGGCCAACTGCTCACCCAGACCCTGGTCACCTCCGGCACCATGACCAACCGGATCGACCGGCTCACCGGCAAGGGCCTGGTCAAGCGCCTGCCCGACCCGGACGACCGGCGCGGCGTGCTGGTCCGGCTCACCGACGACGGCCGCGACCGCGCCGACCAGGCGCTCGCCGGGCTGCTCGCGCACGAGCGCGAACTGCTCGCCCAGCTCACCTCCGGCCAGCAGACCGAACTCGCCGCGCTGCTGCGGCTGCTGATCGCCCCGTTCGACAACATCCCGGGCTGACGACGGCTCCCGGGCCTGCGCGCGGGCTCGGACTCGGACTCGGGCCCGGGGGTTCCGCCTCAGGGCCGGTCGACGGTGCCGACCACCGAGGGCGACGGGGGCGCGGCCGGCTCCGCGGGGCTGACCCCGGCCCGGCGGGCGACCGCGACGGCCGCCAGCGTGGAGTGCACCCCGAGCTTGCCCAGCACGTTCTGCATGTGCGTCCGGACGGTGTGCGGCGACAGGTAGAGCCGCTCCGCGACGGCCTGCCGGCCGAGGCCCGCGACCATGCAGCGCAGGATCTGCTTCTCCCGCGGGGTGAGGGTGTCCACCAGCCGTTCGCTCTCGGTGCGGTCCCGCCGGGCGGTGGTGAGTTCGCGGATCACCCCGGTGAGCAGCGCGGGCGGCAGGTGCGTCTCGTCCCGCAGCACGCCCCGGATCACCGCGAGCAGCCGGGCCAGCGAACTCTCCTTGGCCACCCAGCCGGTGGCTCCCGCGTGCAGGGCACGGGCGGCGCGGTGCGGGTCGTCGGCGGTGGCCAGGACGACGGCGCGCAGCCCGGGGTGGGTGCGGCGGAGCCGGGCCAGCAGGGTGATGCCGTCGGGCGGCGGGGCGGCGGATCTGAGCTGGTCGCCGCGCAGCGGGTCCACCGCAGGCCGGGCGCCGGGCGGCA
>NZ_JAHSQD010000822.1 GCF_020103755.1 Streptomyces sp. LS1784
CCAGGCCCCGCTCCGCCAGCACGGCGGCCAGCCGCGTGGCCCGCGCGTCCAGCTCCCGGTAGCTCAGCTCGTGGTCGCCGCAGCGCACGGCCGCCGCCCCCGGCGCCCGGTGAGCCTGCCGCTCGACCAGCCCGTGCAGGGTGCCGGCCCGCTCCTCGGTCATCCTCGTCCCCCCTCGTCCCCTCGGAGGCACGATCCTCCTCCCAACTCCCGCCGGGCAACAGGGTTCTGGCGCGTCCACCCCTCGGACGGCCCGGCCGGCCACCGGAGGCCGGCTGTACTCTGCACGCGGACGGACGGCGCCGGCCCGTCCGGTGCGGCGCCCCGTCCGCACCCTGCCCGGCGCCGCGATCGGAGTCCCGCTGCCATGAACTCGTCCGCCCCCGACCTCGCCGGGCCGCTGCTGCGCACCCGGGACGTGGACGTCGTGCGCGACGGCCGCCACCTGCTGCGCGGGATCACCCTGGAGATCCGGCCCGGAGAGCACTGGGCGCTGCTCGGCCCGAACGGCGCGGGCAAGTCCACCCTGCTCGCGCTGCTCGGTGCGGTCTCCCACCCCACCCGCGGCGAGGTGGACGTGCTCGGCCGCCGGCTCGGCCGGGTGGACATCCGCGAGCTGCGCGCCCACCTCGGGCACGTCAACCCGCGCCACCCGCTGCGTTCGCCGCTGACCGTGCGCGAGGTGGTGCTCACCGGGCACACCAACACCATCGAGCCGGAGTTCCACCGCAAGCCGGCCCCGGAGGCGCTGGAGCGGGCCGAGCAGCTGATCGAGACGCTCGGCATGCGGGCGATGGCCGAGGCCGCATGGACCACGCTGTCCCAGGGCGAGCGCGGCCGGGCGCTGATCGCCCGCGCGCTGATGCCCAGCCCCCGGCTGCTGCTGCTCGACGAGCCGGCCACCGGGCTCGACCTGACCGCCCGGGAACTGCTGCTGGACAGCCTGGACCTGCTGCGCCACCAGCACCCGGAGCTGGCCAGCGTGCTGGTCACCCACCACCTGGAGGAGCTGCCGGAGAGCACCACCCACGCCCTGCTGCTGCGCGGGGGCGAGTGCGTCGCGGCCGGGCCGGTGGGCGAGGTGATGACCACGGAGCTGATCAGCGAGACCTTCGGCCACCCGATCCGGATCAGCCGTCACGAGGGCCGCTGGACGGCCCGGGCCGCCGCCCGCCGCACACCGGGAAGGTAACGGTTCAGGGGGTGGGTGTAGACGGAAAACCTTCTTTACGTAAGGTATGCCTTAGCTAATGATGGTCTGCTGGTCCCCAGCCGGCCACACTGCCTCGGCACACCCATGCCCTTTTCCGTTGGAGCCCGCATGTCCGCCCGCCGCCGTTCCACCGCAGCCGCGCTGCTCACCCTCGCCGTGGCGACCGCAACCCTGGCCGGCTGCGCGTCCAAGAAGGACGACAAGGCGGCCTCCGCCGACGCGGTCAAGGTGAACGCGACCGACAGCGCCTGCGAGGTCTCCAAGACCAGCTTCCCGGCCGGCCACGTCGTGCTGGACATCAGCAACAAGGGCTCCAAGACCACCGAGGTCTACGTCTACGGCGACGGTGACAAGATCATCACCGAGCGTGAGAACATCGGCCCCGGCACCAAGACCAGCATCAACGCCGAGATCAAGGCCGGCTCGTACGAGATCGCCTGCAAGCCGGGCATGGTCGGCAACGGCATCCGCCAGAAGATCACCGTCACCGGCGAGGGCGGCAGCGCCGCGCCGGCCGACCCGCGCCTGGCCGCCGCCGTCGACGCCTACCGCACGTACGCCCAGGAGCAGGCCGACGCCACCATCCCGGCCGTCGAGGCCTTCGCCGCCGCGATCAAGGCGGACGACCTGGAGAAGGCCAAGTCGCTGTACGCGCCCTCGCGCACCGGCTGGGAGCGCACCGAGCCGGTCGCCGAGAGCTTCGGCGACGTCGACCCGAAGACCGACACCCGCGAGGACAAGCTGGAGCCGGGCCAGGCGTGGACCGGCTGGCACAAGCTGGAGAAGTCGCTCTGGGTCGACGCGAAGATCGGCGACGACGAGAAGAAGCTCGCCGACCAGCTGGTCGCCGACCTCAATGACTGGCAGAAGAAGATCCCCGAGGCCGAGATCACCGGGACCAGCATGGCCAACGGCGCCAAGGAGCTGCTGGACGAGGTCGCCACCAACAAGATCACCGGTGAGGAGGAGCGCTACAGCCACACCGACCTGGCCGACTTCCAGGCCAACGTCGAGGGCGCGCAGAAGGCCTACGAGCTGCTGAAGCCGGTCGCCTCCGAGAAGGACGCGGAGCTGGCCAAGACGCTGGACTCCGAGTTCGCCGCCATCAACACCCTGCTGGCCAAGTACAAGCAGGCCGACGGCACCTTCACCTCCTACGACAAGGTCACCGAGGCCGAGCGCAAGACCTTCTCCGACGCGGTCAACTCGCTGAGCGAGCCGCTGTCGAAGCTGGCCGCCGCCGTGGTCGTCAAGTAACCGGCCACGCACACCCGGAGTACCACCCCCACCGACGCCGTGGCGGCCCGCGATCCGGGCGCCACGGCCTCCGTGGGCCAGCGCACAATCCAGCACAGCAGAAGGGCCCGCCCGCAGATGGACGCGGAGAACGAGCAGCAGAACGGGACGCCGGCCGCCGCCGACGCCGGCGAGACCAGGGGCGCGGTCAGCCGGCGCGCCGTCATCGGCTGGGCCGGTGCGGGCGTCGCACTCGGCGCCGCGGCCGTCGGCTCGGTCGCCGCG
>NZ_JAHSQD010000823.1 GCF_020103755.1 Streptomyces sp. LS1784
TGCCCGGGCACCCGACGGACACCCGGCTCCAGCCGGTCCGGCGGACCGCCGAGGGCGTCCTGCCGCTGGCCTTCGACGGACCGGCGATGCTGCGCGGGCTCGCCCGGGCCGAGGCGCTGGCCGTGGTGCCGCCCGGTGGTGCGGCGGCGGGCGAGACGGTCGAACTCCTGGAGGTGCCGTGAGCGAGCGAAGCACAGGGATCCCCACGGCCGGAGGCCGGGGGCGAACCATCACGACGTGCGCGTTTGGCGAAGCGGCTGCCGAGCGGTGGGGACACCCCGGGCCGGACGCCGGGGGAGAGGTGGGCGCATGAGCCGCCTGCGACGCAACCTGGCGCCCGGCACCGAGCCGTGGGCGGACGCCGGGATCGTGCTGCCCGTCCGCCGGACCGCGCCCGCCGTCCGGCAGGTCGGCTCCCGGCTGCTGCTGGCGCTCGCCGTACTGGTCGCCACCACGTTCATCGTCTACTTCGACCGGGCCGGCTACAACGACAACGCCGGTGGCGGGCTCAGCTTCCTGGACGCGGCGTACTACGCCACGGTGACGCTCTCCACCACCGGGTACGGCGACATCACCCCGTACAGCGACAGCGCCCGGCTCACCAACATCTTCGTGATCACCCCGCTGCGCGTGGTGTTCCTGATCATCCTGGTCGGCACCACCCTGGAGGTGCTCACCGAACGGACCCGCCTGCAATGGCGGTTGAACCGCTGGAGGTCCACCGTGCGCGAGCACACCGTCGTCATCGGCTACGGGACGAAGGGCCGCAGCGCCGTCGACACCCTGCTCGGGCAGGGGGTGAAGAAGGAGGAGATCGTCGTCGTCGACCCGCAGCGCAAGGTGATCGACCAAGCCGCCCAGCACGGCCTGGTCGGGGTGGTCGGCGACGCCACCCGCACCGACACCCTGGTGCGCGCCGCACTGCCCACCGCCGCGCGGGTGGTGGTCGCGCCGGAGCGGGACGACACCGCCGTGCTGATCACGCTGACGGCCCGCCAGCTGAACAAGTCCGCCACCGTGGTCGCCGCCGTCCGGGAGGACGAGAACGCTCCGCTGCTGCGCCAGAGCGGTGCCGACGTCGTGGTGACCAGCTCCAGTTCGGCCGGGCGGCTGCTCGGGCTGTCGATGCTCAGCCCGCACGCCGGGGCGGTGATGGAGGACCTGCTGACGTACGGCAAGGGGCTGGACGTGGTGGAGCGCCCGGTCACCCGGGCCGAGGCCGGGCACAGCCCGCGCGAGTGCGCGGACCTGGTGGTCGCGGTGGTCCGGGGCCGACGGGTGCTCAACTACACCGAGCCGGAGGCCGCCGTGCTCCAGCTCACCGACCGGGTGATCGTCATCAGGTCCAGCGCAGTCGCGCCGACCGGCTGAGCCACGCCGTGGAACCGCCCCGGCCCGCAGTAGGTTCGGGGCATGTATGCGATGACGATTCCCGTACCCGGCGGTCCCGAGGCACTGGTCTGGGCGGAGGTGCCCGACCCGGTGCCCGCTGAGGGCGAGGTCCTGGTCGAGGTGGCGGCCACCGCCGTCAACCGTGCCGACCTGCTCCAGCGGCAGGGCTTCTACAACCCGCCGCCCGGCGCCTCGCCCTACCCGGGGCTGGAGTGCGCCGGGCGGATCGTCGCGCTCGGGCCCGGGGTGTCCGGGTGGGCGGTCGGCGACGAGGTGTGCGCGCTGCTGGCCGGCGGCGGCTACGCGCAGCAGGTCGCGGTGCCGACCGGGCAGCTGCTGCCGCTGCCCGCGGGGCTGTCCGTCGAGCAGGCCGCGGCACTGCCCGAGGTCGCCTGCACGGTGTGGTCCAACGTCTTCCTCACCGCGCACCTGCGGCCCGGCGAGACGGTGCTGCTGCACGGCGGCGCGAGCGGGATCGGGACCATGGCGATCCAGCTCGCCAAGGCGGTCGGCGCCCGGGTCGCGGTCACCGCGGGCAGCCCGGAGAAGCTGGCGCGGTGCGCCGAGCTGGGCGCGGACATCCTGGTCGACTACCGCGAGCAGGACTTCGTCGAGGCACTCCGGGAGGCCACCGGCGGGGCCGGGGCGGACGTGATCCTGGACATCATGGGTGCCAGGTACCTCCAGCGGAACGTGGACGCGCTGGCGGTCAACGGGCGGCTGGTGATCATCGGACTCCAGGGCGGGGTGAAGGGCGAGCTCGACCTCAACGCGCTGCTGCGCAAGCGCGGGGCGGTGATCGCCACCAACCTGCGCGGACGACCGCTGGCGGAGAAGGCGGCGATCGTGGCGGCGGTGCGGGAGCACGTGTGGCCGCTGGTCGAGTCCGGGGTGGTGAAGCCGGTGGTGGACCGGGTTCTGTCGTTGGCCGACGCGGCCGAGGCGCACCGGGTGCTGGAGCGCGGGGAGCAGGTCGGGAAGGTCGTGCTGCGGGCCTGAGCGCCGGGGAGCAGGGCGGTGGGGCGGTAACGGAACCGGGGGGTAAATCGCCCGAAATGCCGTACGGGCCGGGGCGTGCGAGCCTGGTCCGGAGCAGTCCCGCCGCCGATCCCGCCTCCGGGCGCCATCGGCCGTCGGAAGGACTCCGACCGTGGCCGCATCACTGCACGCACGCCTCGGGCCGCTGCCCGCGGCACCGCATCACCGTCGTACTTCCCGCCGCTCTCCGGGCCGCGCGCAGCGGCTGTTCGCGGCGGCCGTGCTGGGGCTCACCCTCCCGCTGGCCGCCGCCTCGGCGGCGGTGGCGCTGCCCTCGCCGGCGGCGTTGCCCCTGCCGGTG
>NZ_JAHSQD010000824.1 GCF_020103755.1 Streptomyces sp. LS1784
CGCGCGGGCCTGCGCCTCGCCGCCGACGGGCTCGCCGAACTCTTCGACGCCCCGCTGCTCGCCGACGCCGGCCTCATCGACCTCCCCGCCGTCCGCGCCGGCCTCGCCCGGTCCGCCGACCCCACCAACCCCCTGCCCCCCTCCGCCCTCGCCGGCCTCGCCGACCTCGTCTCCACCGAACTCTGGCTCCGCCGCATCCGCGCCCGCCGCCACGGCGCCTGCTGGACGGGCCTGCCCAGCCCCCGCCAGCCGGCCCTCACCTCGTGAGTCCGGTCCCGTCACCGCGGCGCGTGGGCCTGCGTTGCCACGACGCGGTCTGCGGAGTCCTGCCCAGCGGCGGGAGCCCGGTCCCGCGTCCGGCGCCTCCCGCCACCGAGGCGCCCATCGGACGGGGTCCCCAGCCGCCCACCCGGACGCGCTGAGCCCGCCCGGCTCGCCCCGGCCCCCGCCCCGCAACCCCGGCCCCGGCCGTCCCCTGACCCCCGGAGCGTGCTCCGGCACACGCGACTTCTCCGCCTCCTCCACCCCTCCTCCACCCCTCCTCCTCCCCGCCCTGCGGCGCGGTTGCCGGGCCCGGATCGGCGGGGCGGTGATGATGACGGGGGTGTGGATCCGGGGCGAGGAGGACGTGCGGTGGCCGCTGGGAGCGCGGGGCGGGATGTGCCGGTCGTGCTGTCGGTGCTCGGGCGTCCGCCGGCGGGGCGCCCGCCGGGGGTGCTGGCGGCGTGCGACGGGTCGGACGGGTCGCTGTGGGCGCTGGACCGGGCGATGACGGAGGCCGAGCGGTTCGGGCTGCCGCTGTACGTGCTCGCCGTGGTCAACCCGGCGCCGGCCGGCTACCCGCCGGGGATGGCGGAGCTGGTGCAGGAGAGCGTGGAGACGCTGGTCGAGAGCATGGCGGACGGGCTGCGCCGCTCGGTGGCCGCCGTGCAGCGCCAGCGTTCCGCGCCGTACGCGGGGGAGCTGTCGCTGCACGTGGTGCTGGGCAATGTGATCGAGGTGCTGCTGGAGGCGGCGGCCCGGCAGCACACGCTGGTGATCGGGACCCGGGGCAACGGCGGCTTCGCCCGGCTGCTGCTGGGCTCGGTGTGCTCGGCGGTCGTGCACCACGCGGCCTGCCCGGTGCTGGTGGTCCCGGCGCCGCCCGCGGCCTGACCGGCCGGGAGGACGCCCGCGGGGTGCCGGGAATGTCCCGAGATGGTTCATCGTTCACCCATCTCGTACACATCTGACAAGACGCCCCCTGGAGCCACCCGCATGAAGGTCGAGATCTGGTCCGACATCGCCTGTCCCTGGTGCTACATCGGCAAGCGCCGTTTCGAGCAGGCCCTGGCGGACTTCCCGGGCAAGGAGCGGGTCGAGGTCGTCTACCGCCCGTACCAGCTGGTCCCGGACGCTCCCGCGACGGCGAGCCCGCACCGTGCCTGGCTGGCCGAGCGCTACGGCCCGCAGTCGGTGGCGATGGACGCCCGGGTGGCGGAGCTGGGCCTCGTCGAGGGCATCACGTACGACTTCGACGCCGCGCTGCACGCCAACACCTTCCTGGGGCACCGCCTGCTGCACCTCGCCGAGGCCGAGTACGGCCCGGCCGCCCAGGGACGGCTGAAGGAGGCACTGCTGAAGGCGCACTTCACCGACGGCGTCGACGTCGGTGACCGCGCCGCACTGACCGACGTCGCCGTGTCGGCCGGCCTGGACCGGGACCGGGTGACCGCCTACCTGGCGGGCGACGAGGGCACCGCCGAGGTCAACGCCCAGCTGGCCGAGGGCCGGGAGCTGGGCATCAACGCCGTGCCGACCTTCGTCTTCGAGGGCAAGTGGGCGGTTCAGGGCGGCCAGGACGCCGCGACCTTCCGCAAGGTGCTGGAGCAGGTCGCCGCCGAGATCGGTGAGCGCCGCCCCGCCCCGGTGCAGGTCGCCCCGGCCGGGGAGGCCTGCGCGGACGGCTCCTGCGCCATCTGACGGCCGGTCGCGGCCGTGCATTCCGCGTCGGTCGCGCGGCACCGCGGACCCGAGGCCCGCTCCAGGCCCCCTGGAGCGGGCTCCGTCATGAGCGCCCGGAGCGAGCCCCCGTCACGAGCAGCGGAAGCGGGCCTGGGCCCAGTCCGCGACGTTCAGCGCCGACCAGATCCCGTTCACCGGTGTGACCACCAGCTTGACCGACTTCTGCCCGGTCAGCGGCACGTGCACCGGCATAGCGTCGTCGCCGACGGCCAGCGCGCGGGAGCGCCACAGGGTGGTGCCGTCGCCGCCCTGGACGGAGAAGACGACCCCGCCCGGCGAGAGCGTGGCGTCGTCCACCCCGACCACCGCGTCGAAGGACGTGCAGCTGCGGTTGAGGTCGATCACGGTGGTCGCCGGGGCGTGCACGGTGATCGCGTGCGGGTGGTAGTCGCCGCCGATCCAGCCGCCGTCACGCTGCCAGAACTTGTCGCTGCCCTTCTGCCGGATGCTCGGCTCGGGCAGCGGCACCCGGTTGTTGCCGGGCTTGAGGACGGGCAGCGAGTCGCCCCAGAAGTCGCTGAGCACGGGCGGCGTCGGCGTGGTGACGGTCGGGGTCGGCACCGGCGGCAGGGTGGGCGTCGGGATGACCGGCACGTCGGGCGTGGGCAGCGGCGGCAGGGTCGGCACCGGCACGACCGGGGGAGCGACGGTCGGCTGCGGCGCCTGCGGGCCGGGTGCGGGCATGACGGGCTCCGGCGCCTGGGTGGTGGCGGGCGGCGGAGTCGG
>NZ_JAHSQD010000825.1 GCF_020103755.1 Streptomyces sp. LS1784
CGACGGCGTACCGGGGGCCGCCGGCGGCGGTCAGCAGGCTCAACAGCGCGGACGGGCTCCGGCGGCCCGTGCCGGTCGGCGGGGCGGGCGGCTCGCCGTGGCGGACGGCGGTGTGGTCGTGAACGGACTTCTCCCGGATCAGGCTCATGGCCGGTACCGTCCGCCCGGGCCGGACCGCCTGGCACGCGGATTGACGCTTCCCGTCAATCGACGGAGGACCTCGCAGGGCGGGGTGACAGGATCGGCAGCGTGAGTGAGCGAAGCACGGCGATCCCCCCGGCCGAAGGCCGGGGGAGGACCATCAGGAGCAGCGTGGGAGCGAATGCCCCCGCCGAGGGCAGCGAGGCGGCCGCATGAGCGTGACCATCGACATCACCGGCCTGCCCGACGGGCGCCTGCTCTTCGCGCCCTCCCCGCTCGCCGAGCTCAACGCCATGCTGCACGTCCTCGCCGAGCCGGCGCACCACCCCGCGCTGCACGGCTGGGCCGGCAGCACCGCCACCGTGATCCCGCCGGAGCTGTCCGAGCGGCTGCTGGAGGCCGACTTCCTCTGGCGCTCCTCACGCGCCGACTTCCTCGTCCCGGGGCTGCCCGGCGCCACCCTGGCCGAGGAACTGGACGCCGTCGACCGGATCGACGACGAGCTGTACGTCGCCGCCGCCCTCATCACCACCTGCGGCTCCTCCCGGCTCACCAGCCGGATGGGATCCCCGCTCACCGACCCGGCCGCCAACGAGCGGGCCCGGGAACTCGCCCTCGCCCGCGGCCCCCGGCAGGCCGCCTTCGCCGACCGGCTGCTCGCCGACCCGCCGGCCGTCCGGGCCCTGGTGCGCCGGATGCTGGAGGACTGCCGGTCCGCGTTCTTCGCCGACGCCTGGCAGCGCGTCCTGCCCGACCTCGCCGCCGACGCCCGGCGCAAGGCCGACCTGCTCGCCCGCCACGGCCTCGCCGACGCGCTCGCCGACATCTCGCCCTCCGTCTCCCTCGACCAGGGCGGGGACGGACGGCGCCGGATCGTCATCGACAAGCTCCAGGACAACACCGCCGGCGGCACCGACGCCGGGGGCGTCACCTTCATCCCCACCGCCTTCGGCCGCCCGCACCTCCTGGTGGTGCACGCGCGTGGCTGGCGGCCCGTCCTCCAGTACCCGGTCGGCGAGACCGGCCTGCCCGAGCCCGTCTCGCTCGCCCTCGTCCAGCAGCGGCTGGAGGCGCTCGCCCACCCCGTCCGGCTGCGCCTCGCCCGCACCATGGCCCGCGGCCCGCACACCACCGGCGAACTGGCCTCCGCCTGGCAGCTCAGCGCGCCCGAGGTGTCCCGGCACCTGGCCGTGCTGCGCAAGGCCGGACTGCTCACGACCAGGCGGCGCGGGCGCTACATGCTCTACGAGCTCGACCTGGCGGGCAGCGCCCGGCTCGGCTCGGACTTCCTGGAGGCGGTGCTGCGGTGAGCGGGAACAGCGGCCCCACGGCAGGCGTTCGTCCGGTCATGACCGACGACGCCGCTCCTGAGATCCTCCGCTACGCCGCCTTCGCCACCCGCCCCGAGGGCGGCAATCCGGCCGGCGTGGTGCTCGACGCCACCGGGCTGACCGACGAACGGATGCTCGCCGTCGCCGCCGAGGTGGGGTACTCCGAGACCGCCTTCCTGACCGCCGGCCCGGCCGAAGGGGCCTACCGGGTGCGGTACTTCAGCCCGCTCGCCGAGGTGCCGTTCTGCGGACACGCGACGGTCGCCTCCGCCGTCGCCCTCGCCGAGCGCACCGGCCCCGGGCGGTACGTCTTCGCGACCGCGGCCGGGGACGTCCCGGTCGAGGTCGAGCGCGGTGCCGACGGGCTGCTGCGCGCCACCCTCACCAGCGTCGAGCCGAAGGTGGAGGAGGTGCCGGCGGCCGACGTGGCGCAGGCGCTCGCCCTGCTCGGCTGGTCCGCCGCCGACCTCGACCCGGCCCTGCCGCCCCGCGTCGCCTACGCGGGTGCCCGGCACCTCGTCCTGCCCGTGGCCACCCGCGAGCGGCTGGCCCGGCTCGACTACGACTTCGACGGCCTGGCGAACTTCATGCGCGCCCGCGACCTGACCACCCTGCAGCTCGCCTGGCGGGAGGCCTCCGAGCTCTTCCACGTCCGCGACCCGTTCCCGGTCGGCGGTGTGGTCGAGGACCCGGCCACCGGCGCCGCCGCGGCCGCCTTCGGCGCCTACTTGCGGGACCTCGGCGCGGTGGCGGCCCCGGCGGTGCTGACGCTGTACCAGGGCGACGACCTGGGCCGCCCCGGCGTCCTGCGGGTCGAACTGCGGGCGGAGGACACCCGGGTACGTGTCTCGGGCACGGCGGTGGCCATCGCGTAGCGCCGGTTCCGGGCCTCAGGGCAAGGGTTGCCGCAGGACCTGCGCGCCCTCGGCCCGGTCGGCGCGTGCGGAAAACCGTTGGCACGTGCCCGCCTCCGTGGGCGAAGCTGCTCCGATGCAGCGAGCGAGCAACCGGACCGTGACGGTCGATCTCACCTTCGGCGACGAGTACTTCGGGCAGCTGGGCCCCTTCGAGGTGGAGGTCGGCTGGTGGTCCTCCGTGGACGGGGTGGTCGCCCGGGCGGCGGAATCGGCCGGAGTGCCGGTGCTGGTGGCGCGGCTGGTCGACGGGCAGAGCGAGAACCCCGGCCACGGCGGGCGGGTCCGCTACCACGCCGAGGCGCTGCGCCGGCCGACCGGGCTCGGCGCGG
>NZ_JAHSQD010000826.1 GCF_020103755.1 Streptomyces sp. LS1784
GGGGCCTCCCCCGGGCGGGGGAGGGGCGCCTCGCCCCCCGGGCGCAGGGCGCCTCGGCCTTCGGGGCCCCGGCCCCCGGGGCGCAGGCCGCTCAGCGCAGCCGCGAGGAGGACAGGATCGACGCCAGGTGCGCGACCACCATGCCCCAGGTGATCACCGCGATGCCCGCGAGCGACCACCGCGTGGCGTCCAGGTTGCCGAGCCCCGCGTCCACCGCGGCCGCCGCCAGCAGCACCAGCGAGGCCTCGATGCCGTTCGTCACCCGGTGGATCTTGAACAGCGAGGCGACCCTGCGGGCCGTCGCGATGCCCTGGGAGCGCGGCTGCGTCGACTCCTCGGTCGCCGGAAGCTGCCCGCTGCGGGCGCGGGCCACGTCCACCAGGTCCGTCGAGGCCTTGAGCAGCACCACGCCCAGCGCGGTCGCCAGCCCCGCCGACACCCACAGCTCCGACCCGCCGCGGGCCGCCCGTACGCCCGCGCCGATCATCAGCGCGGCGTCCGCCAGATAGGCGCCGAGCCGGTCCACGTACACCCCGGCCATGCTGAACTGGCGCTTCCAGCGCGCCACCTCGCCGTCCACGCAGTCGAACAGCAGGAACAGCTGGAACAGCACGACGGCCAGCACCGCACCGGTCGGGCCCGGGATCAGCAGGGCCGCGCCGCCGCCGACCCCGCACACCACCATCACCCAGGTCAGGGTGTTCGGCGACACCGAGGTGCGCACCAGCATCCGGGTGGTCCGCAGCGAGATCCGCCGCATGTACAGCCGGCCCGCCCAGTGCTCGCCGTTGCGGCTCTGAAGCTTGGCCTGCGGCTGGCACACCTCGCGCAGCTCGGCGAGCGCCGGAGCAGCCACCATGACGACATCCCTCCACCTGTACCGAAACGATCACCACAGGCTACGGCCTCCGGGGAAACGCCCGGACCAGCCGGTATGCCGCCGGCGGTACGGAAGATGTCCTCCGGTGGAACGTCCGCCGCGGACGTCCGCCGAAGCGTACGCAGGTCCGAGCGGGCCCGGGCGCCCGCAGGCGAAAACCGGTGGGCCGCCCGGGCGCCCCCGGCTAGGCTGCGCGGGTTCGCCGGAACCCGAAGCCCCGGGCCCGACCGCCGGCCCGACCACCCGCTCCCGCAAGCCGGTTGACGCGGTCCGCGCGGTCCGCACGGCCCCGGAACGGAACGGAACGAGGAGTGCAGACCCATGGTGACCACGGGCGGCCCGTCGCAGAGCCCCGACCTGGCCCGACTGCTGGACGACCACCGCCCGCAGGGCCCGGTGGAGACCGCCGACCACGAGCGGGCGCGCCGCCTCCTCGGCGTCGCCGACGCCTGGAACAGAGGCACCTTCCCGCTCCACTTCACCGCCTCCGCGCTGATCGTCCACCCGCCGACCCGCCGCGTCCTGCTGCGCTGGCACGTCCGCCAGCAGGCCTGGCTGCACGTCGGCGGTCACGGCGACCCGGGAGAGACCCGGCCGCTGGACATCGCCCTGCGCGAGGGCCTGGAGGAGACCGGCCTGCCCGACCTCACCCCCTGGCCCGGCCCCGCCCTCGTCCACCTCGCCGTGGTGCCCGTCCCCGCCTCGCCCACCGAACCCGCGCACGAGCACGCCGACCTGCGCTTCCTGCTGGCCACCGGCACCCCGGAGCAGGCCCGGCCCGAGAACCCGGCGTCCCCGCTGGAGTGGCTCACCGTCGAGGAGGCCAAGCGCCGGACCACCGAGGAGAACCTCCGTGAGACCCTCGACCGCGCCGCCCTCCTGCTGCCGGCCGCCTGACCGACTTCCCCGGAGACCACCGGACCTTGGAGACCATCGCATGCACACCGACCAGACCCTGATCTTCGACGCCGACGACACGCTCTGGGAGAACAACGTCCTCTTCGAGCGGGTCATCGACGGCTTCCTGGACTGGGTCGCCACCCCGGCCGAACAGGAGCGCACCAGGGCCCTGCTGAACGAGATCGAGGCCGTCAACTCCGCCACCCTCGGCTACGGCGCCACCGTCTTCCGGCAGAGCCTCGCCGACTGCCTGCAGCAGCTCAACAGCCGCACCCCCACGGCGGACGAGCAGGCCCGGATCGACGACCTGCTCACCCCGCTGACCAGCCGCGACGTCGAACTGATCCCGGGCGTCGCCGACACCCTGGCCGCCCTCGCCGACCGCCACCACCTGCTCCTGCTCACCAAGGGCGACCAGGGCGAACAGCAGCGCAAGGTGACCGATTCCACCATCGACCACCACTTCCGCGGCATCCACATCGTCGCCGAGAAGTCGGTCGACACCTACCGGCAGCTCACCGCCGACCTCGACCTCGCCCCCGGCCGGACCTGGATGATCGGCAACTCGCCCAAGTCCGACATCGCCCCCGCCCGCCGGGCCGGCCTGCGTACCGTCTTCATCCCGCACGAGCACACCTGGGTGCTGGAGCACGCGGAGCTCGGACCCGACGAGGCGACGCTGCAGCTCGGGGCCTTCCCCGAGCTGCTGCGCCACTTCTGACAGGCGGTCAGGCAATCGGGAGGGTCGCCGGCACCGGCGACCCGTCCCGGTACAGCCAGCCCCGCTCGGCGGCCGACCAGACGCCGGCCGTCAGCAGGTAGAGCGCGGCGGCCACCGGCACCAGCGCCGCGAACAGCACCGAACCGAACGACAGGTACGGCAGCAGCCCCGCCCCCGGCTGCGGGGCGGGCTGC
>NZ_JAHSQD010000827.1 GCF_020103755.1 Streptomyces sp. LS1784
CTCTTCTCCGGCGGGGCGCGCCGCGTGTCGCCCCGGGCCCTTGGCCCGGCCTGCGGGCCGTGCCGGCGGGTGTGACCGTGGGCGGGCCGGCTCCCCGTTTTTTCCGCTGCTTCCTCTGCCCCGGGGTGTCCTCCTGCGCCGGCGCCTGCCCCTCTGCGGCCGCGGGGCCCTTCCCGGGCCCCTCTTTCCGCTCCCCCCGGCGCCCGCCGCGGCGCCCCCTTTTCGGCTCCTGCGCGCGGCCTGCCGTGACAGCCGGCTCCCTGCGGGTGCGGGGGGTGCGGGGGCGTGTTGCGCGGGTGTTGCGTCGACGCCCTTCCCGCCCCGAGGGCCGGGGCCTGCCGGGAGAACACCGGTGAGCACGGTCTCCCGGCCCGGGCGCGCCGCAGTCTCCCGGCCCGGGCGCGCCGGGAGACTGCGGCGCGCACAGCGTGCGGGACGCGTGGCGGGCGCCGGCCGCCTCCAGGGCGGTCAACGGCCTCGCGGACGCCGCGGCAACACTCGCGATCCGCTTCACCCCCGGCCCGGACACCGGGAGGTGGAGCGATCGGCCCTGGTAGCGTCGTGCACGCGAAGTCGCGCACACCGCGCGGTCTTTGACCATCAGGTGGACGGGGGTCGAGTGTTGGGAAGGGGTGGTGGGTGTGGGACGGGCACGCGTGGCGGCGCGGGTGATCGTGCACCCTGGTGTGGAGGACGTGAGCGTCCAGCAGGTGCTGGAGGCGCTCGCTGATCCGGCCCGCAGGACGGTGGTGCGCACGCTCGCGCACTCGGGAGCCGATCTCAGCTGCGGTTCCTTCGACCTGCCGGTCGGGCGTTCGACCTCCAGCCACCACTTCAGCGTGCTGCGCGAGGCGGGACTGCTGCGCCAGTACTACGTGGGCACCACCAAGATGAACGCGCTGCGCAGCGAGGAGCTGGAGCACAGGTTCCCGGGCCTGCTGGCGGCGGTGGTGGCCGCCGCCGACGCGGAGGCCGGGCAGGTGCGGGGGCGGTGAGGGCCGGTCAGTCGCCGACGCTCACGACGATCTTGCCGGCCTGGGTGCCGGCTTCGAGGTAGCGGTGGGCCTCGGCGACGGTGTCGAGGCCCTCGAAGACGCGGTCGATGACGGGGGTGAACGAGCCGTCGGCCAGGCCCGCGGTGACGAACGCGTGGGCGCGGCGCAGGCGTTCGTCGTCGCGGGTCACCTCGTGCATGCTGTAGAAGCGGCTGGTGACGGGGGCGAAGGTGTCCTGGCCGGGCATCGGGGTGTCGCGTGGGTCGAGGCGGCCGTAGAGGATCACGCGTCCGCCGGGGGCGACGGCGCGGGCGAGGGTGAGGACACCGGGTCCGGCGACGGGGTCGAAGACGGTGCGCACGCCGCGTCCGGAGGTTGCGGCGTCCACGCGGGCGAGGAGGTCGTCCTCGCCGGTGACGAGGACCTCGGCGGCGCCGGCGTCCAGCAGGTGCCGGGCCTTGGCGCGGGTGCGGGTGGTGGCGATGGGGTGGGCGCCCAGGCGGCGGGCGGTACGGATGGCGGCGAGGCCGACGCCGGAGGCGGCGGCGGTGATCAGCACGTGGTCGCCGGGGCGCAGGTGGCCGTCCTCGGCGAGGGCGCCGTAGGCGGTGAGGTAGGGCATCCACACGGCGGCGCCCTGGGCGGGGGTGAGAGCGGCGGGGTGGGCGACGGCGGCGCGGGCCGGGACCAGCACGTGGGTGCCGTAGACGCCGTAGTCGTTCTGGGAGAACGCGGGAACGGTGTCGACGCGGTCGCCGGGCGCGAAGCCGGTGACGCCCTCGCCGACGGCCTCCACGGTGCCCGAGGCCTCGTAGCCGAGGGTGGCGGGCAGGCACGGCTGTTCCAGGTAGGTGCCGGCGCGGAAGAGGGCCTCGGCACGGTTGAGGCCGATCGCGGCCACGCGCAGGCGCAGTTCGCCGGGCCCGGGCTCGGGCAGGTCGTGCTCGCGCACGGCCAGTACCTCCGGTCCCCCGGTGGTCTCGAAGACGACGCTCCTGGGCATGACGGGCCCCTCCCCCTCCTGCGTACGGCCGGCAGCGCGCGGACCGCGGACTGCGGTGTGCGGACTGCGGTGTGCGGATCGGCCCTCAGCCAACCCCGGGCGCACCCCGCCTGTCAAACTTCGACAACCGTCGGAACAGTGGTCTCCGTGCCGTGGTTGCAACGGAGTTGACCTTCCGTCAGTGTTGGTGGTGGTGGGCCCGGCAGGAACGGGGCGTAGGCTTGCCGTCCATGATCGACAGTGAGGACCGGGACCAGGGGTGGGAGGGCACGCGCCGGTGGGTCGAGGGGCACCTGCCCGCCGGTGAGCGCATCGCCGAGGTGAGCGCGCTGCGGGGCGGATGGACCTCGCGGATGCGCCGCCTGGACGTGCGGCGCCCCGGCCGCGCGGGCTCGTACGCGCTGGTGCTGCGCTCCTTCGTCAAGCCGTTCTACCGCCGCCACGCGCCGGGGCTGCTGGCCCGCGAGGCGGCCGTGCTGCGCCTGCTGGAGACCAGTGGCATCCCGGCGGCGCGGCTCGTCGCCGTGGACGCGGCGGGGGCGGTGTGCGAGCATCCGTCGCTGGTGATGACGCACCTGCCCGGCGGGGTGCGCCTGGCCGAGGACGGCGACACGGCACGGCGCGCCGATCTGCTGGCCGCGCAGCTGGCCGCCGTGCACGCGCTCGCGGTCGGCGAGCAGGACCGGCC
>NZ_JAHSQD010000828.1 GCF_020103755.1 Streptomyces sp. LS1784
GCCCGAGCTGAACCGGGCGACGGCGGACCGCAGCCAGGCCACCGTGCCGGGGGTGGCGCCGGGCGCGGCGGGCGGCGGGACCAGCGCCGGGTCGGCCAGGGCCGCCGTGACGTCGTCGTAGCGGGAGAAGGTCGTGGTCGCGGGGTCGGAGGCCACCGTGGTTTCGCTCATGCCGTCATCGTGGCCCCGGGTCGTTTCGGCGCCGGCCGAACCGTGCCGGGGCGACCCTGGAGGCATGTCCCCGGCTCCGCTCCCCCACGCGGCTCCGCCGCTTCGACCGCCCCGCCCCCGTACGCGGCCCCGTCCCCGGACGCGACCCGGCCCCCGAACGCGGCCCTCCGTGCGCTCACGGACACGCCCCCGCGCCCCGACCATGGAGGCATGACGCTCGCCGCCTTCGCCGCCCTGCTCGCCGACCCCACCCGCGCCGCCATCTGCACCGCGCTGCTCGACGGCCGCGCCTGGACCGCCGGTGAGCTGGCCCGGCACGCGCGCGTCGCGCCGTCCACGGCCAGCGAGCACCTGTCCCGGCTGATCGCGGGCGGGCTGCTGGCCGAGGAGCGGCAGGGCCGGCACCGGTACGTCCGACTGGCCACGCCCGCGGTGGCCACGCTGATCGAGGACCTCACCGCCTTCGCCGAGTCCGGCCCCGCCACCGCGCCCCGCAACCTGGGCGAGGCCACCCGGCTGAGCGCCGAGGCCCGCGCCCGCACCTGCTACGACCACCTGGCCGGGCGCCTCGGCGTGGCCGTGTCCGACGCGCTGCTCGCCCGCGGCCTGGTCACCGAGGAGGGCGGGCTGGCCGTCACCGGGCTCGGGCGGGACTGGCTGGCCGCGCAGGCGATCGAGCTGCCGCCGCGCGCGGGCCGCCGGGGCGGGCGCCCGGTGGTGCGCAGCTGCCTGGACTGGACGGAGCGCCGCAACCACCTGGGCGGGGCGCTGGGCGCGGCACTCTGCCGGGCCGCCCTGGACCGCGCCTGGGTGGAGCGGATCGGCTCCGGACGGGCCCTTCGGGTCACCCCGGACGGCAGTCGGGTGCTGCGCGAACTCCTCGGCGTGGAGCTGCCCTGACGGCGCTCCGGCCATCGTCGGCGCCGCTCAGCCCATCGACTTCGCCCCGTCCAGCGACTCCCGGACGATGTCGGCGTGCCCGGCGTGCTGCGCGGTCTCGGCGATCAGGTGCAGCAGCACCCGCCGGACCGACCAGGCCGTACCCGGCGGGAACCAGGGCGCGGACGGCAGCTCATGGGCGAGGTCGAGGTCGGGCAGGGTCCGGACCAGCTCGTCCGTCCCGCGGGCCACCCGCTCGTACTCGGCGAGCAGCCCGGCCAGGGTGTCGCCCTCCACCATCCGGAACTGGGCCGCCCAGGCGTCCGCGTTGTCGGGGCCGTGCTGCCCGTCCCGGCCCCGCATCGCCTCGGCGCCGCCGGTCATGAACCGCCCCCAGCGTGCCTCGGCCGCCGCCACGTGCTTGATCAGGCCGCCGAGGCTCAGCTCGCTGACCGTGGTGCGCCGGGCCGCCTGCTCGTCGGTGAGGTCCCGGACGGTGTGCCGCAGCAGTCCGCGGTGCTTGTCGAGCGTCTCGACGAGTTCCTCGCGCTCACCCATGGGCCACTTCCCCCGCCTTCCGGGTCGGCCGGTCTGCCGCCCGCCGTGTCACGAGACGTCCACCGTCTTCGGCTGCTCGCCGACCGTCCGTCCGAGGTCGATCAGCCCGAAGGCCGCGCCCTGCGGGTCGCCGACCGCCGCGAACCGGCCGAACGGGCTGTCCATCGGCCCGAAGTACACCGTGCCGCCGCGCGCCGTCAGCCGCCCGATCGCCGCGTCGGTGTCGTCCACCGCGAAGTAGACGCTGATGTACGAGGGCGCCTCGGGCGGCAGGACGCCCTCCGCTCCCATCCGGCCCAGCACCGGCCGGTCGCCGACCCGGAACATCCGGTAGTCGAACTCCTCGGAGTCCATCCTCGTCACGCCGTACGGGAAGACCGCGGGGAAGAAGGCGTCGGCCTTCGCGGGCTCGCGGGTCACCAGTTCGGCCCAGCTGTACGCGCCGGGCTCGCCCTGCTGCTCGAAGCCCTCGTACCGGCCTGCCTGCCAGACGCCGAACACCACGCCGGCCGGGTCCCTGGCGATCACCATCGTGCCGAAGTCGCCGATCTGCGTCGGCCCCATGAGCACCTCACCGCCGTTGGCGCGGATCCGCGCCGCAGTGGCGGCGGCGTCCGGCGAGGCCAGGTACAGGCACCAGGCGGACTGGGCCTCCACGCCGGGCATCGGCGGCACGATCGCGGCGACCGCCCTGCCGTCCGAGTACGCCCGGGTGTAGTTGCCGAACTCCGACGAACTCTCACCGAAGGTCCAGCCCAGCACGTCGCCGTAGAAGGCCTTCGCGCCCTCCAGATCGGTGAACATCGCGTCGGCCCAACAGGGTGTGCCCTCAGGTAGCGCAGCCATCTCTCTGCCCTCGTGTGTGGCGAAGTGCGCGCGCCGGAGGGCGCACGACGGTCCCCGGCTCGCCAGCCTAGCCACGACGCGGCGCCCCCGCGCGGGATGGAGCGGGACGGACCCGCGCGGGGGCACTCCGTCAGCGGCTCACTGCCGCGGCACCGTCCCGCCCGGCGGCAGCCGCAGCGAGGCCGTGCCCAGGCCGGTCGGGCCGAGCGGCAGCACACCGGTCAGGA
>NZ_JAHSQD010000829.1 GCF_020103755.1 Streptomyces sp. LS1784
GTCCCGCCGCCGGTGCCCCCGATCCCTCCGGTGCCGCCCCCGCCGGCGCCGCCCCCGCCGGCGCCGCCGCCCCCGGTGCCGCCGATCCCCGGGGGCCCCTTGACGTCGGTCTTCGACCCGTCGCCGTCCTTGCCGTCCTTGCCGTCGGGGGTGGTCTTGGGCTCGACCTTGTCCTTGGGCAGGTCGAGCGTGACCGGCCTGATCGGGATCAGGAGCTTGCTCGCGTCGTCGTAGGCGTCGCTCAGGAGCCTCCCCGCGTTGGTCGCGGCCGAGTCGAGCTTCTCGGTGACCCAGTCGTTCCACTTCTTCTTCGCCGCGGCCTCCAGCTTCGCGACGAAGGCGTCCAGGGCTCCCTTGTCGACGCCCTTGTCGTTGGTCGCCAGGGTGACCCCGCCACCCGAGACCGTGGCGTCGGCCGAGAGGCTCCCGTCCTCGTAGCTGATCGTGGTGAGGGTGAGGACCGCGGTGAGGTCCTTGACCAGCTCGGTGAACGCGAAGTGCACGCACGTGTACGGCGAGGCGAAGCTGCCGCCCTTCGAGCCGTCGGTGTACTGCCAGTGCTCGCCCTTGGCGTCGCCCGTGGAGCTCAGCAGGTCGGAGTTCCCCATCCAGGGCTCGTAGCCCTGGTAGTACATGTTCGCCTGCTGCTGCTTCAGGGCGTCCCCGGCCGCCTTCAGCTTGGTGACGATGGGGTTGCTCGTGGACCCGTCCTTGGGCGGGTCCTTGGGCGCCTCCTTGGGCAGGTCCTTGTACGCGCCGAGATCGCCGCTGAGCCCGAAGTGCATGGCGATGAACTCGTTCTCCAGGCCGTACAGCACCTCCTTGAACCGGCCGGCCGCGCTGCCCTGGAAGTCGCTGTCCGAGCCGCCCACGTCGTTGAACCAGGCGTTCACCTTCCTCCGCTGCTCCACGAAGAAGGTGTCGACCTCGCCGATGATCCGTGCGGCGTCCCACAGCGTCGGGGGCGCCGTGACCTCGTTGCCGCTGCAGCTCCCCCAGATCGACGGGCCCATGATGTCGCCCGGGTTGGCCTTGAACCGGCTCCACGGGGTCGGCGTCTTGTCGTCGGGCTTGCCGTCCCAGAAGTGCCAGTCGCAGGTCACGCCCAGGATCGTGCTGTAGGTGCCGCCGCCTTCGACCAGGTACACCCACTCGGCCCACATGTCGTATCCGGCGTCGCCCTTGGCGATGCCGTTCTGGACCTTGCGCTTGTCGTTGTTGGCCTTGGTGTCCGTGTACAGGTAGCGGGCCTGGATCCACTGGGGGCCGGTCACGTCGGTGCGCTGCGCGACGTCGCTGTGGTCCGTCCCGGCGAACACCTTCAGCATCTGTTCCCAGGTGTAGTTCGTCTGGTCGGCCATGGTCATCCTCCGGGCGGAGTGGAACGGTTCTCGGGCAGCGGTGTGCCGTCGGCGCCGGCGGGCCGGGTGGCCCTCCTGCGCCGACGGCGGGCTCCTGGCGTCAGGGGAGCTTGGTCGTCGGGGCGACGCCGGTGAGCACGTCGTGGAGGACCTCCAGCAGCTGGGCCTCCGTGAGGGCCTCGTCGTTGCCCTCGTGGAGCGTCCGCCCGGCCTTCAGCAGGTCGTTGACGATGTCGTCGAGCGTCTTGCGGACGGCCTCTATGCCCTCGCCCACGCTCTTCGCGTAGTCGAGGTAGGCCTGCTTCAGCGCCTTGGCGGACGGAAACGCGTCCTGGCCCGCCTTCAGCGCCGACGGCGCCTTCGCCCAGTTCGTCTTCTGGCTGTTCACGTCCTGCTCGAAGGCCCGCAGCTCTGCGAGGCGGCCCTCCAAGTAGGCGATGGTGATCTTGGTGGTGTCGCCGCTCATGCGCGGGCCCCCCTCCTCGTCAGGCGAACTGCTTCCCCGCCTGGGTGTCCGACTCGCGCATGATGTCGTGCATCGTGCTGAGGGTGTTCGCGGCCGCCGTGATGTCGTCGTCCATGGCGGACTCGTTGGCCGTGACCACCCGGGAGAGGTCCTCGAAGGCCGTGGCCGCGACACCCTGGAAGTGGCCGCCGTCGATCACGCCCCGCAGCTTGCTCATGAGTTCGTCCAGGTTGCTGCGCATCATGTTGCCGGCCTGGCGCAGCTCGCCGACCGCCTGCGACACGGTCTCGTGGTGGAGCTGGATGTTGCCGAAGTCCATGGGGTTACTCGATCCTCTTCTGGTGATGAACCGTCAGACGCCTTGCAGGCCGTTGTAGATGCCGTCGGCGGCGTGGGCACGGGCGTCGTCCTCGGCCTGGGTGAGGATCGCGTTGGCGCCCTGGGTGGACTGTACGAAGCGCTCGAAGGCGCCGATGACCTGCTGGTAGCGCGTCATCCAGTCCTCGACCTTCCGTTGGAACTCGCTGCTCGCGCCGGAGATGTAGCCCCCGGCGATCTCCTCCTTGATCCGCTCGACCGTGCGACCGGCGGTCACCATGTGCTCGATCTGCTGCTCCAGGCTCGCCAGGACCTGGCGGATCGCTTCGTCTTCCTTGGTCAACATGCCCGGTGTGGTCATGCTCTGCTCCCTTCCCTGCGCTCGCCGGACGGACTGCCCGGCCGAGACGTCTGATCGGACCAACGGCCCTGTTGAGGACGGTGGTTCAGCTGCACGCCGACGGACTTGCCGCGACGGTGCCGGCGGCCCCCGGGGCGGCCGCGGTGGCGGTGGGCGCGGTGGCGGTGGGCGCGG
>NZ_JAHSQD010000083.1 GCF_020103755.1 Streptomyces sp. LS1784
GGCCGTGCCCCCCCGCCGGGCCACGCCCGCCGACGGCCTGGTGCTGTGAGCCGGACCTCGCCGGTCTCAGTACTCGGAGCTGGGGGCGGCGGCGAGCGGCCCGAGGTCGGGCTGGTCGCGAAGCTCGATCTCCTCGCCGTGGCCGTCCAGTTCGAGCAGGACGAGTTCGTTGACGCCCTCCCGCCACAGCGGAGCCGGGGCGTAGAGGGTCCGCTGCGGGCCCTGCGCGGAGTAGCGGCCGAGCAGGAAGCCGTTGAGCCAGAGGAGTCCGCGGCCCCAGCCGGGCAGGGCGACGAAGGCGTCGGCGGGCTCGGCGAGCGAGGCCTCGAAGCGGTGGAAGGCCGGGTCCGCGTCGCCCACCGGGTCCGCGTTCTCGTAGGCGAGGCGGTCGAGGTCGGAGAGCGGCAGGGGGCGGATCTCCCAGTCGAACAGCCGCTGGTGGCCGTGGGAGACGCCGCGGCTGATGCCCTTGCGGTCGTCCAGCAGAGGGCCGTAGTTCACCCGGCCGAGGGCCTCGACCAGGATGTCGAGCACGACGCCGTCCGGTCCGACCTCCAGCGGCAGGGTCTCCGTCGGGGCGTCGCGGTGCAGGACGCCGAGCGGCCGGCCGTCCGCGAACACGTGGGCGCGGTCGCCGATGCCGTCGATGCGCAGCGGCATGGACGGCCGTGGGCCGGAGATCCGGGTGCGGTAGTGGATGAGGCCGAGGGACTGGCCGACCTTCTCCATGGGTTCGGGCGTCGGGCTGCGCACCGGCTCGGACAGGGTGTCGAGGTTCGCCAGGAGCCGGGCGGCGGCGGCGCGGCGCCGGACGCGCTGCGGAGCGACGCGGGGGGCGGGCCCGGGCAGCTCGCCCTCGGGCAGGGGGACGTACTTGCCGATGACGGCGCGGAAGGCGTGGAACTTCTCGGTGAGCTCGCCGGCCTCGCCGATCGGAGCGTCGTAGTCGTAGCTGGTGACGGTCGGCTGGAAGCCGGTGTCGAAGGGGCGGGTGCCGGTGTGGTTGGCGCCGGCCCAGAAGCCGAAGTTGGTGCCGCCGTGGGCCATGTAGAGGTTGACGGATGCGCCGGTGGCGAGGAGGTCGTCCAGCGCCTGGGCGGACTCGGCGGCGTCGCGCACGTGGTGCGGCTCGCCCCAGTGGTCGAACCAGCCGATCCAGAACTCCATCGCCGTCATCGGGCCCTTGGGCTGGTAGCGCCGCAGCACCTCGAACCGCTCGGCGGCCCGGGAGCCGAACGTCGCCGTGGCGAGGTGGCCCGGAACGCCGCCGCCCTGCTGCATCGCGTCCTCCGCGCCGTCCGCCGTGAACAGCAGGCAGTCGACGCCGCGTTCGAGCAGGCCGTCGCGCAGGTGGAGGAGGTAGGCGCGGTCGTTGCCGAAACTGCCGTACTCGTTCTCGATCTGCACCGCCACCACCGGGCCGCCCCGGCCGGCCAGGAGCGGCAGGATCCGGGGCACGACGGCGTCGAACCAGCCGTCCACCTCGGCCAGGTAGGCCGGGTCGGCGCAGCGCAGCCGCAGCCCGTCGGCGGCGAGCAGCCGGGCCGGCAGGCCGCCGAACTCCCACTCCGCGCAGATGTAGGGGCCGGGCCGCAGGATGACGTCGAGGCCCTGCGCCTGGGCGATGCGGCAGAAGCGGGCGAGGTCGCGCCAGCCGGTGAAGTCGAAGGCGCCGGAGGGCAGCTCGTGGAAGTTCCAGGGGATGTAGGTGTCGACGGTGTTGGCGCCCATCGCGCGTAGCCGGCGCAGGCGGTCCTCCCAGAGGTCGGGGTGGACGCGGAAGTAGTGCAGGGCGCCGGAGACGACGCGGTGCGGCGCCCCGTCGCGGAGGTACCCGGTTTCGTCGTGGTCGAGCATCAGGGGCCAGCTTTCAGAGGGCTTGCAGAGGGCTTCGGGGGAGGGAGCGGCCGCCGGCCGGCCCGGCCCGTCGGCGACGCGGCACGCTGGGGGAGGGGAGGCAGGGTGTCTGCCACGGTGATCGAGCCTACCCAGTTCGGGAGCGCTTGGAAAGCGCTTTCCCAGGGCGCCGCTCCGAGCGGCCCGGGCGAAGCGGATCCACGGCTGATGAGAGCCTGTCGAGCGGGCCGGGACCGTCGCTGACCGCACGTTCATCGCTTGTCTACCGTGGATTCCTACGGTCGGGCCTTCGGCAAGTTCCGCACTGCTCAGAAGGATTCCCATGATCGACCCGGCCGCGCCGTCGCGCGGTGACACACCCTGGATCGGCGACGATCCGCGATTCACCGAGTTGCGTGCCGCCTACCGCAGGTCCGTGTTCCCGGTGACGGCGGCGTTCCTGCTCCGGTTCCTGGCGTACGTACTCTGCTCGGCCTGCGCCCGCGGCTTCATGGCGGTCAAGGCCGTCGGGAGCGTCAACGTGCGCGCGCTCACCGGGATGGGGCGGTAGACCGTGAAACCGGGCTCCAACCTCGACGAGTTCCTCTCCGACCTCGCGCGCTACGGCGCCGCGGACGTCCTGACCGCCCAGCTCACCGCGGACACCCTGCGCAAGTACCTGCGGGCCGGGCTGATCGTCCCCGACGACCTGTGCGCCGGTGACACCGACGGCTACTCGCAGCGGCTGCTGCATGCCGGACGGACGCACTCCGTGGTGGCCCTCACCTGGCTGCCCGGGCAGTCCACCCCGATCCACGACCATGTCTCCTGGTGCGTGTCAGGTGTGGTGGAGGGCGTCGAGGTGGACGAGGCGTACCGGCTGTGGCGGCTCCCCAGATCCGGCCGCAGGGTGCTGGTGCCGTCCGGCCGGACCACCTGCTCTCCCGGCCGGGTACAGCTCCTGGTGCCGCCCGACGAGGACATCCACCGGGTGTCGAACGGCGGCACCGGTCGCGCGGTCTCCGTGCACGTCTACGGCGCCGACATCTCGCTGAACGGCGGCAGCTCGATCAACCGGGTCTTCGGACACGAGATCGTGGACCTCCCGCCGGACGGAGCCCGCCTGGTGAGCTGGCGGAGCCCGGACGGCCTGGCCCCGTGACCGACACGTCGCAAACCGACGGGCCGTCCGCTCCGGACGGCCCGTCAGCCGCGGCCGGCGCGATCCGGATCCTGCGTGAGCTGCTGCCGGGCGGCCGGGAGCCCCTGGACGGTGAGCCGTCGCCGGACGGAGCGCGAACCACCGAAGCCGCTACCGACCCGCCCGTCCGGCGCGGCCCGGCCGGTACCACCGCACCGACCCCGACGGCTCGACGTCACCCAAGGTGTCGACTTGGCGGGCCTGGCTCGTCCGGCTATACGCTTGACATGACTGCCAGCGCCCGCCAGGGCTCCCCCTCGGGCGTTCGACCGCAGCGGCCCATGGGCGAATCCGGCGGCGGTCCGTCGCGCGGTGGTCGTCATGAGGGAGAACGGTTCCCATGGACCTCAACACCATCACCGAAGTCGTCCGGCGCCCGCCCGATCGACCCGGCCCGGACTGGCGTGAGGGCGATGCCTGGCTCGCGGGCGGCACGTTCCTGTTCTCCGCCGAGCAGCCGAGCCTGCGCCGCCTGATCGACCTGATGTCCTTGGGCTGGGATCCGCTCGTTCCGAGCGACGCAGGCCTGGAGATCGGTGCGACCTGCACCATCCGCGACCTGTACGCCTTCGAGCCGCCGCGTGAGTGGACTGCGGGTGCCCTCTTCGCCACGGGCTGTGAGGCGTTCCTGTCCTCGTTCAAGGTGTGGAACTCGGCGACCGTCGGCGGCAACATCTGCCTGTCGTTGCCTGCCGGCCCGATGATCACGCTGACGGTCGCCCTGGAGGCCGGGTACGAGCTGTGGGCTCCCGACGGGTCGACCCGTGTCGTCGATGCCCTCGACTTCGTGACCGGCAACAACCGAAACGTCCTCGCACCGGGCGAACTGCTGCGCCGCGTCAGGATTCCGGCGCGCGCCCTGCGGAAACGCACCGTGCACCGCCGCTTCACACTGACCCGGCTCGGCCGCTCGACGGTGTTCCTCATCGGTACCCAGACGCCCGGGAAGAACGACCTGATGCTCACCGTCACCGCCGGCACCACGCGGCCGGTGCGGATCGCCTTCGACAGCATGCCCGACGCGCGGACTCTTCAGCACAGCATCGATGTCATCCCCGCCGACGCCTGGTTCGCCGATCCGAACGGGACCCCGGAACACCGTCGCCACCTGACCAAGCACTTCACCGAGGAAATTCGGCACGAACTCATGGCTGGGGGCCCGGCATGACCTTCCTCGTGAACGGCAGGAGCTTCGACGACGAGCCGCGACCCGGCCAGTGCCTGCGCACCTTCCTCCGCTCGCTCGGCCACTTCGGCGTCAAGAAGGGGTGCGACGCGGGCGATTGCGGCGCGTGCACGGTATGGCTGGACGGCGATCCGGTACACAGCTGCATCACCCCCGCGTTCCGTGCGGACGGTCACGAGGTGACGACGATCGAGGGGCTCGGATCACCGGGCGACCTGCATCCGATGCAGCGACAGTTCCGTGACGCCCCGGGATTCCAGTGCGGCTTCTGCACAGCCGGGATGATCATGACATCGGCGTCGCTCACCGAGGCTCAGAAGGGCGACCTGCCCCGGGCGTTGAAGGGCAACCTCTGTCGCTGCACCGGCTACCGGGCGATCGAGGACGCCGTGCGGGGCGTCGCCGGCGTGGAGACGGCGGCCCCGGGGAAGGCGGTGGGGGCGAGTGTCGGCACGCCGGCGGCCGACGACGTGGTGACCGGCCGCGCCGAGTTCACCATGGACACCCGTCTCGACGGCATGCTGCACCTCAAGGTGCTGCACTCACCGCACGCGCACGCCCGGATCGTCTCGATCGACAAGGCCGCCGCACTCGCGGTTCCCGGCGTGCGCCGGGTCTACACCTGGGAGGACGTGCCGCGCAAGCGCTTCACCACGGCGATCCACACCGACCACCTCGTCGATCCGGACGACACCTTCATCCTCGACGACACGGTGCGCTTCGTCGGCCAGCGCGTCGTGGCCGTCCTGGCCGACACCGTCGCGGCGGCGGAGGAAGGCTGCCGGAGGGTCGTCGTCGACTACGACGTCATGCCGGCCGTGTTCGACCCCGAGGAGGCGATGGCCGAGGGGGCGCCGCAACTGCACGGCGCCCACGACCCCTTCGTCCGGGACCCGGTCCACAACATCCTGGTGGAGATCCATTCGCACATCGGTGACGTCGATGCCGGATTCGCCGACGCCGACGTGATCCACGAGGGCACGTACTCCTCCCCGCGCGTGCAGCAAGCGCACCTGGAGACCCACGGCTCGATCGCCTGGATGGAGGACGGCCGCCTGAACGTCCGTACCAGTTCGCAGTCGCCGTCGATCGCCAAGGTCAAACTCGCGTACCTGTTCGCGCTGCGTCCGGACCAGCTGCGTGTGTTCTGCAAGCGCGTGGGCGGCGCCTTCGGAGGCAAACAGGAGGTGTTCTCGGAGGATCTGGCCGCGCTCGCCACACTGGACACCGGGCGGCCCGTCTGCTTCGAGTACACCCGCGAGGAGGAGTTCACCACGGCCTCGCCCCGGCATCCGATGACGCTGACGGTCAAGCTCGGCGCGAAGGCGGACGGGACGCTCACGGCGTTCCAGGTCCGCAACGTGTCGAACACCGGCGCCTACGGCAACCACGGTGGCGAGACGCTGTACGGGGGAGGCAGCGCCGTCATGATCTACCGCTGTCCCAACAAGAAGTACGACGCCTACGCCGTCTACACGAACACCGTTCCGAGCGGGGCACTGCGCGGATACGGGATGACACAGCCGGCGTTCGCCGTGGAATCGGCGATGGACGAGCTGGCCCGTGCCCTGCACCTCGACCCGCTCGAACTGCGGCGCCGCAACATCGTCCGACCGGGCGATCCGCTCGTCGCCCTGCACGACGGACCCGACGACGTGATGTTCACCGAGGACGGACTCGCCAGGTGCATCGACCTGGTGGACGCCGCGATGGCCCGGACGGCTCACGAGCCGTCACCGGGGCCCGACTGGCTCGTCGGGGCCGGCGTGGCGAGTTCCCTGCACGAGACCGCGCCGCCGACCGAGCACGTCTCGGAGGCCTGGGTCACGCTCGGGGACGACCTGGTGTACGAGCTGGCCGTCGGGACGGTCGAGTTCGGCCAGGGCACCCCCACCGCCCACATCCAGATCGCGGCCAACCAGTTGGGCACGACGCCGGAGCGGATCCGCCTGGTGCAGTCCGACACCGACCGCACGGGGTTCGACACCGGCGCCTTCGCGAGCGCGGGACTCTTCGTGGCGGGCAACGCCGTCCTCCGTGCGGCCAACGCGGTGCGGGACCGGATCCTGGAGTTCGCCGCCGTCCACACGGGCGTCCACGTCGTGATGTGCTCGATGGACGACGACGGCGTCCTCTGCGGCGAGCAGCGCGTGCCGTTGGCGGACCTCGTCGCCCTGGCCCGCGCGCGCGGAATCCGCTTCACCGCCGCCCGCAAGGGCTACGGCTCACCGCGAAGTGTCACCTCCAACACGCAGGGAATCCGCATCGCCGTCCACCGGGTGACGGGCGAGATCCGCGTCCTGTACAGCGTGCAGGCCACCGACGCCGGCGACGTCATCAACCCCGTGCAGGTCCGGGGACAGGTGGAGGGCGGTGTCGCCCAGGGGATCGGCTTCGCGCTGACGGAGAATCACCGGATCGACGCGAACGGTGTCATGGTCAACCCGAACCTCCGCAACTACCGCATCCCCACCTACGCCGACATCCCCCGTACCGACGTGCTCCTGGTGGAGTCCTCGGACTCGGTCGGGCCGATGCGCTCGAAGGGGATCGCAGAGTGCTGCATCAATCCGGTGGCCCCCGCGTTGGCGAACGCGCTCCACGACGCCACGGGTGTCCGCTACCGCGCGCTGCCGCTGACCCCGGAACGGATCTACAGCCGGCTGAACGAGGCCAGGCCGGTGTCGACGGCGCCCGGACCGAAATGAACACCGTGAAGCCCCGGGACGGGGACGCTGCGGCGACGGCCATCATCGGTCTGAGGGTCCGGCCGGGGCTGGAGCACGAGTACGAGGCGTGGCAGCAGGACGTCAACGCCGCCGCCGCCGACTACCCCGGCTACCTCGGCGCGGAGGTCTCCCCGCCGACGTCCCTGCAGCCCGACTGGACCGTCGTCTACCGGTTCGACTCGATCGCCCATCTACAGGCATGGATCAACAGCGCCACCAGGCAGAACCTGCTCGACACCGGCGGCAGGTACTTCGACGGTCCGGGAACCCAGCAGGTCGTCAGAGGCGGCGTGCAGGCACCGGATCCGCTCGTGACCGTCGTGGTCACCCACCGCGTCCACCCCGACCACGTCGAGGAGTTCCTCGACTGGCAGCGGCGGATGAATCAGGAGGAGCGGACGTTCGAGGGCTTTCGCGGTACGGAGCTCTTCCGCCCGATCGAGGGGCTTCAGGACGAGTGGACCACGCTCTACCGGTTCGACAGTGCCGAGCACCTCGACGCCTGGCTGACGTCAGGCGCGCGGCGGAAGCTGCTCGCCGAGGGCAGCAGGTTCAACGAGTTCAGGCTTCGGACGATCGACAACTCCTTCGGCAGCTGGTTCGCCTTCGAGGAGAACGGCAAGGAGGCGCCGCCGCCGTCGGAAACCAGAACCGCCATCGCGGTGTGGGTCGGCCTGTACCCGACCGTCGTGCTGCTGACGCTCGCCCTTTCGCCGCTGAGGATGCCGCTCTGGATCGGCCTGCTGGTGGGCAACCTGCTGTCGAGCTTCACCATGAGCTTCCTGACGATGCCCTTCTACGTGAACCCGCTGCTCAAGCGGTGGCTCCGGCCCCCGCCGGGCGAGCCCGCGGCGAGGAACAACCGCATCGGTCTCGGCACCGTCGCCGGGGTGACCGCGTTCTGGGCCGTCCTCTTCTACCTCGTCACGACCCGGTTCTGGACACTGCCCTGACCTTCAGCGGGGCGACCGGGCCGGCAGCGGCTTGAATTCTCCCTCCGCACCGGAGCCGACCACGGAGCCCTGGTGCGGCGAAGGACGGAGGAGCGACGGCCTGCCGGTCAGGACAGGACGCGGGCGATGAGCAGGGCGACGTCGTCGGCGGTGTCGGGGCGGCGCAGGGCGGAGAGCAGGAGGTCGCAGGTGTCCTCCAGGTCCCGGTGGGGGCAGGCGAGGAGGTCGATGAGGGCTTCCAGGCGCTGGTCGATGTCCTGGTCGCGGACCTCGACGAGCCCGTCGGTGTAGAGGACCAGGTCGTCGCCGGCCCGCAGGTGCAGGTCGGTGGTGCGGAAGGGGACGTCGCCGACGCCCAGCGGTGCGCCGGGGTCGAGGTCGATCAGGTGCGGCGGGTGGTTCCCGCGGACCAGGACGGGCGGAAGGTGGCCGGCGCAGGCCAGGCGGCACACGCGGGTGTGCGGGTCGTAGACGGCGAGGAGGCAGGTGGCCATGGCCTCGCCGAGGTCGCGGGTGGTCTCGTCCAGGTGCGTCAGGACCTCGTCGGGGCCGAGTCCCAGGCGGGCCAGGGTACGCGTGTTGGTGCGCAGCTGTCCCATGGTGGCGGCCGCGGTGATGCCGGAGCCCATGACGTCGCCGACGACGAGCGCGGTGCGCTCGCCGGGCAGCGGGATGGCGTCGAACCAGTCGCCGCCGGTCTCGTGCGTGGTGGTGGCGGGCTGGTACCGGTGGGCGATGGCGAGGCCGGGCGGATCGGCGGTGTGGCGCGGCGGCAGCAGGTGGCGCTGGAGGACGAGCGTGGCGTGGCGCTGCCGCTGGTACCAGCGGGCGTTGTCGATGCAGACCGCGGCGCGGGCGGCGAGTTCGGTGGCCAGCACCATGTCGTCGGCGTCGAACGGGGCAGGGGTTCGGGTCCGCTTCAGGTCCAGGGCGCCCAGGACCTCACCGCGGGCGATCAGCGGTACGGCGAGGTACGAGTGCAGCCCGGCCTGCCGGAGCAGATCGGCGGCGTCGGCGTCGCGGGCGACGCGGGCGACGTCCGGGCCGCGCACCTGCGGGACCAGCACCGGACGGCCGGTGCGCACGCACTGGGCGACCAGCCGCTGCGCTACGTAGCGGGCGACCTCTCCGAGCGGGTCGGCGGCCCGGAGCGCGGGGCTGCGGTCCGCGGCCTTGATCGCCATGGCGCGGAACCGCACCTCGCCCGGGTCACCACCGGGCGCCGGGTCGGCGAGGACGGCGTCCAGAAGGTCGACGGCGGCGATGTCGGCGACCTCGGGCACGGCCACCTCAGCGAGCTCGCGCGCCGTGGTGGGCAGATCGAGGGTGGTGCCGATCCGGATCGAGGCGTCCGCGATCAGCGACAGGCGTCGACGGGCCCGCGCCGCGGTCAACGCCGCCTCGCGCTGCTCGGTGACGTCCACCACCGAGACCGCCACCCCGATGATCCGCCCGGCCTGGTCCTCCAGCCGGTAGAACGAGGCGCTCCACGCGTGCTCCCGGTGCGGATCGGTCGGCCTGATCGCGGTGGTGACCTCGTCCAGCACCGGCTCACCGGACGCCAACACCTCCCGCATGCGCACCTCGATCGCGGTGTCCAGGTGCGGCAGCACCTCACAGGGCGTACGGCCCAGGTGCTCCCCGGAGGGTACGCCGTCGATCCGTTCCAGCGCCGCGTTCACCAGCACGTACCGCAACCCGGTGTCCAGCACGGCGAGCCCGATCGGCGACTGGTCCACCAACCGCGAGGACAGCGCCACGTCCCGCTCCACCCGGCGCAGCGTCCGCTCCTTCGAAGCGATGCCCAGCGCGAACAGGCGGCCCCCCTCGGCCACCAGGCGCATGTTGCGGAACTCCACCCGAACGGTGTGCCCGTCCCGGTGCCGCACCGGGAACACCCCCGCCCACGGCCCCTGCCCGGACATCACGCGGCTGAACAGCTCCAGCACCTGGGGCCGCTGCTCCTCCTCCACCAACAGCTTCGCCGCGGGCCGGCCCAGTGCCTCCTGGCTGTCGAAGCCGAACAGTTCCTCGGCCTGCGGGCTCCACAGCACGATCCGGCCCTGCTCGTCCAGGACCACCGCGGCGACCCCCAGCACGTCCAGCAGCCCGCCGGCAGGCATCGCCGCATCCGCCGGCGCCGGCCGGTCGCCCCCCTGTGCCGTGCTGCGGGCCACTCCCACACTCCTCCCGGGCGCGTGCGGATGGTCTCTCCATCGTCCGCCCCATGTGCGGCACTCGGCCAGCCCGCCCCCGACAGGTGCGAGAAGCCGGTGGAGGTTCCGTTCCGGGACGAACGACAGGTGCGGCGCCACCGCCGTCAACGCACCGCGCCGCCCCTGCGGTGCGGGCCGGGTCGCGAGGGTCGGAGGGCAGGCGCACGGCAACGGCGGTGTCCGGCTCCGCTCGTCGAATCTCCTGGACGGACGCCTGTGGCAGGGCTCGGTCGGACCGACCCGCGGCACCGAGGCGGCGCTCACCCGCGTGGCGTGTCCGACAAGCCGGATGCCGTTGACGTCGCGATGATCGAAGGGGCACCTGCCCCGCCACAGGCTGCGAGACGGGCAGGCCGGCTCTTCAGGCCACCACGACGGTCGGTGCCGCCGGACCCGGGCCCGCCCGACCCGCTCTTCGGCAGCTGGGACGCCGAGGAGACGATGCGCATGCCTGTCGAGCCCGCCGCGGCCCCCGAGGACCCGTTCGCGATCGTCCGCAGCCGTGACTACGTCGCGCTGCTGGTGATGGCGGCCGTGCTGGGCGTCCCGATCTCGGTCGCGGCATACGGCTTCCTCGCCCTCGTCTCCGAACTCCAGTCCCTGGTCTACGACACGCT
This sequence comes from Streptomyces sp. LS1784, assembly GCF_020103755.1. GTDB lineage: Bacteria > Actinomycetota > Actinomycetes > Streptomycetales > Streptomycetaceae > Kitasatospora. The sequence goes on from NZ_JAHSQD010000083.1 coordinate 10,739, forward strand.
TCCCAAGGGCCTCGGCTTCAGCGGAACACCGAACTGGTGGGCCGTTCCCCTGCTCGCCGTCTCCGGTGTCCTGGTGGCCCTCACCATCCGGCACCTTCCCGGACGAGGCGGGCACGAGCCGGCCGACGGGCTCAAGACCGGCGGTACCCCTTCGGTGGCGGCGGTACCCGGTGTCGCCCTCGCCGCGATCGCCTCGCTCGGCCTCGGCGCCGTCCTCGGCCCGGAGGCCCCACTGATCGCACTCGGCGGCGGCCTGGCCGTCGGTGCGATCCGGCTGGTGAAACGTGACGCCCCTCCCGACGTCCTCGCCGTCGTCGGCGCGGCGGGCGGCTTCGCGGCGATCAGCGAGCTCCTCGGCTCGCCCGTGATCGGGGCGTTCCTGCTGATGGAGGCCTCCGGCCTGGCCGGGTCGATGCTCGGCGTCGTCCTGGTGCCCGGCCTGCTTGCCGCAGGCATCGGCTCGCTGATCTTCACCGGCCTGGACTCCTGGACCGGACTCGGCACCTACTCCCTGGCACTGACACAGGTGCCACCCGCCGACCGGCCGACCATCGCCGCGTTCGGCTGGGCGATCGTCGCAGGCCTCGCCGCTGCCACCCTCGGCGAGGCGGTCCGCCGGTCCGCCCTGCATCTGAAATCACGCGTCCAACGGCGACGGGTGCCGCTCACCGCACTGACGGGCGCGCTCATCGGAGCACTCGCCCTCCTCTACACCGTCATCACCGACAGACCGATCTCCGGAGTGCTGTACTCGGGCGAGACCGCCATCGGCCCCCTCCTGGCCGACCACGCCACCTACTCCGTGGGCACGCTGCTGCTCCTCATCGTGTTCAAGTCGCTCGCCTACGGCGCCTCGCTCGGCGCCTTCCGCGGCGGGCCCGTCTTCCCGGCCCTGTTCGTGGGCGGGGCAGGCGGCCTGGCCATGTCCCACCTGCCGGGCCTGGACGTCACCACGGGCTTCGCCATCGGCGTGGGTGCCCTGGGCGTGGCCATGCTCAGGCTCCCGATGACCTCTGTCCTGCTGGCCACCCTGCTGCTCGGTGCCCAGGGGCTGACCGTGATGCCCCTGGTGATCGTCGCGGTGGTGGTCTCGTACGTGGTGACCCTGCGGCTCGCGCGACGGGAGGCTCCCGCGACCGTCGGGCACACGCCTCCCCGGGCCGGCGTCCCCCTGACGCATCCGCCGTCCGGCGACGACGCCGCGGCGTGAACGGAGGCACCGGGACCTCACCGCGGTTTCGGGGGACGGGCACGACGAAGCTCCTGGCCGTCGGCGGGTGGTCGGTGTTGTCGCGCGCGGAGGTCACGTAGACGTGGCCCGTTGCCGCCGACCGTCAGCCCCTCGGAGTCCGGCGCGCCGGAGCCGCCCGCGAAGCGGATCTGCTTGCCGATCGCGCTCCACGACGGGTCCGGGATCCACTTGCCGTTGCTCTTGACCGGCTTGTACAGCCGGTTCTTGTTCCGGACCGGCCCCCTGACGGCAGGCCCGTCCGCGGGGCCTCCTAACATCGTTTCGCAGTCCTTCGACGGACGCTGCTGCCCGCTCGGCCGTGCGCGCCGTCCAACAGCCAACACGTCAACGGCTCCACCGCCCGGCGACGGGGTCGTGCATCGAGGAGGAACGTTCATGCAAGCCCGGAAGATCGGCGCGGCCGCCGCAACTGCGGTGGCGCTTCTGGCTGCCCGCGACCTCATCCAGAAGAGGCACGCGCTGCTCCGGAACTTCCCGGTGATCGGGCATGCCCGGTACCTGTTGGAGACGATCGGGCCGGAGCTGCGGCAGTACATCGTGACCTCCAACGAGGAGGAGCGCCCGTTCAGCCGTGACCAGCGCACGTGGATCTACGCGTCGGCGAAGGAGGAGAACAACTACTTCGGGTTCGGAACCGAAGTCGACGTCGAGCACGTCCAGGGGCACGCCTACGTGAAGCAGCGCACGTTCGCCGACACGCTGCCCGACATGCACGATCCGCAGGCTCCACTGCCCTCGGCCAAGGTGCTGGGCGGGCCGCGCGGACGCGCCAGGGCGTTCCGGCCGGCGAGCGTGGTGAACATCTCGGCGATGAGCTTCGGATCGCTCTCGGGCGCGGCCATCACGGCGCTCAACAAGGGGGCGGCGCTGGCAGGCACGATGCACAACACGGGCGAGGGTGGCCTCTCGCCGTACCACCGCAACGGCGGTGACCTCGTCCTCCAGCTCGGTACGGCGTACTTCGGCTGCCGCAACGAGGACGGCAGCTTCAACCTTGACAAGCTCAAGGAGGTGGTCGCCGGCGCTCCGGTCAAGGCGATAGAGATCAAGCTCTCCCAGGGCGCCAAGCCGGGGTTGGGCGGGATGCTGCCGGGCGCGAAGGTGACCCCGGAGATCGCCGGGATCCGCGGCATCCCGGTCGGCGAGGACTGCGCCTCCCCGTCGCGGCACACCGCGTTCGGCGACGTCGACTCGATGCTCGACTTCGTCGAGTTGCTCGCCACCGAGACCGGTCTGCCGGTCGGGGTCAAGAGCGCGGTGGGGGAGATGGGCTTCTGGCAGGAGCTGGCCACGCTGATGGCACGTGGTGACCGCGGGGTCGACTTCGTGACGATCGACGGCGGCGAGGGCGGCACCGGGGCGGCGCCGCGGATCTTCGCCGACTCGGTGTCGCTGCCGTTCCGGATGGGCTTCTCCCGGGTCTACGGCACCTTCGCGGAGCTGGGGCTGACCGACGACCTGACCTTCATCGGCTCGGGCAAGCTCGGCTTGCCCGAGAACGCCGCGGTCGCCTTCGCGCTGGGTGTCGACATGATCAACGTGGCCCGTGAGGCGATGCTGTCGATCGGCTGCATCCAGGCGCAGAAGTGCCACACCGACAAGTGCCCCACCGGCATCGCGACCCAGAACCCGTGGCTGGCCCGCGGCCTCGACCCGGCCTCGAAGGCCACCCGGGCCGCTGTCTACCTGCGCACCCTGCGCAAGGAGCTGATGAAGGTCTCGTCGGCCGTCGGCGTCGCCCACCCGGCACTCATCACGGCCGACGACATCGAGATCATGAACGGCGACTACGAGGCCCGCACCCTGGCCGGCGTCTACGGCTACAAGGACGGCTGGGGCGAGCTCGGCCCGCACCTTGCCGACGAGATCACGGCACTGCTCGCCGTCAAGCCGGACTCCGCCCGGTAGCCGGCTGTCTGACGCGCCGACCGAGGTGAACGACGACGTGCTGTGAGAGGTGGGACCCAAGGGCGTCGGCGGCCCCGATCGGCCGGGTCGAGCGACCTGCCGGAAGGCGAGATCCGGAGGCCGGGGAGCCCTCGGCCACGGATTCACCTGCGGTAGGAGGTTCCCCGGCCGCCTCGCGTGCCGGCTGCTCGCCGGCACGCGAGGCGGATCGGGATGCTGTGCCACGACGCCCCGGGGGCGCGGCCGGCCGCCGCCGACCAGCCGGAACGCCGCGGGCCCGGTGGCCCGCGGGGGAGGGGCCGGCGAGCCGCAATTCCTCGCGATTGGTCCAGACCTATTGACGGCCCTTGCCGCCCCTCCTACGATCCGGTCCGGCACAGCCTCGCACGTCCCCCCACCTCACCCGGAGCCGGGCGTCACGCCCCCACGCGTCGGTCATGTCCATGACGCTCGGCGGAAAAGGGAGCACAGCATGTTCCGTCGAAGGTCGCGTACTCCGCGTCCGTCAGGCGCTTTCGGCCCCTGCCCGGACCCCGGCCGCCTCGAAGGCGACCAGGCCGGGAACGAGCCGCTCCGAGCTCCTCGCCCGCAGCGGACGACCGTGGAGCGCGCATCGCAGGTGAACCGGACCGGTGGCGCCCAGCACGGACCGACCGCCCTGAGGCGCTCCCTCGCCGGGGTCTGCGCCGCCGCCGTCATCGGTGCCGGCATCGCCGTGGCCGGCACCGTCACGGCCGGGGCCGCCACCCCGAACCTGGTGGCCAACCCCGGCTTCGAGAACGGACTCGCCGACTGGACCTGCACCGGCGGCTCCGGTGCTGCCGTCGGCAGTCCGGTCCACTCGGGCGCCTCCGCGCTGCAGGCCACGCCGACCGGCCTGGACAACGCCCAGTGCACCCAGACCATCAGCGTGCAGCCCAACTCCCAGTACACGCTGAGCGCCTACGTCCAGGGCAGCTACGTCTACCTGGGCGCCACCGGCACCGGCATCAGCAGTACCGCGTCCACCTGGACGGCGAGCAGCCCGTCGTACGGCCGGCTCAGCGTCGGCTTCACCACCGGGGCGAACACCACCTCGGTGACCGTCTACCTGCACGGCTGGTACGGACAGCCCGCGTACTACGCGGACGACGTGACGCTCACCGGCCCCGGCGGCAGCAGCCCCACGCCGACCGCCACCCCGACGACGAGCGCTCCGCCCACCACGGCCCCGCCGACCACGACCGCCCCGCCCACCACCACGCCCCCGGGCGACACCTGCCCCACGAAGCCCAAGCCGTCGGGCAAGGTCCTGCAGGGGTACTGGGAGAACTGGGACGGCGCCCTGAACGGCGTCCACCCCGGCATGGGCTGGGTCCCCATCACGGACAGCCGGATCGCCGCGCACGGCTACAACGTCATCAACGCCGCCTTCCCGGTGATCCTCTCGGACGGCACCGTCCTGTGGCAGGACGGCATGGACAGCAACGTCAAGGTCTCGACCCCCGCCGAGATGTGCCAGGCCAAGGCGGCCGGGGCGACGATCCTGATGTCGATCGGCGGTGCCGCCGCCGGCATCGACCTGAGCTCCAGCACCGTCGCCGACCGGTTCGTGGCGACCGTCGTCCCGATCCTCAAGAAGTACAACTTCGACGGGATCGACATCGACATCGAGACCGGCCTGTCCGGAAGCGGCAACATCAGTACGCTGTCCGCCTCCCAGGCCAACCTGATGCGCATCATCGACGGCGTGCTGGCCCAGATGCCCGCGGGCTTCGGCCTGACGATGGCGCCCGAAACCGCGTACGTCACCGGCGGAAGCGTCAACTACGGATCGATCTGGGGCGCCTACCTGCCGATCGTCAAGAAGTACGCCGACAACGGGCAACTGTGGTGGCTGAACATGCAGTACTACAACGGCAGCATGTACGGCTGCTCCGGCGACTCCTACCAGGCCGGCACCGTACAGGGCTTCACCGCGCAGACCACCTGCCTGAACAACGGCCTGACCATCCAGGGCACCACCATCAAGGTGCCCTACGACAAGCAGGTGCCCGGTCTGCCGGCCCAGCCCGGCGCGGGCGGCGGCTACATGGACCCGGGCCTGGTCGGCCAGTCGTGGAACGCCTTCGGCGGTTCGCTGAAGGGGCTCATGACGTGGTCGGTCAACTGGGACGGCTCGAAGGGCTGGAGCTTCGGCGACAACGTCAGGCGCCTCCAGGGCCGTTGACGTCCCGCTGAGCCCCCGCTGACCTCCCGAACCCCGGTGCACCCTCGCGGTCCGGGGCCGGCCACCGACCGGCTCCGGACCGCGGCCGACGGCAGCCGAGCCCTTCCGGGCCAGGAGGACGGCGGGGCCGCCGGTTGTTCGGCGTTTTGTTCAATGACCGAGGGCCGAACCGGAACAACCCCGGTGCGCTACACCAGTAGCGCACGCCACATCCGTGCCGTGCGTGGGACCAGGACCTTGGGCCGCAACAGCGCCGAACGCCGGGAGAGTTCACCAGATGACGACGCTCTGCATCGCCAACAGCCGCACCGAGGAGATGGTCGGGGACCTCACCGGGATGACACCGCCGGAGCAGCTGTTCGCCGGGTGCGGGGCACAGCGGATGCTCTGGTGGGCCGAGGACGGCGACGTCCTGGTGCTGCCCGGGGAGCCCGACCCGGAGTACCTGGCGTACGTCACCGGGCTGACCGGCGTGCGGGCCGACAGCCTGACCTTCGTGGTGCCGCCGCCGGGCGCCCAGGGCGACCAGGTGCTCACCACCGACCGCCTGACCGACCCGGGCTTCCTCGCGGAGCTGCGCCGCGTCCTGGACGGGCGCACCCTCGACGAGGTGCTGGCCATCTCGCCGAACGGCGCGGTGGCCGAGCTGGCGGCCGCGCTCGGCGCGGCGCAGGCCATGCCCGGTCAGCCCTTCGCCGCGCAGGGCGGCAACGCCCTGGTCAACAGCAAGGCGGGGTTCCGGGCGCTGGCCGCCGGCGCCGGGGTGCCGATCCCGCCCGGGAGGGTGGCCGGCTCGCCCGCGGAGGTGGAGGCCGCCGTCGAGCACCTGCTGGCGCAGGGGCACAGCGTGATGGTGAAGGTCGAGTACCAGGCGGGCGGCTTCGGCAACGAGATCCTCGCCCGGGACGAGCGGGTGGAGGCGGTCGGCGCCGAGCGGGTGGTGCCGCTGCCGGACCGGGCGGCGGTGGCCGCGTACGTGGCCGAGCGGTGGACCTGGCTGACCGGCGGGCGCGGCCAGCGGGTGGTGGTGGAGCGGTACTTCGCCGACTGTGCGCCGCTGTACGCCCAGTTCGTCATCGACGACGCGGCCGTGGTGCTCGCCGGCTGCGGCGAGATGGTCATGCGGCCGGTGGTGGTCGGGGAGATCACCCCGCCGGTCACCCCGGACGCGGGCGTCCTGGCCGAACTCGTCGAGCAGGGCGCCCGGTTGTGCGAGGCGCTGCGGGTGATCGGCTACCGGGGCACGGTCAGCGCGGACGCCGTGCTCACCCCCAAGGGCGAGATCTACTTCCACGAGACCAACGGCCGGCTCACCGGCTCCAGCCACCTGCACGACGTCTTCTTCGGCCGGCTGCTGCGCGAGGAGCACCGCGGCTCGCGCTACATCCTGGAGCTCGGCGGCCTCAAGGTGCCGTCCTTCGCGCAGGCCGTGGAGGCGGTGGGCGCGGCCGGGCTGGCCTTCGATCCGCAGACCGGCACCGGCGTGCTGTACAGCAGCGACTTCGGGCCGGCCGACGGCTCGGTGATGTACTGCGTGGTCGGCGAGAGCCCGGAGGCCGTCCGCACCCTGGAGACCGCGCTGCTCGCGCTGTTCGCCGGCGTGACGCCCGAGGCGGACGTGGACGAGGTGACCGTGGACGAGGTGACCGTGGACAAGGTGGCAGGGGACGGGAACGGGATGCGCGCGGTGGTGATCCACCGCTACGGCGGGCCGGAGGAGCTCCGCATCGAGACGGTGCCGGAACCGGTGGCCGGCCCGGGCCGGGTGCTGGTCGACGTCTCCCTGGCCGGGCTCAACTACGCCGACCTGGAGTGCCGCACCGGCGAGTACCTCCGCTTCCCGCTGCCGGCGGTGCTCGGCGTCGACGTGGTCGGGCGGCGCCGCGAGGACGGCCGGAGGGTCGTCGCACTGCTGCGCACCGGTGGCGGGTACGCCCCGGTGGCCGTCCCCGAGGCGGCGCACACGGTGGAGGTGCCGGAGGGCGTGGACGACGAGCAGGCGCTCGCGCTGCTGGAGCAGGGCGCGACGGCCTACGGCGCGCTGACCCTGGCGGGGCGGCTTCGGCCGGGCGAGGCCGTCGCGGTGACCGCGGCCGCGGGCGGGGTCGGTCACCTGGCGGTGCAGCTGGCCAGGGCGCTGGGCGCGGGCCGGGTGGTCGGCCTCGCCTCCACCCCGGAGAAGCGGGAGTTCGTGCGCTCGCTGGGCGCCGACACCGTGCTCGACCCCGAGGACCCCGACCTGGCCGGGCGGCTCGCGGAGTCGGGCGGGCTGGACCTGTTCGTCGACTCGGTCGGCGGCCGGGTGCTGCGCGCCGGGCTGGCCGGACTGGCCCCCTTCGGGCGGCTGGTGTCGGTCGGGGCGCGGGGCGGAGTGGAGGACGGCTTCACGATGGGCGAGCTGACCGGGCGCTCGGCGGGGGTGCAGGGCTTCTGGCTCAAGCACGTCCTGACGGACCGGGCGCTGTTCGAGGGCATCGCCGACCACCTGTTCCGGCTCGCCGCCGAGCGGCGGCTGGTGGCGCGGATCGACCGGACCGTGCCGCTGTCCGGGGTGGCCGCGGCGCACCGGGCGATGGCCGCACGGGAGACGGTGGGCAAGGTGCTGGTGGACGTCCGCCGCGAGGACTGAGCGAGGTGCGGGGAGGGCGGCCGCCCTCCCCGCCTGCACACCGGGCCCGACGGCGCAGACCGCCGGGCCCGGTGGTACGTCAGTACCCGGCGACCTCGTCCAGGCCGTGGCCGCGCAGCGGGACGAGGAAGCTGCGTTCGAACACCACCACGGCCTCGCCGGTGGACTTCGTCCCGGTGGTGCGGCAGCGCACGATGCCCTGCCCGGTGCGGCTCTTGGACAGCCGCTTGGCCAGGGTCTCGGTCTCCGCGTAGAGGGTGTCGCCGGCGAACACCGGGTGGGTCATCCGGATGTTCTCCCAGCCCAGGTTGGCGATGGTGCGCCCGCTCGTCGAGCGGGCGGTCATCCCGCCGACGATGCTGAGCGTCACCAGGCTGGAGACGATCGGCTTCCCCCACGGGGTGTGCTCGCTGTAGGCGGCGTCGATGTGCAGGGGGGCGTCGTTCATGCTCAGCATGCTCATCAGCACGTTGTCGAGCTCGGTGACGGTCCGGCCTGGGCGGTGCTCGACCACCTCGCCGACCTCGAACTCCTCGTAGTAGCGCCCGACCACCTCGCGGTAGCGGCGCTCGCCGATCCGCCGGTAGCCGGTGGGTTCGGTTGCGTCCATCGCGGCTGCTCCCAGGTCCTAGAGGTCGGCGGTGAGTTCCTTGACGTGGCCGGCGAAGTCGCGGATCAGCCGCTCGTCCATGTCGGCGCGCATCATCAGCCGGAGCCCGGCCTCGCCCTTGGGCACGATCGGGAAGAACACCGCCGAGCTGTAGTAGCCGCGTTCGAAGAGCTGGGCGGAGAGCTTGACCGCGCGCTCGGCGTCCCCGACGTCGACCCGGCGTACCGGCAGGCCGTTGCCCGCGAAGGTGGTCGGCAGCAGCTCGTCGAAGAGGTCGATGTTGCGGTTCAGCTTGGCCTGCAGGTCGGCCAGTTCGGGGGAGCGGTGGATGGCGGCGCTGCCCAGCGAGGCGCCGACCAGCGGCAGGGCGACGTTCTGTGACCACCCGACCGGGCCGGCGTGGCGGTGCAGGAACTCGAACTGCTCGCGGTTGCCGAGCATCGCGACGCCGCCGCCGGTGCCGAAGCCCTTGCCGAGGCTCGCGACGATGACGGTCAGCGGGTTCATCTCCAGCCGGGAGCGGACGAAGCCCTCGCCGCGCTCGCCCATGATGGACAGCGAGTGGGAGTCGTCGATGTAGAGGAACAGCCCGTAGCGGTCCTGGAGTTCGAGCAGCCCGTCGAGGGCCGCCGCGCCGCCCATCGAGTACGCGCCGTCGGCCACGTAGGCGACCCGCGGGTACGTGCGGCAGATGTCCTCCAGGAAGTTCAGGTCGTTGTGCGGGCACGTCAGCACCAGCGACTCGTCGGCGCAGATCGGCTTCACGTACGCCATGCAGAAGTGGCAGAAGCGGTCGAAGACCATCACCCGGGGCCCGCCGCCGCCCTGACAGGTGCCGTCCAGGTGGCCGGAGGCGATCAGCGGCAGGATGCCGGCGGTGAGCGCGGTGCAGGACGCTCCGGGCAGGATGTGCGCGCCGAACAGCTCGCCCAGCTCCTCCTCCAGGCGCACCAGCAGGTTGTGCCGGATCCGGGTGGTGGAGGTGACCAGCCAGGTGCTGCGGGACTCGGCCAGCGCGTCGACCGCGGCGGCCGCGACCGAGGGGTGGTTGTTCAGGCCCAGGTACGCGCAGGAGACCATGTTGGCGAACTCGTGGCCGGTCTCGCGGACGATCAGCCGGTTGTTGGACTCCGAGTCCACCGTGATGCCGATCAGACCGTTGGCGGCGGCCGCCTGCCAGACCGGGTCGGCGGTGGCCAGCATGGCTTCGGCGTTGCGGTACCGGCGCGGGCCGAGGATGGATTCTTCGGTCATCGTCACTTCTCCGTCGCGTGGTTCGGGGTGTCGGTGGGCGCGTGGTCCTGCGGGTGGTGCTGTGGCTGGTGCTGCGAGTGGTGCGAGCCGTCGGGCCGGGGCAGGTCGAACTGCTCGATCAGACGCTGCGAGGCCTCGAAGAACGGCATGCCGACCATCACCCCGTCCACCACGGTGACCGAGCGGCCGTTCTCCAGACCCGCCGCGACCACCCGGCGGGCGCGCGCCAGCAGCTCCTCGTCCGGGCTGAACGTGTCGTTGATCAGCGCGAGTTGGCGCGGATGGACGGCGATCTTGCCGCTGAACCCGAAGTCCCGGGCGAGCCCCGCCTCCCGGCGCAGCCCGGCGAGGTCGGCGACTTCGAAGAACGGCGCGTCCATCGCCTCCACCCCCATGGCGCGGGCACTGTTGACCACCCGGGCGCGGGCGTGGGCCAGGGCCTCCCAGGAGAGCCGGGCGCCGACCGCGAAGGCGTAGTCGGCCGAGCCGAAGACCAGCCCGCGCAGCCGGTGCCCGGCGGCCGCGATGGCGGGTGCGTGCTCGATGCCCAGCGGAGTCTCCACGACGGCCAGGAACTCCGTCTCCGGGCAGTCCGCACCGAGCGCGCCGGCGGCGATCTCGATGTCCCGGGGCGACTCGGCCATCGGGATGAGCACCAGGTCCGGCTTGACGCGGTACCGGGTGATGGCGATCAGGTCACGCAGACCGTCCGGTCCGGAAAGGGTGTTGATGCGCACCGCGCTGCGCGCGAGCTTGGTGGACGGGAGCGCGAAGAACTCCTCGGCGAGCCGACGAGCCTCCTCCTTGCGGGCGGGTGGGACCGAATCCTCCAGATCGACCATGGCGATGTCGGCCCCGGACTGGTGGCTCTTGGTGTACCGCTCCACCGCCATCGCGGGTGTGGACAGGAGGGAACGGCAGTACCGCGTGAACTTCATGGATATCTCCGAAGTCAGCGAAGGCTGCGGGTTCCGGTTCTATCCCACCGGCTTTGTTCGGCGCCGTGCGACTGGACATTGAACATCAACTCGGAACAACCGACCCGCATGCACCATTGTTTGACGCCAGCGGTGTTGTGCATGATGAATCACCGGGGGGGATCGACACGAGGCGCGCGCGGCGCGTGTGGCGCGTGGGTACTCAGGGATTTCAGGACACCGCTTCAAGGGAGAAGGGGGCCGTAGTGCCTCGTCGGGAAAGTCCACTGGACCCCGGGGACGGGCCGCTGCTGAGCTTCGCGGGTGATCTGCGGGCCCTGCGGGAGCGCGCCGGACGTCCGCCGTACCGTCAACTCGCCCTCCGGGCGCACTGTTCGGCGGCCAGTCTGTCGGTGGCAGCGGGTGGCCGGCGGCTGCCCAGCCTCGCCGTGACTCTCGCCTACGTGCAGGCCTGCGGCGGGGACGTGCGGGAGTGGCGGCACCGCTGGCAGCTGCTCGCCGCCGAACTGGCCGCCGACACCGCCGCCCGGCGGTGCGCCCAGGACGCCGGACGGGCCCCTTACCCCGGTGCGGCGGCGTTCGAGGCGGCCGACGCCGAGCGGTTCTTCGGCCGCGAGGCGCTGCTGGACCGGCTGGCCGCCCTGCTGGCCGAACGGCGGCTGGTGATTCTCTCCGGGCCGTCCGGGGCAGGAAAGTCCTCGTTGGTCAGGGCCGGTCTGCTGGCCCGGCTCGGCGGGCCTCCCGGCGCCGGTGCGGCTACCGGGGGGAGAACCGGGGCCGGGGGCGGAGCGGGCCGTCCCCCGGCCGACGGCGGCGTCCCGGTGGCGCTGCTGACTCCCGGTGAACGACCGATGGAGGCGTACGCGCTCGCGCTCGCCCGGCTCGGGCAGCGAGTCGGGGAGGCGGCGCGAGGTGTCTTCGGACCGCCGGCCGGAGATCCGGTGCTGGTGGTGGACCAGGGCGAGCAACTGCGCACCCGCTGCCGGGACGCCGCGGAGCGGGCGCGCTTCCTGGACGCGCTGGTGGCGACCGCCACGGGCGCTCCGGGCGAGGCACCGGACGGGCTGCCGGTGGCGGCGCCGGCCCGGTGCCGGGTGGTGCTGGTGCTCCGCTCGGACCAGTGCGGGCCGCTGTTCGCCGAGCACCAGGGGCTGGCCGAGGCCAGCCGGCACGCGGTGCTGTCGGTGGGTCGTCCGGCACCGGACGAGCTGCGGCGGGCGATCACCGAGCCGGCGCTACGGTCCGGCTGCACCGTCGAGGGTGCCCTGCTGGCCGTCCTCATCTCGACCGCCGCGCAACAGCCGGGCGCGCTCCCGCTGGTGTCCGCGGCCCTGCTGGAGACCTGGCGACGGCGCAGCGGCAACGCGCTCACCCTGGCCGGGTTCCAGGCCACCGGAGGCTTCGAGGGCGCGCTGGCCCGGACGGCGGAGACGCTGTACAACGGGCTGGAGGCGTCCGATCAGGCGCTGGTGCAGGCGGTGTTCCTGCGGCTCGGCGGGGAGTTGCCCGGTGCCGGCGAGGACGCTGCCGGTGGCGCGACGGCCCTGGGCGACGGGCTGACGCCCGGTGGCGAGCCGGTGCCGGGCGACTACCTGGGGGCGGGGAGCGACGAGGGCACCCGCAAGCCGGTCCGGCGGGCCGAGTTCGACGACCCCGGCGTACCCGAGGTGATGGAACGGCTGGTCCGGGCACGGCTCGTGACGGTGGACCGGGACACCGTCGAGCTGTCCCACCACGCGCTGCCGCAGGCCTGGCCCAGGCTGCGCGGGTGGCTGGTGGACGGGCGAGAGGCGCTGGGGGAACAGCGCAGGCTCACCGCGGCCGCGCGGGGCTGGGCAGTCGGCGACCGGGACCCGGAACTGCTGTACCGGGGCGTCCGGTTGGAGCAGCTCATGCGGCAGGTGGCGGCCGGCGAGCTGGCCGCGGCCGGG
>NZ_JAHSQD010000830.1 GCF_020103755.1 Streptomyces sp. LS1784
CGCGTCCGGCGGGGCGGAGGGCAGGCGGCCGGAGAGGACCGCCGCGCCCTCGCGGCGGCGGGCGTCGCGGTCGGCGATGACCCGGCCGACCTCCTCGTCGAGCGCGGCGAGGGCCCGCAGGCGGCGGGTGCAGACCCGGTCGACCGCCCAGAAGCCGCCCATCACCTCGACGAAGCGGTCGACCGCCGCCCAGGGGTCGGCCAGGGTGAAGGCCTCGGCGAGCCGGGCCATGCCGCCCTGTGCGGCGAGGGCGTCGCAGACCGCCTCCAGCAGGCCCGCCTTGGAGCCGAACTGGTAGTAGACGGTCGCCCGGGCGACGTCCGCGCGGCGGGCGACCGCGTCCAGCGAGACCCCGCCGGTCTCGGCCAGGTGCGCGCGGGCAGCCGCGACGATCCGGGCACGGGTCTCGTCGACCTCTGCCTGCCGCTGTCCCATCCGGTAGGACCGGGGGCTCATCCCGCTCGCCTCCACTCGTTCCGCGCGAACTGGCAGTATCGCCGATCGGTTCACCGCGCCCGGCCCGGCCCCGGGCGTTCGACGGGGCAGCCGGCCCCGCCGCTCAGAGCATGATCCGCCCGCCGCTGACGTCCAGGGTCTGCCCGGTGATCCAGGAGGACGCGTCGGAGGCCAGGAAGAGCGCGGCCGAGGCGACGTCCCCCGGCTCGCCGAGGCGGCCCAGCGGGTGCGCGGCGGCGACCTTGGCCTGCACCTCGGGCGGCATCTGAGCGGCGGTCCGCTCGGTGCGGACGGCGCCCGGCGCGATGGCGTTGACCCGGACGCCCTCACCGGCGACCTCCTGGGCGAGGTGCCGGGTGAACATCAGCACGCCCGCCTTGGCCGTGGCGTACGCGGCGGACGCGCCGCTGGGCAGCCGGCCCGCCGTGGAGGCCATGGTGACGATCGAACCGCTGCCGCGGGCCAGCAGACCGGGCAGGAAGGCCTGGACGGTGAGGAAGGTGGCGGTGAGGTTGCCGTCCAGCACGGCCCGCCAGTGCTCCTCGGTCTCGCGGACGGTCGGCACCGGGTAGCCGTCGCCGCCGGCGAAGGCGGCCAGAACGCCGACCGGGCCGAGGTCCCGCTCGATCCGGGCGGCGGCGGAGCCGAGCGCCGTCGCGTCCGTGCAGTCGGCGACCAGCCCGAGCGCCCGGACCCCCTCCGCCCGCACCTGCTCGGCCACCTCCGTCAGCGCCGCCTCGTCCCGGCCGAGGACGGCGACGGCCGCGCCCTGCCGGCCGAAGGCGCGGGCGGTCTCCGCGCCGATGCCACGGCTGCCGCCGGCGATCACGACCACCCGGCCGTCCAGGTCGGGGTACCGAACCTGCCGAACTCCCATGTCCCATCGCTCCTTTGGACTTGCTCTCACGGTGTGCTGTGGTTCACTTGATTTCATTCATACAGCCCGTCTGAATGAATGACAAGCACCGCCCGAGTCCCGGCACTCCCAAGGAGGAACCGATGAGGATCGCAGTCGTGGGCGCCACCGGACGCACCGGCCGCCTGGTGGTCGACCTCGCACTGACGGCCGGACACACCGTCACCGCCGTCGCCCGCGACCCCGCCCGGCTACCGCACTTCGCGCACGGAACCCCGCTCACCGCCCGGGCCGACGTCAGCCGGCCCGGCTCCCTGCACGAACCGCTGAACGGCCAGGACGCCGTCGTCGCCGCCCTCGGCACCACCGGCCGCCGGGCCACCACCGTCTTCTCCGACGGCGCCCGGGAGCTGACCGCCGCCGTGCGGGCCGGCGGCGCCCGGCACCTGGTGACGATGAGTTCGGCCGGCCTGGACACCGGTCGACTCCCCTTCGCCCAGCGAGTGGTGACCAGGCTGGTGGTCGACCGGCTGTACCGGGAGATCCACCACGACCTGGCCCGGATGGAGACGGTGCTCGCCGGGTCCGACACCGCCTGGACGGTCGTCCGGGTGCCGATGCTCAAGGACGGACCGCCGTCCGCGGGCCCCCAGGTCTCGTACGACCGGCCGCTTCCCCGCGCCGGCACCGCCACCCGCGCCACCGTCGCCGAGTGGATCGTCGGCCACCTCGGCGACCCGGAGACCTTCCGCCGCCTCGTCCACCTCGCCGACGACTGACACGGGCACCACGCAGCACGCGCACCGTCGCGCACTGCTCCGGCCACCGAGCCGCGAACAGGCCCTCACGGGAAAGGCCGTCGGACCGGCCCCGGCTCAGTCCTGCTGCGGCGGGCGGCGGCGCATGGCGAGCAACAGCAGGACCACCGCCGACAGCACGGCGGACAGCCGCAGCACGTTCGGGGCGGCCGACCAGCTGATCTGCCCCAGCGGCGAGCCCGACTGGAGGCCGCCGCCCTGCCCGCCGGCCTGCTTGGCCTGCCGCATGGAGTAGAGGGTGGTCGCGCTCATCGTGATCAGCGGGATGCCGAGGATCACGAACTTGCGCATCAGTTCGGAGATCTGACGGGACAGGTAGCCGAGGCCCCAGCCCGCCAGCATGGCCGGGAAGAAGCCGGAGACCGCGCCGCCGACCAGCAGGCCGCAGGAGAGCAGGATCAGCGGGGAGGGCTTGTGGGCGGGCGCGCCCTTCTCCGTCTCCTTGCCCTTGGCCTTGCCGCCGCCCTTCCCGGCCGGGGCCTTGGGCGGCGCGGCGGGAGCGGCGGGAGCAGCGGGCGGCGCGGCAGGGGCCGGCCTGAGCCGGCCCC
>NZ_JAHSQD010000831.1 GCF_020103755.1 Streptomyces sp. LS1784
CGCGGCCGCCACCACGACCGCGACCGCCCCCGGCAGCCGCCCGGACAGCGCCCTCGGCCCGGTCCGCCGCGGCCCGGCGGGCAGGCGGCGGATATGTTCCCTGTGACGGCGCACCTGGCTGCCTCCGATTCGTCACCACGCCGGGGCGCGGGCATGAGAGCACGAAAATCTTTGCCAGTTTTTCACCGTTTTGTCCGATTTGCGACCCCGACTCGCCCGAACGTGCCGATCGGATGCGCCCCTAGGATCGGCACATGACTTGGTTGATCACCGGCGGTGCCGGATACATCGGCGGACACGTCGTCCGACAGCTGCTCGACGCCGGGGAGCGCGTCGCCGTCCTGGACGACCTCAGCACCGGCGACGCCTCCAGGCTGCCGGCCGGCGTCCCCCTGATCGAGGGCTCCACCCTGGACCGCGCCGTCCTGGACGCCGCGATCCGCGAGCACGGCGTCGAGGGCATCCTGCACTTCGCCGCCAAGAAGCAGGTCGGCGAGTCCGTCGAGCAGCCGTTCCTGTACTACCGCGAGAACATGATCGGCCTGCAGACCGTTCTGGAGGCCGCCGCCGAGGGCGGGGTGAAGCGCTTCCTCTTCTCCTCCTCCGCCGCGGTCTACGGCATGCCCGACGTCGACCTGGTCACCGAGTCCACGCCCTGCGCCCCGATGAGCCCGTACGGCGAGACCAAGCTGGCCGGCGAGTGGCTGGTCGCCGCGGCCGGCAAGGCGCACGGCATGTCCACCGTGGCCCTGCGCTACTTCAACGTGGCCGGCGCCGCCTCCCCCGAGCTCTCCGACGCCGGGGTGTTCAACCTGATCCCGATGGTCTTCGAGCGGCTCACCGCCGGCCAGGCGCCGCGGATCTTCGGCGACGACTACCCGACCCCGGACGGCACCTGCGTCCGCGACTTCATCCACGTCTCCGACATCGCCTCGGCGCACGTGGCGGCCGCCAAGCGGCTGGCCGCCGACCCGGCCGGCGCGACCTCCCTGGTGCTGAACATCGGCCGCGGCGAGGGCGTCAGCGTCAAGGAGATGCTGGAGGTGATCGGCAAGGTCACCGGCTACGACACCACCGCCGAGGTGACCCCGCGCCGCCCCGGCGACCCGGCCCGGGTCGTGGCCTCCGCCGACCTGATCCACCGCGAGCTGGACTGGACCGCCCGCCACGACGTGACCGAGATGGTCTCCTCCGCCTGGGACGGCTGGTGCAGCCGCCACCCCGGGGCCCGCAGGGCCTGACCGGACGGCGCCGGTACGGCGGTGTCCGCCCCGCGGCTCAGCGGGCGGGCACCGCCGTACCGTAGAAGGCGTCCAGCGCGTACACGCAGCGGTCCTTGGAGCCGACGAAGACCCGGCCGCCGACCGCCACCGGCGAGCCGGTGAGTTCGCCCTTGGTGCCGAGCTCCCAGCGCAGCTGACCGCTCGCCAGGTCCAGGGTGTGCAGCGAGTGGTCCCGGCTGCCCAGGTGCACCAGGCCGTCGGCCACCGCCGGGGAGCCGACGATCTCGCCACGGGCGGTGTAGCGCCAGCGCTCCCGGCCGGTGGCCGCCTCGAAGGCGTACAGCACCTCGCCGTTGCCGACCAGCACCATGCCGTCCGAGACCACCACCGGGTCGGCGCCCTGGCGGCGGCCGGTGACCCCGCGCCAGCGGTCCAGGCCGGTGGCCGCGTCCAGCGCGTGGACCGTGCCCAGGTAGTCGGCCACGTAGACGGCGTCGGCGTCCAGGGCGGGCGGGGTGAACAGCACCACCGGGGCCTCGAAGCGCCAGCGCTCGGCCCCGCTGGCCGCGTCCAGCGCGTACACCCGGGTGCCGGCCGACACGTACAGCACACCGCCGCGCTCGACCGGGTGCGACGGCACGTCCTCGCCGACCGGGAAGGACCAGCGCAGGCCCGCGCCGCGCGGGTCGACGCAGCGCAGCCGCCCGCCGCCGTAGTAGTAGGCGGCGCCGCCCACCAGGACCGGGCCGGACTGCGGGTTCTCGTAGTCCTGCTGGGCGTCGTCGGCGCGCCACAGCTCGGCGCCGTTGGCGGCCGAGCGGAGCTGGATGCCGCCGCCCCTGATCCCGCAGCAGAGCACGCCGTCGGCGGCGGAGAGCGAGTAGACCCAGCCGTCCAGCGAGGTGCGCCAGCGCTCGGTGCCGTCCGCCGCGTCCACGGTGTACAGGTGCGGGCCGTCCGCGGCGTGCACCCGGCCGGCGTCCACCGCGAGCGCCCAGGCGACGTCCCGGGTCTTGTAGCGGCGCTCGCCGGAGGCGATGTCCAGCGCGTGCACCTCGAAGCTGGAGACGAAGAGCGTGCCGTCGGCGACCACCGGGGTGCCCCAGACGTCGTTGGACATCCGGAACCGCCAGGGGCGCCAGCGGGCGACCGGCGGGGGCGGCGGGGTGGGGGCCCGGCGGACCCAGTCGGTCGTGGCCGGGGCGGTGTTCGGGCCGGGCTGCTCGTGCTCGGCCCGCGGTCCCGGGCCTATCCGCACCGAGGCGCCGGACAGCTGCACCTCGACGGCACCGCCGGACGGCGCCCGGTGCTTGTTCGGCGAGGCGATCTTCGCGGTCGGGATCTCGGCGTCCGAGCCCTGGCCCGGCTGCGGCAGGCTGTGCACCGGCCCGGCCGGCGGCTGCGCGTGCCGCCCCGCGTTGGTGCGCGGGTCGGCCGTCCCCAGGTGCTG
>NZ_JAHSQD010000832.1 GCF_020103755.1 Streptomyces sp. LS1784
CACCGGGTCGTCGGCCCCCGCCGCGCCCGGCGCGGTCCGGGCCGGCGCCCGGTAGCCGGCGCTGGAGAGCACCAGCATCTCGTCGGCCCCCGGCTGGAACTCGTAGGCCACCCGCTCCACCCGGCTGGGGACACCGAGCTCCGCCAGTTCCTCGCGCAGCGGCGCCAGACCCTCGTAGCACGCTCCCGTGTCGTACACCACCAGCGGGAAGATCCGGACCTCCCGGCGCGCCACCCGGGCGAGCTCCAGCAGCCCCGCCCGGTGGA
This sequence comes from Streptomyces sp. LS1784, assembly GCF_020103755.1. Taxonomy (GTDB): domain Bacteria; phylum Actinomycetota; class Actinomycetes; order Streptomycetales; family Streptomycetaceae; genus Kitasatospora. The sequence continues at coordinate 267 of NZ_JAHSQD010000832.1, forward strand.
ACTCCCTGCCCAGCCGGTTGCCGTACGAGAACAGCAGGTGCGAGCTGAGCGCCAGGTCGAAGGAGTCGTCGGCGAAGGGGAGTTCGGGTAGCGAGCCGGCCAGGTAGCGCTCCGGGCGGGCGGCGATGTCCGCGCGGAAGGCGCGGGCGTTGGCGGTCCACTGGCGGATCATGTCGTCCGCGTCGGCGTACCAGGCCCGGGCGTAGCCGACCGTCTCCTTCACCAGCCGCTCGCGCTTGAACTCCGTCTCCCGCTCCACCAGCAGGCCCAGTTCCTCGCGGTGCTCGGCGTACTGGCGGTCGACGGCGACAGCGTCGACGCCGCGCTGCCCGGCCTCCGCCACGAAGCTCGCGGCGCCGGCCGGGCAGTCCAGGACGCGCTGCTCCAGGTCGCGCTCGGTGAGCGCGAACATCGCCCGGTACTCCGCGAAGGAGCGCGCGCTGACCAGCACGGCTCAACCCCTCCCGACGAACGGCATGGTGGTCGGCAGCACCACCAGGGACTGGATGGTGGTGTCCGGCGGCTGCGAGGCCATCAGCACCAGGGCCTCGGTGAAGCGCTCCACCGGGATGGTCGCCTCGACGGCCATGGTCCGGTCGGCCTGCATCGCGGCCGGCTGCGGGCCGCCGTCCACCGGGGTGACGTTGCCGACGTCGATCTGCCCGCACGAGATGCCGTACGGCCGGCCGTCCAGGGCGAGCACCTTGGTGAGGCCGAGGACGGCGTGCTTGGCGGCGGTGTACGCGATCGAGTCGGGGCGCGGCACGTAGGCCGAGGGCGCGCCGTTGTTGATGATCCGCCCGCCCTGCGGGGTCTGGGTGCTCATCACCCGGAAGGCCTCGCGGGCGCAGAGGAAGCCGCCGGTGACGATGGTGTCCAGCACCCGGTTCCAGTCCTCGAACGGGGTCTCGGTGATCGGCCGGCGCGGGGCGGCGGCGCCCGCGTTGTTGAACAGCAGGTCCAGCCGGCCGTGCCGGTCGAGGACGGTGTCGAAGAGCCGGGCGACCTCCTCCGGGCTGCGGATGTCGGTCGGGACGGGCAGCACCCGGCAGGCGCCGGGCCCGGCCAGGACCGCGGTCTCCTCCAGCGCGTCCTTGCGCCGCCCGGCGACGACCACGGTCCAGCCGGCCGCCAGCAGGGCCAGCGCCGAGGCCCGGCCGAGCCCGCTGCCCCCGCCGGTGACGATCGCCACCCGCCCGTGCGGTGCGGCCGCGCTGACGGCCTCTCCCGTGGTGGTCACGGCGCCCACTCCTCCCCCTCGTTGACCCAGACCCGCAGCATCCGCCGGGCGTACCGTCCGGGCTCGTCGGCGAAGGCCGAACGCCCGTGCAGAACCCGGCTGTTGCGGATGATCAGCAGGTCACCGGCGGCCATCGACAGTCCGAAGGCGATCTCCGGCCGGTAGAGCACCTCGTCCAGCACGCCGAGCGCCTCCCACTGACGGTCCGTCAGCTCCGGACCGCCGCGGTCGGGGGACGAACGGACGGTGCGGGTCTGGTAGTAGCAGCCGACCGTTCCGTCCTTGCGGTCGTACAGGATCGGGGTGACCACCACCTGCGGGCCCGCCCGGCCGCTGCGCTCGAAGGTCCAGTCCTCGCGGAGCGTGGACAGCGCGTCCGGCCGTTCCCGCTGGATCAGGTCGTGCACGTGCCGGGCGCTCGCCAGCTTGGTCAGCCCGCCGCCGTCGAAGGCGGGCCGGATGCAGAGCAGGACCAGCAGGTCGCAGGTGTCGCAGTGGAAGCCGAGTTCGGTGTTGCCGTCGCCGTCCTGGTCGTGCAGCACCGAGGTGAGGTCACCGCGCCCGTTCTGCGGCACGATCCGGCCGAAGTCCCGCAGCAGGAAGGAGAGCACCTCGGTGATCTCCTGCTCCGGGTGGGCCGGGTCCACCAGTCCGCTCACATGGGTGATGCCGACCGAGTCGGCGGCCTTCCGGACGAACTCCCGCAGCCGGGCCCGCACCTCCTCGGCCGCGTCCCAGCGTCCAGCCCGCGCGTCGGCCCAGAGCAGCCGTCGCTCCCGCTCCCCCAACGGGAGCGACCAGAGCTCCCGCCGGGCGTCCAGCTCCAGGCTGCTCCAACCGATTTCGGTCACCGCGTCCACGTCCTCTCCTCCCTACCGGCCGCCGGCCGCGACGGCCTTCGCCCACAGCTCCAGGCCCTCGTCGATCTGTTCGGCCGTGACGACCAGCGCGGGGATCATCCGGACCACGTTCAGATGGATCCCGCACAGCAACAGCAGCAGGCCGTACTCGGCCGCCGTCTGCTGGGCCCGCCGGGCCGCCTCCGGATCCGGGGTGCCGTCCGGGCGGCAGAACTCGCTGGCGGCCATCAGCCCGAGCCCGCGGACGTCGGCGATCCCGGGCGCCTCGGCGGCGACCGCGCGCAGCCCGGCCAGCAGCCGGG
>NZ_JAHSQD010000833.1 GCF_020103755.1 Streptomyces sp. LS1784
GTGCGGGCGCGGCGGCCAGCACGGCGGCGGTGAGGCCGACGGTCAGCCCGGCCGCGAGCCCGGCCACCCGCCGCCGGCGCCTGGCTCGGTCGACGCGGGCGAGGACGCGTTCCATCCGGTCATCCGGCGAGGTCAGGGCCGGGACGGCCTGGTGGAGCAGGATCCGCAGCTCCTCCTCGTCCTGCCCGTCGTCGGTCGGTCCGTGCGGGCCGAACAGGTCAGTTCCACTCATGAGGTCCCCCGTCCAGCAGGAGTTCGCGAGCCGGCAGCCGGCCCCGCAGAGCGGCGAGCGCCCGGTGCGTCTGGCTCTTGACGGTGCCCGTGCTGCAGCGCAGCACTTCGGCGGTCTCCTCGACGCCGAGGTCCTCGAAGAAGCGGAGCACCACCACGGCCCGCTGGCGCGGCGGCAGCGACCGCACGGCCTCGGCGACCACCTGGCCGAGCACCACCCCGTCGAACGGGTCGGTGCCCGTCGGCGGCTCCGGCAGCTCGCCGTGCGGCAGTTCCCCGGTCCACCGGCGCCGCCACCAGGAGATGTGGCAGTTCACCAGGACCTTCCGCAGGTACGCTTCGGGCCGGTTGGGGGCGATGCGCCTCCACTGGGGCCAGACCTTGGCGAGCGCCGTCTGCAGCAGGTCCTCGGCCTGGTGCGGGTCGCCGGTCAGCAGCCAGGCCACCCGCAGGAGCTTCGGCCCGCAGGCGGCGACGAACTCCTCGAAGTCCGGCGGTATCGCGTTCGTCATCCTGCCGTCCCCGCCATGGTGCCCGTGCCGTTCCCGTCTGCCGTGGCGGCCGCCCGGGCCGCTGTCTCGTTCTTCCTCTCACGGCACCTCGACGCGGTGGGAGGCGGTTCGGGTTGCCCGCCGCAGCGGGGATGCGCCGACCGTGCCGCCGAACGCCCGCTTCCGGGCTCCGCACCGGCCCTTTGCCCGTCCGTGCCGCGGATCTGGACAGCGGTGCGGGAGTCGTCCAGTCTTCACCACCATGACGTCCCCCCAGCACTCTCCCGCTGCCGCGCGCACCGCGCTCTTCGAGGCGGTCGCCGCGGTCGGCGACGAGGCCGTCGCCCTGCTCGCCGGCTGCCGCGGCGACACCCGGATTCCCGGCTCCGCGTGGACGGTCGCCGAGGCGGCCGCCCACCTGGCGATGGCCAACGAGCTGATGGCCGCACTGGCCGCCGGCGAGGAACGGCCGTACGGGGACGGCACCCCGGCGTCGCTGGCCGCGGCGAACGCGGCCTCGCTGGCCGAGCGGCCCGAGCGGGACCCGGCCGTGCTCGCGGAGGAGATCGCCCGGCAGGCACGGGAGTTCGCGGCGGCGGCCGGCCCGCGCGCGGGCACCGAGCCGGTGCTGACCCCGCTCGGCCGGATGGACCTGAACACCCTCGGCGCCTACCTGCTGACCCACATGCTGGGCCACCTCTACGACATCGCCGTCGCCCTCGGCCGGCCGCACCCGATCGACCGGCAGCGTGTCGAACTGACGATGCCGTTCCTGCGAACGGCCATGCCACGGGTGACGGACGCGCGGACCGCGGCCGGCCACAGCGCCTGCTACCGGCTGCGGGTCCGAGGCGTGGGCGGGTTCGCGGTGACCTTCACGGACGGTGCCGCCGTGGTGAGCCAGGAGCCGCCGCGCCGCCCGGACTGCACGATCCTCGTCGAGCCGGTGACGTTCCTCCTCCTCGCGCTGGGCCGCTGCACCGCCACCGGCGCCCTCGTCCGCGGCAGGGTGCTCGCCTGGGGCCGCCGACCGTGGTTGGCCCCGGCCTTCCCCGGGCTGTTCACCGCCCCCTGAGCCCCGCAAGGATGGTCGGCCGGCTCACGGGAATGCCCGCCACGTCGGTGCTGGAACATCTGCCGCACCCTCATTGTCCGCTCCGGATCACACATGATCCAAACCAGACGGAATTCCGGCGGAAGTTGATGTCTCCTGCGCCACGTCACCCATGCCGACGCCACCGAACCCGAACGGGACCTGCTGCGCCGCGGCATCGAACACGTCCGCGTCACCGCCCGGGGAGAGGCACTCTGATGCGCCTGCACACCATGACCGTCACCGCGTTCGGACCGTTCGCCCGTACCACCCAGCTGCACATCCGCAAGGAACGCAACGGTTCAACCGTCCACTCCGTGCCGGCCGACGCCTAGGCCGGACACCATCAGGTCGGCCGGCAGCGCCAGCTGAGGCGTGTGCCGTCAGGCGGGCCCCGGCGGCCGTCCCGTCCTCAAAGCCGGTCGTAGACGGCGGACAGCCGCTGCAGTACCTCGGTGGCCCGGTCGAGGGCGTCGTCGTCGTAGTCGCCCAGGTCGGTGTGCAGGGCTTCGGCCAGTGCCTGCCGGCGCTGGTCGTGCCGGGCCCGGCCGGTGTCGGTGAGGGTGACCAGGACGGAGCGCTTGTCCTCGGGCTGGCGGGTGCGGGTGACGTAGCCGGCCGCGACCAGGCCGTTGACCAGTTGGGTGGTGGCGGCGCCGGTGGTCTCGGTGCCGGAGGCGAGCTGACTGATGGTGAGGGGGCCCTGTTCGGCCAGGGTGCGCAGGGCCCGGGCATGGGTGAGGGAGAGGGCGCCCGGGGTGCGGGTGGCGCGTCCGCGCAGCCGGGCGTCGGCGGCGCTGAGGCGGTAGGCGGCGCGGGCCAGGCGGTCGAGCGCCCGGGCGCGGT
>NZ_JAHSQD010000834.1 GCF_020103755.1 Streptomyces sp. LS1784
GGCGGCGCGCCGAACTGCGCGACGAGCCGCAGGCCGACGGCTGGACGCGCTGGAGCGTCGCCTGGCGCCCCGAGCGGCCCGGGCCGTACGAGCTGCGCGCCCGCGCGACGGACGACCGGGGCGACACCCAGCCCGAGCGGGCCGTGTTCAACCGGGAGGGCTACCTGTTCGGTGCGGTGGTGGCCCACCCGGTGACGGTGGTCTGAGCCGCGGGCCGGCGAGCCGACGCGCGCTCAGCCGGTGGAATGGGCCTCGTACGGGGCCGGGTACCGCGTCTCGTACGGGGTCAGCACCAGCCGCACCACGTCCTCCAGTCGCCGCCGGGCGTCCCCGAGCGTGGTGCGGCCGGTCACCCAGGCGGTCAGCTCGCCCTGCCAGGCGTGGGCGACGATGTGCCGCACCAGGTCGCTCGCGGCGGCCGGCACCTCGGCCGTCACCGCTTGCAGGGCGGTGCTGTCGGCCCGGGCCATGCCTTGCAGGGCTTCGCTGGCGAACGGATCGGTGGAGGCGGCCACGGCCACCCGCAGCCGGGCGAGTTCCGGCTGCCGCTGGTAGGCCCGCATCCCGCCCCGGACGAACCGGACCGCCCGGTCGGTGGCACCCAGCCCGGCCCTCGGCCCGCGCAGCTCGGCCACCAGGTCGGCCAGCAGCAGGCGATGCCACTCGGCGATCGCCGCCGCCAGGAGGTGGTCCTTGGAGGAGAAGTAGCGGTACGCCGTCCCCAGGGCGACTCCGGACCGCTCGCAGACCTGCTTCATCTGCATCCGCTCGACGCCGATCTCGTTCACCAGGGCGAGCGCGGCCGCGATCAGGCTTTCGCGGCGTTCGAGCTGACGCGGAGACATCGCCTCCACCGGCCGTGGTGACAGGTCAACCTTGGTCACCCGCACCATGATACGGGCCGGGGCCGCTCAGGAGTATGACGCCGTTCGGCCCCCTTCCGTTCGTCCGGAGGTCACCGGGGGCGGCCCGGAGCCGGGCCGGCTAGCCGAGCTTGCGGATCAGAGCCTCCTGGGCGGCCGAGGCGACCAGTCGGCCGTCCAGGTCGTAGAACTCCCCGAGCGTCAGGCCCCGGCCGTCCGAGGAGGTCGGGCTGCGCTGGGCGAACAGCAGCCACTCGTCGGCCCGGAACGGGCGGTGGAACCACAGCGCGTGGTCCAGCGAGGCCAGCAGCAGCCGGGGCGGCTCGGGGCGATGGAAGAAGTTCGGCTGCTCGTTCAGCCCGGCGGTGGAGGCCAGGGTGAGGTCGGACAGGTAGGTGAGCGCACAGGCGTGCAGCAGTGGGTCGTGGGCCGGGAGCGGCGTGGCGGTGCGCATCCAGACGAACTGCTGCGGCATCCCGGGGACGGTCGGCGGGACGTCCGGGGAGTCCGGCAGCGCGAAGCGCAGTTCGATGTCGCGGAAACAGCCCGAGTTCCGCACCGCCTCGCGCAGTTCCCTGGGCCAGCGGGAGAGGGCGTCGGGCAGGGACTCCGGGGTGGGCGACGAGGGCATGCCGCGGTGGCGCTCGTCGGTCGGCTCGGGACGCTTGAAGGAGGCGGTGAGGCTGAAGATCTCCTGCCGGTCCTGTACTGCCCGGACCCGGCGGGCGGCGTAGGTGGCGCCCTCGCGGAGTCGCTCGACCTCGTACGTGACCGGTCGGGTCGGGTCGCAGGGCAGGAGGAAGTAGCTGTGCAGCGAGTGCACCGCGCGCTGCCCTTCGCAGGTGCGTCCGGCGGCGACGAGCGCCTGGGCGGCGACGTGGCCGCCGAAGGCGCGCATGGGGGAGCCTTCGTGGCAGTAGCCCAGGAACGTGTTCTCGTTCAGTTGCTCGATCTCCAGCAGCCCGGCGAATGAGGCGGCCCGGTCGGGCTCCTGTTCGGTCGGGATCCGCTGTTCAGTCAGGTCGGTCACGGGCCAATAGTGGCAGAAGCCAACCGTGTGGCGATATGACCTGGGTAACGCCCGGCGCGATAGAACGCGTTTCATTTGGATGCCGGTTCGATGGATTGTCAGATCCCTCACCTAGCGTGCTCGACATGACGCAATCCGCACACGCGTACGGCTATCTGCGCCCGTCGGCCGTCCTGGACGGCGCCGAGGGCCGGCGCCTCGACCTGGCCACCTCCGGCGGCGCCACCCCGCTCGGCGCCGCCGCCAACCCGCGCTTCTTCGCGGGCTTCCTGGCCGATCCGGCGCCGGCCGCCGCGGCACTGCTCGCGGTCGCGGACGTCGCCGCCGCGCGCTACCACCAGCCGCAGCTGCGCGCCTCGCTCGACCCGGTGGTGACGGCCAACGGGGACCGGCTGCGCTTCGAGTCCTTCTCGGGGTGCTGCGGCGTCTACGCCCGGCTCGACGTGCTCCAGGCCGGGCTCGACGGGGACGAGATCGGCCACGGCACCACCAACGTGGACGTCAACAACCCGCTGCGCGAGGCGCTGACCAGGATCGGCCCGGCCGACCCGCTGCACCTCGCGGTCGGGCCGGACGCGCTGGAGGTCACCAGCTTCGACGGCCCGCTGGTCGAGAAGAAGGTCCCGCTGCCGGAGCGGTGGCTGCGCGGCTTCGCCGAGACCCAGGTGGTCGCTGCCGGCTTCGAGCTGCGCGCCGAGCTGCCCGCCGCCGAGGCGGTCCGGTTCCTGCGCTCGCTGCCGCGGGCCGGGCGCGGAGGGCGGGCCGGC
>NZ_JAHSQD010000835.1 GCF_020103755.1 Streptomyces sp. LS1784
CGCGGGCCCGGCCGCCGCGGACGCCGACCGGGAGGTCCGCACCGAGGCGCGCGCCGCGTCCGCCGCCGACGCCGCACACCTCGCGGCCAAGGACGAGAAGAAGAAGGGCTTCTTCGCCAAGCTGGGCAAGTTCCTGCTGGTCGTGATCATCCTGATCATCCTGTTCTTCGTGCTGCTGATCGTCGGGATCATCTACGCCGCCAAGCGGATCTTCAGCCGTCGCAAGTAGCCGTTCGCAGCCGTAGGCCGCCGGCGCCTGCCGCGCACGGCCGCGACCCGGGCGTTCGCCGCCGCCTTCCGGGCGGTGGGGCCGGAACGACCGCCCGGGGCGGGCCACTTGACGGTGATTGGCCCTGGCCGGGGTGCCGGGGCCGCCCGAGGATGAGCGCCATGAACGACTTCCACCCCGATGGGGCCCCGCACACGACCCCCCGTGAGAACGACGAGCTGCGCGCCGAGAGCCGGGTCGTCCACCCTCCGCTCGCCGAGGTCACGGGCAGCCGTCCGCTGGGCGTGCCGCTGCACCAGGGCCACCTGTTCGCCTTCGACACCGGCGACGCCCTCGCCGAGGCACACGGCGGACCGTACGGCGCCTTCTTCTACAACCGCTTCGGCAACCCCACCGTCCGCTCGCTGGAGCAGGCCGTCGCCGGACTGGAGGGCGGCACCGGCGCCCTCGCCACCGCCTCCGGCATGGGCGCGATCAACACCGCGCTGCTCGCCCTGCTGCGCGCCGGCGACCACGTGATCGCCCAGCGCAGCCTGTACGGCGGCACCGTCGGCGCGCTGACCGACCTCACCGAGCGCTGGGGAGTCGAGGTCACCTACGTGAGCGGCGACGACCCCGCCGGGGTGGCGGCCGCGCTGCGGCCGGACACCCGGGTGCTGCTCCTGGAGACCGTCTCCAACCCCACCACCCGGGTCACCGACCTGCCCGGGCTGATCGCCGTCGCCAAGCGGGCCGGGGTGGTGAGCGTGGTGGACAACACCTTCGCGACCCCGCTGCTGTGTCGCCCGATCGAGCACGGCGCGGACATCGTGGTCCACTCCGTGACCAAGTACCTCGGCGGCCACTCGGACGTCCTCGGCGGGATCGCCGTCTTCGCCGACCCGGAGCTGCACCACCGCGTCTGGCGGCGCTCGCTCGAACTCGGCGCCTCCGCCGACCCGTTCGCCGCCTGGCTGACCCTGCGCGGCATGCAGACCCTCGCCCTGAGGGTCCGTCGCCAGTGCGACACCGCGCTCGACCTGGCCGGCCGGCTCGCCGCCCACGCCGCGGTCACCGCCGTCCACTACCCGGGCCTGCCCACCCACCCCGACCACGACCTCGCCCGCCGCCTGCTCCCCGACGGGCACGGCGGCGTCCTGGCCTTCGACCTGGCCGGCGGCCGCGAGGCGGCCGGAACGTTCACCGAGTCCGTCCGGCTCGCCTCGCTGGCCCCGTCCCTGGGCGACGTGCACACCCTGGTGCTGCACCCGGCCAGCACCTCCCACCGGCAGCTGTCGGACGAGGAGCTGACGGCGGCGGGCATCGGCCCGGGAACGGTGCGGGTGTCGGTGGGCATCGAGCACCCGGAGGACATCTGGGCGGACGTACAGCGGGCGCTGGCGAAGGTGTGAGCCCGAGGTGTGAGCCCAAGGTGTGAGTTCAGGGGGAGCCCCGGCAGGGCGGGCACGCGGACCTGGGCAGCCGCCCCCGGTGCCGGAGCGTGCCGCACGCGGGTGCGCCGGGCCCCCGTCAGCGCTGCCGGGGCCGGGCGACCAGGAGCGCGATGTCGTCCTCGGCGACCGGGGCCGGGGGCGGCACGAGGGAGTGGAGGACGGCGTCGAGCAGGTCGTCGAGGTCCCCGGTGGCGGGCAGACTCAGGGCCGCGAGCCGCTCCAGGGAGACGTCGATGTCCTCGCCCCGGCGTTCGACCAGGCCGTCGGTGTAGAGCAGCAGGGTCTCGTCCGACAGGAGCGGGTGGGTGGTCGGCTCGTAGCCGCCGAGGCCGGTGCCGAGCGGCGGGCCGGTGGGGACGCGCAGCAGCTCGGTCGGGCGGCCGGAGGCGATCAGGGCGGGCGGCAGGTGGCCCGCGCTGGAGAGGGTCCAGCGGCCGCGGCCCGGGTCGGCGAGGGCCAGCAGGCAGGTCGCCGGGCGGGCGGAGTCGTCGGCCGAGATGATGCTGTCGAGCTGACGCAGGATCCGGTGCGGGGGCAGGTCCATCCCGGCGAGGTCGCGCAGCGCGGAGCGGTAGTGGCTCATGTCGACGGCGGCCTCGACCCCGTGCCCCATGACGTCGCCCATCGCCAGCAGGGTGCGCCCGAACGGCAGCCGGACGGTCTCGAACCAGTCGCCGCCGACCACCGAGGTGCTCCCGGAGGGCAGGTAGCGGGAGGCGAGGGAGAGATTCTGGTGCGGGTTGCCGGGCTCGCTGAGCAGGGCCCGTTGGAGTTCCAGGGCGATGCCCTGGGAACGGGCGAAGCGGCGGGCGTTGTCGAGGGCGGTGGCAGCGCGGGCGGCGAGGTCCCCGAGCAGGGCGGCCTCGTCCGGGGTGAAGGCCGGGCCGGCGGCGGTGCGGCCGAGGGTGAGCAGCCCGATCAGGCGGCCCCGGGCGGCCAGCGGCAGGACCAGCAGCGAGGCCGTCCCGGCGGGGCAGGCGTCCTCGG
>NZ_JAHSQD010000836.1 GCF_020103755.1 Streptomyces sp. LS1784
GGCACCCGCTCGCGGACGAGCCGGTGGCCGAGCCGGCCGCCCCGCCGGTGGCGCGCGGGGCGATCGTCGGCCGGGAGGCGGAGGCCGAGGTGCTGGCCGACGCCTTCGCCGTGCACGGGGACCGGCTGGTGTCGCTGGTGGGCCTCGGCGGGGTGGGCAAGTCCCGGCTCGCCCTGGAGGTGGCCCGCCGGCTGCACCTGGCCGTCCGCTGGTCGGTGCGCTGGGTGGACTGCGGTGGTGGCCCGCACCCCTGGCGCGGACGGCTGGACGACCTCGTCCGGGACATCGGCGACCGGCCCGCCCTGCTGGTGCTGGACGGCGCCGACGGCGGGGTGGACGCCGGGCAGTTGGACGGGCTGTTCCACCACTGCCCCGGGCTGCGGGTGCTGATCACCGCCCGGGAGGCCCGGCCGCTGCCCGGCGGCCAGGTCATCCCGCTCGCGCCGCTGCCCGTCCCGGCGCCCGAACTCGATGCCGAACCGGAGGCGTTGGCGCAGGTCGGGGCCGTCCGGCTGTTGCTGTCGCACCTGTGCCGACTGCGTCCCGGCTACACCCTGGAGCGCTCCGAGGCGCCCGCCGTCGCGGAGCTGTGCCGCCACCTGGACGGCCTGCCGGGCGCGTTGGAGCGGGCGGCGGGGTGGGCGCTGGTGCAGTCCACCGCCCAGTTGGTGGCCCGGCTGGGGGCCGTCCCGTTCACGCTGGCGGCGCCGCCGGTGGTGTTCGGCGCGCGCGGTGACCTGCGGGACGAGGTGGAGCCGGCCATCCGGCAACTGACGGACCGTCAGCGCGCCCTGCTGGAAGTGCTCGTGGACGAGCCGGGGGACTGGTCGGGGGAGGATGCGGTGGTCCGCAGCGGCTGGGCGCTGCAGACCTGCCTGGCCACGGTGCACGAACTGCTGTCGCGCGGGCTGATCCGTAGTGTGCCCGCCCGGGACGGCGTGCGCTTCACGGTGCTCAACCTGTGCCGGCGCCTCGTCCGGGAGGAGCCCGCGGTCCGGCTCGGTTCGGGCGGGGACGTTCCGCTGCTGGCCGTCGCGGGCTGACCGTCGAGGGGGCGTGCGTCGCGGGCCGGCCGGTGCGGACCGGCCGCGCCGCGCCGCGGCGGCCGGGCGCCGATCCCGCCGATCCCGCCGATCCCGCTGATTCTGCCGCTTAATGCCGCAGGAGCTGCCGCTTGCCGGGCCCGATCGTTCCTAGCGTTCTCCGTGGGCGGGGCCGCCGCGACACGCGCGCCGGAATGCCATCGACGATCTCTACCGATGAGGGCTGAGTTGTGGAGCACGGAAATGCCGAACAGAACGGTCTGGACGTCGTCGTGACGACGATGGCCTCGGATTCGCACACCTGGAACCTGGTGTTCCTCCAGTTCCTGCTGGAGGAGATGGGCCACCGGGTGACGAATCTGGGCGCGTGCGTCCCGGACGCGCTGCTGCTCTCCGAATGCCGCCGGACGGAACCGGACCTGATCGTGATCAGCAGCGTCAACGGGCACGGCCACCAGGAGGGCCTGCGGGTGATCCAGGCCCTGCGTGCCTGCCCGGAACTGCGGGGCACCCCGACCGTCATCGGCGGCAAGCTCGGCATCGCCGGAGCCGACGACCCCGACCGCGAGCGGACCCTGCTGGCGGCCGGCTTCGACGCGGTCTTCGAGGAGGGCGCCGCGGTGGCCGGGTTCCGCGAGTTCGTCGGCGGACTGCGCTCCAGGGTCCTGCTGTGACCGGTCCTGCCGGGTCGGGTCCTGCCGGGACGGGCTTCGGCGCGTTCGTGGCGAAGGCCGCCGAGGCCGGCGCCCTCGTGGTCCAACCCCGGATGGGGATGGCGGACGCGGCCCGGATGCGGGAGGGCCTGCTCGCCACCCGGGCGGCGGCCGCCGTCACCGTCGGCACCATCACCCTGGACAGCTACACCCGCACCGGCGACCTCGCGGCCGCGCGGCGCGCCCTGGCCGTCGGGGCGGGCCTCAACGGCTACCCGATCGCCACCCACCCGGTCGAGGTCACCCGGGCGGTGCTGCGCGGAGTGGCGGACGCGGGCTTCCCGGTGCAGGTCCGGCACGGCTCGGCCGCACCGGAGCGGATCTTCGAGGCGCTGCTGGCGGCCGGTCTCGACGCCACCGAGGGCGGACCGGTCTCCTACTGCCTGCCGTACGGCCGCACCCCGCTCCACGAGGCGGTGGCCCGCTGGCGGCGCAGCTGCGAACTCCTGGCAAGCATCCGGGAGTTCGGTGCCGAGCCGCACCTGGAGACGTTCGGCGGCTGCCTGATGGGACAGCTCTGCCCGCCCTCGCTGCTGATCGCCGTCAGCGTGCTGGAGGCGCTGTTCTTCCGTCGGCACGGCCTGCGCAGCATCTCGCTCAGCTACGCCCAGCAGGCCAACGCCCGCCAGGACGAGGAGGCGCTGGCCGCGCTCGGCCGGATCGCGGGCGAGCTGCTCACGGACGTCGACTGGCACCTCGTGGTGTACGCGTACATGGGCGTGTTCCCGCGCTCGCCCGGCGGCGCGCGGCTGCTGCTGGAGGACGCGGCGCGGCTCGCGGTGCGCGGCGGCGCGGCCCGGCTGATCGTCAAGACCACGGCCGAGGCGCACCGCATCCCGACCGTCGCCGAGAACGTCCGGGCGCTGGAGACCGCCGCC
>NZ_JAHSQD010000837.1 GCF_020103755.1 Streptomyces sp. LS1784
GCGCCCTGGCCGCCCGTGGGGCCCGCCCGGGCGCGGTGGTCGGCCTGGCGGCCGTCCGGCGTCCGGCGGAGCTGCTGACGGCGCTTCTGGCGGTGGCGAAGTCGGGCGCGGCGTACCTGCCGCTGGACCCGGCGGACACCCCCGGGCGGCGGGAACGGCTGCTCGCGGAGAACGCTCCGGTCTGCGTGCTGGGGGAGGGGGTGCCCGGGGCGCTGGCCGGGCTGGAGACGGGCGGCGAGCTGCCCACCGACCCGCCCCGGGCGCTCACCCCGCAGCACCTGCTCTGCGTCGGGTGCGGCCAGGGCGGGCGCCCGACCGCCGTCCGGCTCACCCACGCCGAGGCGGACCGCCGGGTGCGCGAGCTCCAGGCGGCCCACCCGCTCGGGCCGGGCGACCGGGTGCTGCACCTGGGCCTGCCGCTCTGGGAGTACCTGTGGCCGCTGCGGACGGGCGCCGCCGTGGTGCTCGCCGACCCGTGGCAGGAGGGCGAGGTCGGGGTGCTGGTGCGGGAGCTGGGCGTGACGGCGGTGCGGGTGGCGCCGGGGGTGCTGTTCGGCGGGTGAGGGCGGGCGGACGGCTTTCGGATGACAACTTTCAGCGAACAGATTTCGTTGTCTGTTCGCTGAAAGTTGTCGGCTGTCATTCGTTCGTGGCCGCCGTGGCCGCTGGAGCCGCCGCGAGGTCCCACACCCGACCTGCCGCCCGACCCGCAGCCAGGTCTGCCGCCGTCCAGGCCATCGCCACCGCACCGTCCAGCACCGCCCGCTCCGCCTCCGCGCCCAGCGCCGCCTCGGCGAACGCCGCCTCGTGCGGGGCGCAGGCGCCGCCGGTGATGTCCAGTACCGGATGGATCGACGGCACCGCGTGCGACACGTTCCCCATGTCCGTACAGGCGAAGGGCCCGCTCTCGACCGGCTCCGGCCGGCCGAGCGCCGCCGCGTTGGCCCGCCACAGCGCCAGCAGCCGGGGGTCGGAGCGCATGTCCAGGTAGTCCGGATCGGGCCGGGTCAGCTCCACCTCGCAACCGGTGGCGAGCGCCCCGGCGCGGAAGCAGTCCTCGACCCGGGAGCGCAGTTCGGCGAGGTCCTCGGCCACCGAGGCCCGGATCTCGTACTCGGCGCTCGCGCTGTCCGGGATCAGGTTCGGCGCCGTCCCGGCCGCCGTGGTGATGCCGTGCACCCGCCACTGCGGAGGGAGTTGTTGGCGCAGCAGCCCGATCGCGACCTGGGCGACGGTGAGCGCGTCGGCGGCGTTGCGCCCCCGGTGCGGGTCGAGGCTCGGGTGGGCGGCGCGCCCGGTGTAGCGGACGGACAGCGTGCCGAGCGCGAAGGAGTGGAAGTCGGCGACCTCGACGGGGCAGGGATGGACCATCATCGCCGCGTCCACCCCGTCGAACGCCCCGGCCTCCAGCAGCAGCGCCTTGCCCGCCCCGCGCTCCTCGGCCGGCGCGCCGATCACCCGTACGGTGAGCCCGAGTCGGTCCGCGAACGGGGCGAGCCCGAGCGCCGCGCCGATCCCGGCGGCGGCGATCAGGTTGTGCCCGCAGGCGTGGCCGAGCCCGGGCAGCGCGTCGTACTCGCAGACCAGCGCGACGGTGACCGGTCCGCTGCCGAGGCGCGCGTCGAACGCGGTGGCCAGGCCGTGGGCCGGTGCGGTGACCGCGTAGCCGTGCGCGCGCAGCAGTTCGGCGCACCAGGCGGCCGCGAGGTACTCCTCGAAGGCGGTCTCGGGGTGGGCGTGGATGCGGCGGCTGAGCGCGAGCAGCTCGGACCGGTGTGCGTGGACACGGTCGCGCAGGGCCTGCTTGGCGTCGGCGAGAGGCGTGGTCGACGGTTCGGCGAGGGGCTCGGTCGGGGGCATGGGCGGCGTCTCCGGATTGTCAGGGTCCCGGCCCTGCGGGGCCGTTGACCAGATCATATGAAGTTAGATTAGGCTAACCTAAGTAAGGCGTTCCGGATCCCCGAGGAGCTCTCCACCCCATGCCTGCCGTCGAAACCCAGATCGCCGACAGCCAGACCGCCGACATCCCCCTGCTCGCCGCCCAGGCCGCCATCTGGTACGCCCAGGCCCTCGACCCCGCGAGCCCGGTCTACAACACCGGCGACGCCGTCGAGATCACCGGTCCGCTCGACGAGGACCGGTTCGAGCAGGCACTGCGGCAGACGGTGGACGAGGCACAGGCGCTGAGCGCCGTCGTCGTCACCGGCCCGGACGGCACGCCCCGCCAGCGGCTGCGCCCCGGCCGCAGCTGGCCGCTGCACCACCTCGACCTGCGCGCCGCCGCAGACCCGGCCGCCGAGGCCGAGGCCTGGATGCGCGCCGACCTCGCCCGCCCGGCCGACCTCGCCGAGGGCCCGCTGTTCACCCACGCGCTCATCCGGCTCACCGGGGACCGCCGGCTCTGGTACCGCCGCATCCACCACCTCGCCGTCGACGCCTACGCGTTGACCCTCCTCGGCGATCGGGTCGCCGCCCTCTACGCCGCCCGTGCCACCGGCGCCGAACCCGCCCCGAGCCCCTTCGCCGGACTCGCCGAGGCCGCCGCCGAGGAGGCCGCGTACCGCGGGAGCGCGGAGTACGAGGCCGACCGCGCCCACTGGTCCGCCCGGATGGCCGGCGCCGGCC
>NZ_JAHSQD010000838.1 GCF_020103755.1 Streptomyces sp. LS1784
GGCCGCCGCCCTGGTGGCCCACCTGCGGCAGGCCTACCCGGGGCCGGCGGCCGCTCAGTCTCCGGCCGGCACCGCCGCCCCGTCGGCGATGTGCAGCAGCGCGACCGCGCCGTCGAGCACCTCCCGGTCGAGCGGGAAGTAGCCCTGCCGCGGGACGGTGTCGGTGCGTGTACGGGCACCGGCCGGCAGCGCCGTGTCCGTCAGTTCCCAGACCGCACCGCGCCCCTGCAGGTGGGCCTCGTACGTGCCCGACGCCGGATCGGCCAGCCCGATCGCCTCGCTGCGCCCCAGGCTCCCGGCGACGAAGGCGTACCGCTCGCCCAGCAGGGTGCCCACGATGCGGCCCGCGCCGGACCACCGGCAGTCCAGCTCGCCCAGCGCCCAGGCGCTCGGGTTCCACTGCAGGTGCAGGTTGTGGGAGAAGACCAGGGTCGGTCCGCGCCGGGCCTCGATCGCGCGGATGTCGAGCAGGTTCTGCGCCATCAGCGCGTCCCGCACGCCGGACAGGGCGCTGATCCGGGCGCTCGGGGTGAGACCGCGGACCGCCGACTGCGCGTGGTAGCGCAGCAGTCCGATCCCGGCGGTCAGCCGGGCGCGGACGGCGATCCACTCGGCGGACGAGGTCGCGGCGACCAGCTCCGGTGCGCGCATGTGGAGTTGGAGCAGGAGGTCGTCGGCGAGGCAGCGCAGTCGCTCGGCTTCGGCGGTGCCGCCCGGAGACTGGGCCGGATCCATCACCGCCTCCGTGCGGCTCCAGCGCTCGTCCTCGCCCGCCACCGCGGCCAGGTCGAGGTCGAGCCCCAGATAGTCGCGGGCGTGTTCGAGGTAGCGGCGCGGGCTGGGGGCGCTGGTGGTCTCGCTCGGGACGTCGAAGCCGTGGAAGGCCAGCCGCTCGCCGGGCGGCCGTTCCCGGTTGAACTCCCGCATCCATGCCACGAGTCGGCGGTTGGGATCAAGTTCCCCGAAACCGTGGGTGAAGCCCTCCCCCATCGCCGAATCGAGGGTGCCGACACCCTCCCGGACGTAGGCGTCCACGGCGAACGCGGCCACCCGGTCGGTTTCCAGGGCGATCGACCGGAAGCCCCGGTCGACCAGCCGGGCGAACAGCTGATTGCGGACCCGCCCGAACGCCGGTTCCTGGTGCGTCGGCTCCCCGAGGCCCAGAAGCTCGCACGCCGGGGTGACGAAGTCATGCATGTCCTGGTTCATGGACCTCAAGCGTATCCTTGAAAGAACGGTTGAGACTTTTCCCTCCACTACCGCTCAGCTGCCGCCGAAACCCTCAATCAGCCCTCACCGGCCGATCGGCTCCGAACGCTCACCCGGCCCGGAACGGGAGACGACCATGCGCCCCACCGACCTCGCACGCGAGCACGGCATCTCGACCCAGGCGATCCGCAACTACGAGCGCGACGGCTGCCTCCCGCCCGCCGAACGCACGCCCACCGGGTACCGGATCTACACCGAACTGCACGCGTCCGCCCTACGCGCCTACCTCTCCCTCGTCTCGGCGTACGGGCACGCGACCGCCGGCTCGGTCATGACCGCCGCCCATGCCGAGCGACTCGACGACGCCCTCACCGAACTCGACCGGGGTCACGCCCAGTTGCTGCGCGACCGGGAGACCCTCGCCGCCGTCCGCTCGGCCGTCCGCCACCTCACCGACGGTGCCGCCACCGGAACCGGCCTTCCCGCGCTGCCCGGCCCCCGATCCGTCGGCGAGGTGGCGCACCGGCTCGGCGTCACCCCCGCGACCCTGCGGGTCTGGGAGGCCGCCGGCATCCTCACCCCCGGCCGGGACCGCACCACCGGCCACCGCCGCTACCTCCCGGCCGACGTCCGCGACGCCGAACTCGCCCACCTGCTCCGCCGGGGCGGCTACCCGCTGGACCGCATCGGCACCGTGCTGCGGCAGATCCGGACGGCCGGCGGCACCGACGAGTTGGCCGCCGCCGTCGACGGCTGGCAGCAGCGCCTCACCACCCGGGGCCTGACGATGCTCAGCGCCTCGGCCTGCCTCGCCGACTACCTGACACTGCGCCCGGGGCGTCCCGACGGGCTTGACCTCAAGGGCACTTGAGGTCACAGAGTGATCCGCATGAACACCGAAGCCGCAGCAACCGAGCCTGCAGACACCGAGCACGCGGACATCTCGGCCATCGAACGGGTCGTGGCCGCCGTCGAGCGTGCCCAGCGCGCCAAGGACGCGGACGCCTTTCTCGCCCTGTTCCACCCCGAAGCGCTCTGGACCACCGCGCACGGCAAGGTCCTGATCGGCCTGGAGGCGATCGCCGAGTTCACCCGAGCCGTCCTGCCCGCCGCGACCTGGGACGGCAATGTCACCTACGAGCCGGTACACATCCAGTTCCTCCGCCCCGACGTGGCCGCCGTCAAGGTCCGCCAGGTCTACCACTCGGCGGCGGGCGACTCGGAGGGGGCACCGCTGTACGTCATGACCAGGCAGGGCGACGGACGGTGGCTGCTGCACGCCTGCCAGAACACCGGCGTGCTCGCCGACTAGCCACCGGTTCGGTTGCTGCCGGACAGGCCCGGGCGCGCCGCCGTCGTGGCAGCGCGCCCGTCGCTCGCCGCGCACCCCGCCCCGGGTCGGCTGACCGGGGC
>NZ_JAHSQD010000839.1 GCF_020103755.1 Streptomyces sp. LS1784
GCGGCGGGCGGCCGACCGCGATCCGGGCCGGAGAGGTGGTGCGGGTCCGATGAGCCTCGCCCAGGTGGCCGCCGCCGCGCGCAGCTCGGCGGCGCTCCCGCTGACCCTCGCGGTGGCCGCCGTCGACGTGGACGCCCCCGGCCCGGACACCGGTGCCGACGGCGGTGCGGTCGGGGTGGACGACACCGTCGTGCTGCCCGTCGCCAGTGCCTCCAAGCTGCTGCTGCTGGCCGAGGTCGCCCGGCGGCTGGACACCGGAGAACTGACGGCCGGGCAGCCGGTGGAGATCCTCCCCGAGGACGTCACCGGCGGCACCGGCCTGCTCGGCCGGCTCAGCCGCCCGGGCTGGACGGTGGAGGACCTGGCCTGGCTGACCGCCGCGGTCAGCGACAACACCGCCACCAACGCGCTGCTGCGGCTGGTCGGCCTGCCGGCCACCGCACGGCTGGCGCGCGACCTCGGCCTGGAACGGCTCACCCTGCACGACCGGGTGCGCGACGAGCGCGGGCCGGACGTCCCGCCGGTCTTCGCCACCGGCACCGCCCGCGACCTGGCCCGCCTGGTGGCCCTCGCGGTCCAGGGCACCATGGCCACCCCGGCGGCCTCGGCCCGGCTGCTCGGCTGGATGCGCGCCAACACCGACCACGGCCTGGTGCCCGCGCTGATCGACCACGACCCGTACGCGCCCGGCTTCCCCGAGCCGCTGCCCGGCCGCCTGCTGGTGGCCAACAAGACCGGTACGGACACCGGGGTACGGGCGGACGCGGGCGTCATCGTGGGCGCCCGCCGGGTGGCCTACGCGGTCGTCTCGCACTGGGACGTGGCGCTCGGGCCCAGCACCGAACGGGCCGCCGTGCACGCCATCCGGGACGTCGGCCGGGCGCTCGCGGCCTGGGCCCAGCGGCCCGCCTGACGGCTTCGAGCCGGGGGGATCAGGCCCACTGCATGTCGAGCAGGGACCTGATCTCCCCGGCGGCGGCGCCGAGTTCGGCGAGGAAGGCCTGGAGCACCGGGTTGCGGTTGGTGGCCCGGGTGGCCACCCCGATCCGGCGGTGCAGCTGGGGGTGGTCCAGCCGGCAGACGTGCACCCCGGCGCTGTCGGCCAGGCCGAGCGCCGGGATCAGCGCGACGCCCATGCCGGCCCGCGCGAGGTTGATGGTGACCTGGTAGTGGTCGCTGCGGCAGCGCACCCGGGGGCGGAACCCCTCGGCCGCGCAGGCACGTTCGAGCACCGGCTCGCCGGTGCTGCCGCCGTGGGTGCCGATCCAGCTCTCGCCCTCCAGCTCGGCCAGCCGCACCACCGAGCGCCGCCCGAGCCGGTGCCGCAGCGGCACCACGACCAGCTGCGGCTCCTCGAAGTACATCCGCACGTCCACCGCCGCCTGGCGGCACCACGGGTCCAGCGGGTGCTCGAAGACCACGGCCGCGTCCAGCCGGCCGGCCTCCAGGTCCGGGACCAGCTCGTGCGGCTGGCCCATGATGAGCTCCAGCTCCACCTGCGGGTTCCCGGCGGCGAACGCGGCCAGCGCCCGGGGCAGCAGGTCCAGCCCGGCGGAGGCGAAGAAGCCGATCCGCAGCACGCCGGCCGCGCCCTGGGCGTGCGCCCGCAGGTCGTCCTGCGCGACGGCCATCAGGTCGGCGATCGCCTGGGCGTGCTCGGCCAGCCGGACGCCCGCGGGCGTCAGGCGCAGGGACTGCGGAGCCCGTTCCACCAGCGCGACACCCAGCTCGTGCTCCAGACGGGCGAGCTGGTGCGAGATGGCGGACGGGCTCAGGTGCAGGGCCTGCGCCGCGGCCACGATGGTGCCCCGGCGGGCGATCTCCAGGAGGACGAGCAGTCGGGCGCTGTTCAGCATCGGCCCAGGTTATGAGGCGAGTGCCCGCTGCGCAGCCACCGGCTCCCCGGCGCCGCCGTCGGCGGCCACGTCCAGCCGGAGCAGGTCGTGCTCGGTCTCGCGGCGCACCACCAGGCGGGCCTCGCCGTCCCGGACGAAGACCACGGCGGGCCGCGGGAGCTTGTTGTAGTTGGACGCCATGGCGTAGCCGTAGGCGCCGGTCACCGGGGTGGCCAGCAGGTCGCCGACCCGCAGGTCGGCGGGGAGCGCGGCGTCGTCGACGATCACGTCGCCGCTCTCGCAGTGCTTGCCGACCAGCCGGGCACGCCGAGGGCGGGGCGCCTCGGGGCAGCGGGGCAGGAACGCCTCGTAGCGGGCGCCGTACAGCGCGGGGCGCAGGTTGTCGCTCATCCCGCCGTCCACGCTGACGTAGGTGCGCACGGCCTCGATCCGCTTGACGGTACCGACCCGGTACACGGTCAGCCCGGCCCGGGCGGCGATCGAGCGGCCGGGCTCGACGCCCACCTCGCCGCTCCAGCCGGCCCCGCGCACCGCCGCGCGGACCCGCTCGGCCCAGACGGCGAAGGAGGGGGCGCTCTGCCCGTTCAGGTAGGCCACGCCCAGGCCGCCGCCGACGGTCAGCCGGCGCAGGCCGTGCTCCACCGCGAACCGGGCCACCGCCGCGGCGCCGTCGGCCAGCTCGGCCGGGTCCAGCACCTGGGAGCCGACGTGGGCGTGGACGCCTTCCAGCCGTACGGCTGCGGAGCCCGCGGCCCG
>NZ_JAHSQD010000084.1 GCF_020103755.1 Streptomyces sp. LS1784
ACCGGGCGGCGGCGGCCTGCCCCTGCAGCCGGGCCAGGCCCTCCCGACGGTCGGCGATGGCCCGGGCGGCGTCCCGCAGCCGGCGCTCCTCCGCGGCCAGCTCCCGTTCCAGTCCGTCCTTGCGCTCGACCGCCTCGGCCAGCGCGTACCGGGCCTCCTCCAGCGCCTCGGTCAGCGCGGCCTCCTCCTCGCGGACCCGCTCGGCCTCCCGTTCCAGTTCCTCCGGGTCACGCCCCCGCCGTTCCTCGCCCCGGCCCCCGGCGACGGCGTGCCGGGCCCGGGCCTCGGCCAGCCCGATGGTGCCGCGGGTGCGCTCGGCGAGCGCGGAGAGCCGGTACCAGGTCTGCCGGGCGGCCTCCAGACCGGGACCGAGCTGCTGGACCTGCGCCTCCAGGACGCGCTCGCGCTGCACCGCGGCGGCCAGCTCCTGCTCGACGGTGGTGCGGCGCAGCCGCAGCGCCAGCTCGTCCGCGACCTCGGCCTCGACGGCCCGGCGGAGCGTGCACAGGTCGTCGGCGAGCAGCCGCAGCCGGGCGTCGCGCAGGTCCGCCTGGATGCCGGCGGCCCGGCGGGCGATCCGGGCCTGCCGGCCGAGCGGTCCGAGCTGGCGGCGCAGTTCGGCCACCAGGTCCTGGACCCGGTTGAGGTTGGCCTGCATCGCGTCCAGCTTGCGCAGCGCCTTCTCCTTGCGCTTGCGGTGCTTGAGGACGCCGGCCGCCTCCTCGATGAAGGCGCGCCGGCCCATCGGGTCGGCGTGCAGCACGGAGTCCAGCTGGCCCTGCCCGACGATGACGTGCATCTCGCGGCCGATGCCGGAGTCGGAGAGCAGCTCCTGGATGTCCAGCAGGCGGCAGGTCTCGCCGTTGAGCGCGTACTCGCTGCCGCCGTTGCGGAACATGGTCCGGGTGATGGTCACCTCGGAGTAGTCGATCGGCAGGGCGCCGTCGCTGTTGTCGATGGTGAGGCTGACCTCGGCACGGCCGAGCGGGGCGCGCCCGCTGGTCCCGGCGAAGATGACGTCCTCCATCTTGCCGCCGCGCAGCGACTTGGCCCCCTGCTCGCCCATCACCCAGGACAGCGCGTCGACCACGTTCGACTTGCCGGAGCCGTTCGGGCCGACGACGCAGGTGATGCCGGGCTCGAAGCGCAGGGTGGTGCTGGAGGCGAAGGACTTGAACCCGCGCAGCGTCAGACTCTTCAGGTGCACGCGGCCGGTCTCCTCGTCGCTCGCCAGGGGCCCCAGCGTGCGACTGTATCCGGAGTCGGACACGACGAAGGGACGCCACATCCGGGCGTCCCTTGCAAGCTGCGTCCCTTTCGGGGCGGCTCAGTGCACAGCGGCGTCGATCTGCGAGGACCGGGCGGGACTCAGGTGAGAGCCGGCTCCCGCTGATCCAGATCGATGCTGTTGAGCAGCGAGTGCTCGCCGGTGACAGCGGTCAGAGCGTCGTTCTCAGCCTGCATCCGAAGGAGCTCCGCTTCAAGCTCCTGGACGCGCTGCTGAAGCCGCCGCATCTCGGAGAGCATTCGCGGGTCGGGGCCGCCGACGTACCCGAGAAGCGCCTTTGCCATGATGAATGGTCCTCCACGCTGAGTGACCGAACCGGAACGGTACAGGTCTAGGGGGAAGGGGGACGCACGCGCGGCGCGCCACCGGAAGTGCTGGCTGGGCACTACGGCGCAACCACCGTGAGCTGGGCTCACGAGGGCATACGCCTGCCGGGAAAACGCGATCGTGTGCGCGGGCTTCCAGCGTCTCACCAAAGACGGTACGGGTCAACACGATCACCGCACGCTACCGCCCCCCTGTCACCTGCCCGGCGGTGTCGTCACGCCTGGGGGCCTCGGGACGGATCCACCACGTGCTCGTGGATCATCGTTCGATGCGGAGTCAACCACGAGTCTGCCCGGATGGCAACCTCGTGACACCGACTGTTCCGGATCTTTTCCCGGAAGCCCGCGCGGCAGGCCTCCGGCAGACCTCCGACGGGCCGCCGAAGGGCCGCCGAAGGGCCGGGTCGGGGCGGGCTCAGCGGATCTCGAAACCCTCGTAGCCAGGGCCGACGGCCGTCCAGATCTCGGTGACCCCGCTGACGCGGCCCGGGGTCCCCGGGCCGCGCAGCCGGGCCAGCAACTGCTCGCAGTCGGCCGCGAGCCCCTCGGCCACCACCTGCACCCGGCCGTCACCGAGGTTGCTCGCGTAGCCGGTCAGGCCGATCTCCAACGCCCGCGCCCTGGTCCACCAGCGGAACCCGACTTCCTGGACCTTCCCCCGGACCCAGGCGGTCACCCGGACCGGTTCCTCACTGTGGGCGTCGCGACCGTGCATGCCCCCGACCCTAGCCGCCCGCGCACCCGGTCACAGCCCGGCCCGCCCCGCGGACGCCGCCGCGCACCCGGACGGGAGCGGCCCCGCCGGAGGACCGGCGGGGCCGCTGACGTGGGCGTCGGCTCGGGGGGGTTACCAGTCCCCGCCGCCGAAGTCCCCTCCGCCGAAATCGCCGCCACCACCGAAGTCGCCGCCGCCGAAGTCGGCCGGGTTGAAGTCGGCGCCGGTGAAGTCGCCGCCCTCGTACTGGTCCTGGTAGCCCCCGCCCATCATCGGCGCCGCCGCGTAGGCCGGGGAGCTCATCATCGAGCCGAGCATGGTGCCGACCAGCAGGCCGGGCAGCAGACCGCCGCCGAAGCTGCTGTAGTAGCCGCCCGCGTACGGGGCGTACGCCGGGCCGGCGTTCCAGTACGGCTGCGGGCCCTGGTCGGTGTCCACGGTGCGCACGGCCGGGTCGAGGCCGGCCGCCACCCGGTCCGCGTCGGCCTGGCAGACCGGCACGGAACGGGCGGAGCCGCCAGCCGGGGCCCAGTCCACGTCCTTGACGGACGGGCCGTGGCGCGGGTCCATGAAGCACGGGGGACGGCGCTCGGGCAGCGGGCGCTTGTCCCGCCGGGCGCTCAGGTTGGCCAGCGCGAACCGGCCGTCCTCGATCGCCTCGGTGACCTGCTTGACGTCCTCGGGCTTCTTCGCCTCGTCCATCAGCCGCTTGGACTTCTCGTACGAGTCCAGGGCGTGGGTGTAGTCGGTGCGCTGGGCCTCGTCGGCGTCCGCCGCGCCCGGGTTGAAGTCGAGCCGGTCCAGTTCCTCACCGAAGGCGGTGATGTCCTCGTCCACCACCCGGCGCAGCTGCTCCAGCTCGGCCCGGGCCTGCTCCTCCTTGCGCTTCTTGGCGCGGCGGAACAGGAAGAAGACCCCGGCGCCGGCCAGCACCAGCAGCAGTACCGGGATGACCACCCAGGCGATCGAGGTGCTGTGGTTGACCCCGGTGCCCTTGGTCTGCGGGGCGGCCTGGTCGACGAAGGAGTTCAGGGTGGCGTCGATGTCGCCGCCGTTCGAGCGGGAGGCCGCGCCGGCGATGCGCTGCGGCTGACCGGCGCCCATCGCGCCGCGGTCGCCGCCGGCGTCGAGCGTGCCGTCGTGCCAGACCGCGTAGACGCCGTCGATGCCCACCAGGGTGCGGAGGTCCTGGAGGGTGGACTTCGCGTACGCGGAGTCGGGGATGACCGCGACGAAGATCGGCTTGTCGGCCTTGTCGATCTTCTTCGACAGGGCGTCCGCCTGGGACTGGCTGAAGCGGCTGGTCATGGCCGGGGCGACGTAGACCTGGCCCTTCTTCAGGGTGGCGGCGGCATCGCTCAGCCCGCCCGCGGCCGAGGCCGCCGGCGCCAGCAGGAGCAGCAGCCCGAGCAGCGCCGCCACCAGGGCAAGCGGCCCGGCGCCCCGGGAACGTCGTGCAAGGGTTCTCATGCCCTCGACGCTACCGTGACCGGCCCCCGAGCACGCCATACCCTTCGCATACTGGTATCGACAAGACTCCCCGCCGACCGCCGGGGCCGCTCCCCTCCTCGGGGATGATGTTTCCCCCGGTCACCCCTGAAACGGGGCCCGCGTGGGAACCGCGGGAGGTTCCCGGACGTACGTTCCGGCGGGCCCGGCCCGGTTTCGGGGCACTGCGGGGGCGTGCCGACCGTACCGTGCGAACGGGCATAGTGGTCCCGGACCACCGGTCCCATTGCCTTTTCTTTACTCAACCTGTTCTTGACCCAACTCCCGATCGGAGCGCTCGGTGATCATCGGCCTCGTCACTGCCGTGGCGGCATCCGCCTGCTACGGCACCGGCTCGGTCCTCCAGGCCGTCGGATCCCGCCGCTCCGCCCGGGAGGAGGCGGCCAAGGGCGCCACCACCTCGACCACCGAGCACGGCGGCCCGAGCCTGTCCTCGACCGCGAAGGCCGCCGTCACCTGGGAGTTCATTCTCGGCACGGTGCTCGACCTGATCGGTTTCGGGCTCGGCGCGCTGGCCGCCCGGCTGCTGCCGCTGTTTCTCTCCCAGACCATCATCAGCGCCAACCTGGTGATCACCGCGGTGCTCAGCATCAAGCTGCTGGGCATCCGGCTCAAGCAGCTGGAATGGGCCTCGATCGCCGTGCTCTGCTCGGCGCTGGTGCTGCTGGCCGTCTCGGCCGGACCGGAGGGCGGCCACCACGCGGCGATGTCCTTCCACTGGTGGCTGCTGATCATCACCACGGTGCTGCTGGTCGGCGGCAGCCTGCTGGTGCGGTGGATGGGCTCCAACGGCGCGATCGTCGCCGGTCTGCTCTCCGGCCTCGGCTTCGGCGCCCTGGGCGTCGGGGTGCGCATCCTCAACGGCATCGAGCCGTTCGACCTCGGATCGCTGCTCTCCGACCCGGCGCTCTACGCGGTGCTGGTCGGCGGCATCGGCGGGATGTACATCCACACCGTGGCGCTCCAGATCGGCTCGGTGAACGGCGCGACCGCCGCGCTGGTGGTCGGCGAGACGGTGCTGCCCGGCGCGGTCGGCGTGCTCTGGCTCGGCGACTCCTCCAAGGCCGGCCTGGGCTGGCTCGGCGTGATCGGTTTCCTGCTCGCGGTGGTCGCCGCGGTCGGGGTCGCCTACTTCGGCCAGGACACCCACGGCGCGCCCGGGGAGGCGGCCTCGGAGGAGGCCGAACTCACCCGGAGGTAGTGCGGGCTCAGCCCCCGCTGCGGGTGCGCGGCACGCGCTGGCAGCGGGGGCAGAAGTAGCTGGAGCGGTTCATCCAGGCCGCCCGCCGGATCGGGGTGCCGCAGCGGCGGCAGGGCTCCTGCTCGCGGCCGTAGGCGTCGAGCTCCCGGGAGAAGTAGCCGCTCTCGCCGTTCACGTTGACGTAGAGGCTGTCGAAGCTGGTGCCGCCGACGGCGAGCGCCGAGGTCATCACGTCCCGGGCGTTGGCCAGCAGGAGCAGGGCCTTCGGGCGGGTGAGCGTCGCGGTCGGGCGGTCGTAGTGCAGCCCGGAGCGCCACAGCGCCTCGTCGGCGTAGATGTTGCCGACGCCACTGATCAGGGTCTGGTCGAGCAGGGCGCGCTTGACCGTGGTCCGCCTGG
This sequence comes from Streptomyces sp. LS1784, assembly GCF_020103755.1. GTDB lineage: Bacteria > Actinomycetota > Actinomycetes > Streptomycetales > Streptomycetaceae > Kitasatospora. The sequence continues at coordinate 5,439 of NZ_JAHSQD010000084.1, forward strand.
CGCGCAGCGCGGTCACGAAGGCGGCGTCGTCGAAGCGCGGGTCGAGCGGGTCGCGGGCGATGTGCGCGATGGAGACCGGGGTGCCCTCCGGGTCCCCGTCCTCGGCCTCCTCGACCGCCAGGCCGCCGAAGGTCCGCTGATCGACGAAACGCAGTTCGCGCCCGCCGTCGGCGAAGCACAGCCGCACCCGCAGGTGCGTCTCGTCGGGTACGGACGGGTCCTGGACGAGGAGTTGGCCGCTCATCCCGAGGTGGCCGATCAGCGAGAATCCTGCCCCGGTACCGGCCAGCGGCACCCACAGGTACTTGCCGCGCCGCTGCGCGGTGCCGAGGGTGGTGCCGGTCAGCCGGGCCGCGAAGTCGGCCGCGCCGGCTAGCTGGCGGCGCACCGCGCGCGGGTGCAGCACCTGGACGTCGGCGACGGTCCGCCCGGCCACCCAGTTGGCCAGACCACGGCGGACGACCTCGACCTCGGGAAGTTCGGGCACGGGAACACGCCTCCTGCTCGGTACGGATCAGCAGGAGTGAAGGCTACTTCGATGTCACGCCCCGGCGGGCAGCCGGTCGGCGTACTTCTCCTTGATCGCGCGCCAGGCGCTCTCGGCGGCCTTCTGCTCGGCTTCCTTCTTCGAGCGGCCGACGCCACTGCCGAAGTCCTCGCCGGCCACCCGGGCCGCCGCGGTGAAGGTCTTCTCGTGGTCCGGACCGGACTCCATGACCACGTACTCCGGCACTCCGATGCCCACCGAGGCGGTGAGCTCCTGGAGGCTGGTCTTCCAGTCCAGGCCGGCACCCAGCTGAGAGGACTCCTCGATCAGCGGGTCGAACAGCCGGTGGACGAACTCGGTGGCCGCGTCCAGTCCCTGGTCCAGGTAGATGGCGCCGATCACGGCCTCGACGGTGTCGGCGAGGATCGACGACTTGTCACGGCCGCCGGTGCCCTCCTCGCCCTTGCCGAGCCGGATGAACGCGCCGAGCTCCAGGCCGCGGCCGACGTCCGCGAGCGCGCGGGAGTTGACCACCGCGGCGCGCAGCTTGGCGAGCGTGCCCTCCGGGACGTCCGGGTGGACGCGGTAGAGGGTGTCGGTCACCACCAGGCCCAGCACCGAGTCGCCGAGGAATTCCAGGCGTTCGTTGGTGGGCAGCCCACCGTTCTCGTACGCGTACGAGCGGTGGGTCAGGGCACGTACCAGAAGGGCGCGCTCAAGCGTGTACCCGAGGCGCCCTTCCAGGACGTCGTATTCGGTCGAAGCCGGCCCGCCGGCCTTGCCGCCGCCCGAAGAACCCTTCGGGGCGGTGGACGCCTTGCGGGTGGAGTTACCGTCCGACATCGATCCGTACACCCCGCCGATCAGACCGAGAGGACCTGGCGACGGTTGTACGTGCCGCAGCTCGGGCACGCGATGTGCGCCAGCTTCGGCTCGTGGCAGCGGTCGCACGCCACGAGGGCCGGGGCAACGGCCTTCCAGTTGGAACGGCGGTGGCGCGTGTTGCTGCGCGACATCTTCCGCTTCGGAACAGCCACGGCTACTTCTCCTGGTTCTCGGCGAGACCCTCACGGGTGTCGCTGTTCTTAGATCCGTCACCCTCGTCGCCGGGGGCGGCGGAGAGTCCCTGCAGAGCCGCCCACCGGGGGTCGGCGGCATCGTGGTGGTGCGCCGGGTCGTCGCTCAGGCGCGCTCCGCACTCGGAGCACAGGCCCAGGCAGTCTTCCTGGCACACCGGCTGCAGCGGCAGTGCGAGCACCACCGCGTCACGCAGCACCGGCTGGAGGTCGAAGAAGTCGCCCTCCAGACGGTAAGTCTCTTCTTCCGAGTCCTCGTCGAGGTCCTCGGCCCCGGCGGTCCGGGCGCGATGACGCTCGTCGGACTCCGGGTAGTAGTACAGCTCCTGGAAGTCCACGTCGACGTCGAACTCGACGGGCTCCAGGCACCGGACGCACTCGCCCTCGACGTGGGTCTCGGCGGTGCCGGTGACCAGCACGCCCTCGACCACGGACTCCAGGCGGAGCTCCAGATCGATCGGGCTCTTCTCCGGCACGCCGATCACGTCGATGATCCCGAAGCCCTCGGGGGCCTCCAGGGTCCGGCTCACCTTGCGCATCGAGCCCGGGCGACGACCGAGCTCGTGCGTGTCGAACACGAGGGGGTCACGGTGGTCGAGGCGGTTCACGGTGTCCTGACTTCCATGGGGAATCTTCGATTGCGTCTCCGTCCGGTCGGCGTTGCGCGGGCAAGCCGACAGCCGGACATGGAGAGGCCGGAGTGGTCAGACTACCGGAGTCTCCCGCCAGGCCCAACTTCGGTCCCGTCAGGAGACTCCCGCACGGTCCGCTCAGCGGCCGCCGAGCTCCCGCAGCCTGGTCATGTCGATCATGCTGGTGTCGAAGAAGCTGGTCTCGTCCAGGCCCTGGCCCTGCCCCTGCCCCTGGCCCTGGCCCTGGCCCTGCTGCGGGTGTGGCACGGCCGGCGGGGCGGCCGGCGGCTGGGGGTAGGTGTAGCCGTCGTACGACTGCGCGACGTAGCCCGGCTGCTGCTGGGGATGGCCGTAGCCCCCCTGCTGCTGCTCCGGGTAGCCCTGCTGCCCGTAGCCGCCCTGGCCCCACTGGGTGTTGTACGGATCACCCTGGCCGGCCGGGTCGTAGCCGCCGCCGTACACCTCCGCGTACTGCCCGGCCGGCTGCTGGGCGGCCGCGTACTGGTCGGTGCCGGGGGCCTGCCAGCCGGCCGCGGCCGGGGTCTGCTCCGGCCAGGTCTGCTGCTGCGGGACGTCCTCGCGGTACCAGGCGATGTCCTCGCCCTCGGCGTCCTGGGCGAAGCCCGCCGCCACCGCCTCGGCCCGCTCCTTGGCCTGCTGGGCCTGGTCGGCGGCGGCCAGGTAGGCGCCGAGCTCGTCGATGGGGCGCTTGCCGAGCAGCTTGTCCCGGCCCTTGCCGACCGCCTCCAGGGTGGCGCCGAGCACGTTCTCCAGGGTGGCGAGCTTCACATCGACGTACTCGTCCACCTCGGGGCTCGGGCTGATCCGCTGCGGGCGGAACTCCTCGCCGTCGCTCTCGCCCTCGGACTCGGTCTCGAAGACGCTGGAGTCGCCGCGCAGCTTGGTGCGGCCGCGGCCGACCGCGCCGAGCGTCTTGGTGAGCACGACCTCGAAGTTGGCGAGCTTGCTGTCCACGTAGTCGTCGGCCTCGGCCCGCTTGGCGTCGACCTCGGCGCGCGCCTCGGCGAGGATCCGGTCGGCCTGGGCCTGGGCCTGGCGGACCACCTCGGTGTCCGAGATCAGCGAGCCGCGCTCGGCGTGCGCGCCCTGGATGATCCGCTCGGCCTCGGCCTGGGCACCCGCCACCACCTGCTCGTGGTCGGCCATCACCGACTGGGCGTGGGCGAGTTCGGCGGGCAGGGCCGACTTGAGGTCGTTGAGCAGGCCGATCAGCTCGGCCCGGTTCACCACGCAGGAGGCCGACATCGGCATCGAGCGGGCGTTCTCGACCGCCGCCACGATCTCGTCGACCTTGTTCTGCACGTCCACGGGGCTTCGTCTTTCCGTGTGCCGCCGACGGTCCGGCGGAGGCAGGCCCGACGCGGTGGACCTCACCGCAGGGCAGGAATACAGACTGTACGGCCACGGCCGGGCGGGGTCACAACGCCTGAGCCGAACCGGTCTTCCGCCCGCAGGACAATCTGTGACGAACCGGCAGAAACGGACAGGCAGCGGACTACTGCGCGGCCTTGCGCTCCGCGATCCGCTCGACCAGCCGGCGGTGCACCGTCGCGGGCAGCAGGTGCGAGACGTCGCCACCGTACGAGGCGACCTCCTTGGCCAGCGTCGAGGAGAGGAAGCTGTACGTCGGCGAGGTCGGCAGGAACAGCGTCTCCACCCCGGTCAGGCCGTTGTTCATGTGCGCCATCTGCAGTTCGTAGTCGAAGTCGCTGACCGCGCGCAGGCCCTTGACGATCGCCGGGATGCCGCGCTCGCGGCAGTAGTCCACCAGCAGGCCCTGGTGCGACTCGACCACCACGTTGCCGAACTCCGCGGTGACCTCCTCGATCAGGCCGATCCGCTCCGCGATGCTGAACATGCCCTGCTTGTTCGGGTTCACCAGGACCGCGACGTGCACCACGTCGTACAGCTTCGAGGCGCGCTCGATGATGTCGAGGTGGCCGTTGTGGATCGGGTCGAACGAACCGGGACAGACGGCTCGACGCATGGCGTGTGTGCTCCCTCGTGGGGTGACGGCTGCTGCGGGCCGCGGCCTGTTACTCCTGCTCACCGGCCGCGGCGGCGCGACCGTACCAGAGCGTGCCCTCGCCGTAGCGGCGGGAGCGCAGCTCCTCGAAACCCTCGGGCCAGTCGAACCTGCCGCCGCGGGTGCTGCGCTCCACGGTGACGAGTACGTCCTCCGCGAGCCAGCCCCCGGCCAGGAGTGTGATCAGCATCTCGCGGACCTCCTCGTCCGTCACCACGTACGGCGGGTCGAGGAAGACCAGGTCGTACGGGCTCTGCGGGGGCGGGCCGACGATCACCTTCTCCGCCTTGGCGGCCCGCACCTCGGCCCCCGGCAGGCCGATCGCCCGGACGTTCTCCCGGATCACCCGGGCCGCCTGGCTGTCCGCCTCGACCAGCAGGACGTGCTCGGCGCCGCGCGACAGCGCCTCCAGTCCGACCGCGCCCGATCCGCCGAACAGGTCCAGCATCCGGGTCCCGTGCAGGGTGCCGCGCAGTGCCTCCAGGGTGGAGAACATCGCCTCACGGGCCTTGTCGGAGGTCGGGCGGGTGCCCCGGCCGGGCGGTACGGCCAGTCGGCGGCCGCCGGCCGCCCCGGCGATCACGCGGGTCATGGTGGTGGGAGGTCCTTTCGTCGCTGCCCGACCACGCTATCCCGATCACCGCACCGTGCTCACGCCGAACGGGTGCGGCCCGGCAGGAGCATCCCGCCGGGCCGCACTGTGGCACGCGGTGCTCAGCTCGCCTCGGAGCCCGCCGACTGGGCCGGGACGCCCGCGCCGAGCAGGGCCGGCGAGGCGTAGCGGGACCAGGACAGGCAGCCGTCGGGCGGGCAGAACTCGGGGCGGCGCGGGTCGTGCCCGAGCTCGCGCAGCTTGGTCCGGACGGAGTCGGGCGTGCGGCCGAAGCGGGCGGCGATCCGGGCGATGGTCTCGCCGTCGTGGAAGCGCCGGACCAGCTCCTCCTCGTGCTGCGGCACCCAGGGGGCGCCGTGGCCGGGGTACAGCTCGCGCAGCACGTCGCGGTCGGGGATGGGCTCGGAGACGTCGGCGACGATCGCCAGCGCCCGCAGCGCGCGGTTGAGCGCGATCCGCAGCGAGGCGACGTCCTCGACCGGCAGGCGGAGCTTGCCCGAGGCGAGCGGTGAGGCGGCCGCCCCCTCGCGCCAGCCGGTCAGGGTGAGGGTGACTTCGCGGTCGTCGTCGCTGGCGAGTTCGATCCGGAAGACCTTGTCGCCCAGCGGGAGCTCGTTGAGATGACGGAATGCCATGGCATGACCCCCAAGTGTCGCGCCAGGTACGCACCTTGGGGGTGCGCCCTGAACACCTTCATTCTCTCCCGGGGGTCTGACAATCCGGCCCGTCCGAGGCCCCCTCAGCCCTTCTCCATGTAGGCCGCGCGGTCCTCGTCGAGCAGGCTCTCCAGCGCGGTGCGCAGCTCCGGGTGGGCGGCCAGGTCCGGGTCCTCGGCGACCAGCCGGGTGGCCTCGGTGCGGGCGGTGAGGATGACCTCCTCGTCCTCCAGTACCGAGAGCACCTTGAGCGAGGACTTCACCCCGGACTGGGCCTGGCCCAGCACGTCGCCCTCACGGCGCTGTTCGAGGTCGATCCGGGACAGCTCGAAGCCGTCCAGGGTGCCCGCCACCGCGTCCAGCCGGGCCCTTGCGGCGCTGCCCCCGGGCATCTCGCTGACCAGCAGGCACAGGCCCGCCGCGCTGCCGCGACCGACCCGGCCGCGCAGCTGGTGGAGCTGGGAGACGCCGAAGCGGTCGGCGTCCATGATGACCATCGCGGTGGAGTTGGGGACGTTGACGCCGACCTCGATCACGGTGGTGGCGACCAGCACGTCCACCTCGCCGGCCGCGAACCGGCGCATCACCTCGTCCTTGGCCTCCGGCGCGAGCCGACCGTGCAGGATCTCCACCCGCAGGCCGCTCAGCGGGCCCTTCGTCAGCTTCTCCGCCGTCTCCACCACCGAGAGCGGGGGCCGTCGTTCGTCGCTGGCGGCGCCTTCGTCGGCGACCTCCTCGAAGTCCTCCTCGGCGGCCTTGCGCCGCTTCTTCTTCGGGTCGGCGGCGGGCTCCTCGTCCCCGATCCGGGGGCAGACCACGTACGCCTGGTGGCCCTTGGCGACCTCCTCGCGGACCCGCTCCCAGGCCCGGGTGAGGAAGTTGGGCTTCTCCAGCGCCGGGACGACGTGGGTGGAGATCGGCGAGCGGCCGGCCGGCAGCTGGTCCAGGACGGAGGTCTCCAGGTCCCCGAAGACCGTCATCGCGACGGTGCGCGGGATCGGGGTGGCGGTCATCACCAGCAGATGCGGCGGCTGCTCGCCCTTGGCGCGCAGCGCGTCCCGCTGCTCGACGCCGAAGCGGTGCTGCTCGTCCACCACGACCAGGCCGAGGTCCTGGAACTGCACCTTGTCCTCGATCAGCGCGTGGGTGCCGATGGCGATCCCGGCGTCCCCGCAGGCCATGTCGAGCAGCGCCTGGCGACGGGCGGCGACGCCCATCGAGCCGGTCAGCAGCACCACCCGGGTGCCGAGGTCGGAGCCTCCGAGCATTCCGCCCTCGGCGAGGTCCCCCATCATCTCGACGATCGAGCGGTGGTGCTGCTGGGCGAGCACCTCGGTGGGCGCCAGCAGCACCGCCTGGCCGCCCGCGTCCACCACGGCGAGCATGGCGCGCAGCGCGACCAGGGTCTTCCCGGAGCCGACCTCGCCCTGGAGCAGCCGGTGCATCGGGTGTTCGGTGGCGAGGTCGGCGGCGATCTCGGCGGAGACTGATCGCTGGCCCTCGGTGAGGGTGAACGGCAGCCGGGCGTCGAAGGCGTCCAGCAGACCGCCCTCGCGGGCCCTGCGCGGCTTGGCGGGCAGGGCGGAGTCGGCGGCCCGGCGCTGCGCGAGGGCGACCTGGAGCACGAAGGCCTCGTCCCAGCGCAGCCGGCTCTGGGCGCGCTCGCGGTCGGCGTGGCCGCGCGGGCGGTGGATCAGCTCCAGTGCCTCGGGCAGCGGGATCAGGTCGTGCCGCTCGCGCAGTTCGGCGGGCAGCGGTTCGCCGACGTCGCCGAGGTGCTTGGTGAGCGCGGTCTCGATGCAGATCGACAGCTTCCAGCTGGGCATCTGCGCACTGGCGCCGTACACCGGGATGAGCCGGCCGGCGAACTGCTGCGCGGCGTCGGACCCGGCGTCCTCGTCGAGCAGCTGGTAGTCCGGCGAGACCAGCTGGCGGGTCCGGTTGAAGACCCCGACCTTGCCCGCGAACAGGCCCTGGGCGCCGGGCTTGAGCTCCTTCTGCCGCCAGCCCTGGTTGAAGAAGACCAGCGAGAGCCGGCTGCGGCCGTCGGTGACGACGACCTCCAGCCGGTCGCCCTTGCGGCCGCGGAACGGGATCAGGGTGACCTTCTCGATCCGGGCCAGCACGGTGACGTGCTCGTCGATCTCCAGCTCGTCCAGGCTGGTGAGCTGGCCGCGTTCCACGTAGCGGCGCGGGTAGTGGTGCAGCAGGTCCCCGACCGTGCGCAGCTTGAGGCTGTCGGCGAGCACCTTCGCGGTGCGGTCGCCGACGAGCTTGGTCAGTGGTTCATCGAGAGCGCCCATCAGGCCCCTGTTTACACCAAGGCACCGACGAACAGGCCCTACTCCACCCCGATGAGCAGCGGCGCCGGCTCCTGTCCGCCGTGGAAGACCATCGCGTCCACCTCGGGCCGCCGGTGCCGGACGTGGGAGACCAGCCGTTCGGCGAGCGCCTCGTCGGTGCCCTCGCCGAGGATCAGGGTGACCAGTTCGCCGCCCGCCCCGAGCATCCGGTCCAGCACGCTCTCGCCGACCTCGGCCAGCCCCGCGCCGATCACCGCGACGTCACCGTCGATCAGCCCGAGCACGTCCCCGGCCTGGCAGACCCCGGCCATCGTCCAGGACTCCCCCTCGGCGACGGCCAGTTCGGCGTACCGGGTGGCCCCGGCGGCGGAGGTCATGGCGACCACGTCCTCGTCGAAGCGGCGGCCGCCCTCGTGCACCGCCAGCGCCGCCAGGCCCTGCACCGGCGAGCGGGTGGGCAGGACGGCGATCCGCACCCCTTCCTCGCGCAGCTGGTCGGCGGCGGCCCCGGCGGCGGCGCGCAGTTCGGGGTCGTTGAGCAGCAGGACGACCTCACGGGCGGCCGAGCGGCGCACCGCGGCGGCGAGTTCGGCGCTGGCCGGCGGGCGGTCCGGGTCGGCGTGCAGGACGACGGCACCGGCCTGCTCGCAGAGTTCGGCCAGGCCCTCGCCGGAGACCACCGAGAGCACCGCGCGGGCACGTTCCTCGCGCTCGCCGCGCTCGGCGGTGGTGCCGGCCCGGGCGGCGGCCTCGGCGAAGTGGGTGATCCGGATCTGGTGCGGGCGCCCTGCCCCGACCCCGGCCTCCACGGCGGCGCCCGCGTCGTCCACGTGGACGTGCACGTTCCACAGGCCGTCGCCGCCGCCGATCACCAGTGAGTCGCCGAGCCCGCCGAGCCGCTCGCGCAGCGCGGGCAGCGCCTCGTCGGGGGCGTCCAGCAGGTAGATGACCTCGAAGGCGGGGTGGCCGGGGCCGGGCGGCCGCAGGTGCGTCTCACAGCTCTCGACGGCCCGGACGTCCCCGCGCAGCGCGACCGGCCCCATCGGCTGCTGTCCGGCGACGGCGTCGGCGAGCGCGCCGAGGACGGCCACCAGGCCGCGCCCGCCGGCGTCCACCACCCCGTTCTCGGCCAGCACGGCGAGCTGCTCGGGGGTGTGCCGCAGCGCGTCCCGGGCGGCCCGGTAGGCGGTGTCGGCGACCTGCGCGAGCCCGTCCCCGGCCCGGACGGCCTCCCGGGCGGCGACCCGGGCGACGGTCAGCAGGGTGCCCTCGACGGGCTCCGCGACGGCCTGGTACGCGGAGTCGGCGGCCCGTTGCAGGGCGGCCCGCAGCTGTTCGGCGCCGCCTCCCTCGGCCAGCGTCTCGGCGGTGCCGCGCAGCCACTGGGCGAGGATCACCCCGGAGTTGCCGCGGGCCCCGACCAGTGCGCCGCGGGCCATCGCCCGGACCGTGTCGGCCAGCCCGGGGGCCGGGTCGACGGCGGGGTCGGCGAAGCGGCTCTCCACCTCGGCGGCGGCGGACTCGACGGTCAGGTAGAGGTTGGTGCCGGTGTCGCCGTCCGGGACGGGATAGACGTTGAGCGCGTCGATCTCCTCGCGGGCCTGGCCGAGCGCGCGCAGCGCGAGCTGGCACCAGGTGCGCACGGCCGGGGCGTCGAGCGTGTGCAGCACCAGGTCTCCTCCGGATGGGACGCCGCGGTGGCCCGAGGGGCAGCGCACAGTCAGGCCTGCGGCAAGGGGTGATACCGGCAGGTTATCGGGGCGGGGCAGGGCCGTCCGTCCCCGCGACCGGAGCGATCACTCGGCCGGTCATGGTAGTTTCGTGGGACGGAAGCAAGCGTTGTATGCTCTTCCGGTTGCCTGGAACCGTCCAGGCTCACCCCCTTGTCCGGTCCGGTTCACGTGAGTGTTCTGGTGGGTGAGTGGGGTTTTCGAAAGTATCTGATCTGAAGTCTTGGAGTGACTCCTGTGGCTGCCAACTGCGACGTCTGCGGCAAGGGGCCGGGCTTCGGCAACAGCATCTCCCACTCTCACCGCCGTACCCCCCGTCGTTGGAACCCCAACATCCAGACGGTGCGCGCTGTGATTGGGCGGACGCCGAAGCGGCTCAACGTCTGCACCTCGTGCATCAAGGCCGGTAAGGTCTCGCGCTGACGCGCAGACCGGCATGCCGGTCCTCCAGTGAGCCGGTTCATCCTCGGATGGGCCGGCTTCGCTGTTTCCGTGGCCGGCTACGCCGTTTTCCGGACTCACCGGTGGTGGGCGGGCTCCCCTGAGGAGCCCGCCCACCATCGTTTTTCCGGGGTGCTCAGCGCCAGCGCCAGGCGTGGTCGACCGGGCCGATGCCGGCGCCCAGGGCGAAGCCCCCGGCGATCGCGCCGGTGATGTACTCCTTGGCGGAGGCCACCGCCTGCGGCAGCGGCTCGCCCTTGGCCAGGCCGGCCGCGATCGCGCTGGCCAGGGTGCAGCCGGTGCCGTGGGTGTGCCGGTTGTCGTAGCGCGGCGCCCGGAACCAGTGCACCTCCTCCGGTCCGCCGTACAGCAGGTCGGCGGCCTCGCCCGCCAGGTGGCCGCCCTTGACCAGCGCCCAGCGCGGCCCGAGGTCGACCAGTGCCTTGGCGGCCTCCAGCATCTGCGACTCGTCCTCGACGGTCAGCCCGGTGAGCTGGGTCACCTCGTGCAGGTTGGGGGTGGCCAGGGTGGCGACCGGCAGCAGCTTCTCGCGGACGGTGGCGACGGCCTCGGCGACCAGCAGCGCGTCCCCGTGCTTGGAGACCCCGACCGGGTCGACCACCACCGGGGCGTCCACCCCGGCGAGCAGCTCGGAGACGGTCTCGACGAGTTCGACCGAGGCGAGCATGCCGGTCTTCACGGCCTGCACCCCGATGTCGTCCACCACGCTGCGGAACTGCGCCCGGACGGCTTCGGCGGGCAGTTCCCAGTAGCCCTGGACGCCGAGCGAGTTCTGCGCGGTGACGGCGGTGATCACGCTCATGCCGTGGACGCCGAGGGCGAGCATCGTCTTGAGGTCGGCCTGGATGCCGGCGCCGCCGCCGGAGTCGGAGCCGGCGACGGTGAGCACGCGGGGAGGTGCCTCGGAGGGGCCGCCCGATGGGGGTGCCCCCGGACGGAGTCCGGGGGAGAGTCGGCCGAGGGCTGGGGTGGGAGACGGGAGGGCCATGGGCCCCAACCTACCCGCGCGGTTTCAGAGCACCGCCTCGGACTCCGTCCAGCGGTCCTTCGGCACCGTCTTCAGCCGGGTCACCGCGTCGCCGAGCGGCAGCAGCTCGATGCCGGTCCGGCGCAACGCCGTGAAGTGCCCGAACGCCCCCTGGTGGACGGCCTCCACCGCGTGCCAGCCGAACCGGGTGGCGAGCACCCGGTCCCGGGCGGTCGGGGTGCCGCCGCGCTGGACGTGGCCGAGGATGACCGGGCGGGCCTCCTTGCCGAGCAGGTTCTCCAGCTCGTGGGCGAGCCGGTTGCCGATCCCGCCGAAGGTCCGGTGGCCGTACTGGTCGACCTCGCCGTGGTCGAAGCGCATGGTGCCGGGCACCGGGGAGGCGCCCTCGGCGACGGCGATGATGGCGAACTTCTTGCCGCGCGCGAAGCGGTCCTCGATTATCCGGGCCACCGCCTCGATGTCGAAGGGCTTCTCCGGGATCAGGATGCCGTGCGCACCGCCCGCCATGCCCGCGGTGAGGGTGATCCAGCCGGTGTGCCGGCCCATCAACTCGACCACCATGACGCGCTGGTGGGACTCGGCGGTGGTCTTCAGCCGGTCGATCGCCTCGGTCGCGACGTGCACGGCGGTGTCGAAGCCGAAGGTCACGTCGGTGCCCTCGATGTCGTTGTCGATGGTCTTCGGCACCCCGACCACGGGCAGTCCGGCGTCGCTGAACTGCTTGGCGGCGGTCAGCGTCCCCTCGCCGCCGATCGCGATCAGCGCGTCGATGCCGATCTCCCGGGCCAGCGCCTCGGCGTTCTCCACCGCCCAGGCGATCCGGTCCCGCCGCACCCGGGCCGAGCCCAGGATGGTGCCGCCGAGGGTGAGCAGGCCGGTGACGTCGTCGTGCGAGACCGTCCGGGTGCGGCCCTCGATCAGCCCGAGGAAGCCGTCCAGGATGCCGACGATCTCGTCCCCGTGGACGTCGGTGCCCCGGTGCACCACCGAGCGGATCACCGCGTTGAGGCCGGGGCAGTCGCCGCCGCTGGTCAGTACACCGATCCGCATGTCTGGTGTGCTCCCGCTCGCCGTGGTTCGGACCACCCGCGCCGGACGGGCGGGCTGGGATGCCGTCAGCGTACGCAAAACGCACCCGCGACGCCCGTCCCCCCGCACGCCGGGACGTCACGCGCCGCCCACCGTACGGGGATCCGCGCGGGCCGCGCGCTACTCGGCGAAGTGGTCCCAGCCGCCGACCCGGTCCCAGGGCGCGCCGTCCACCGTCACCCGGCCGCCGCGGCTGCCCGCCGGACGGCCGGTCACCTCGCCCACCACCCGCCAGCGGGCAGGGAGTTGGACCCCGCGCGGGAAGGTGGCCACGATCGCGTGGTCCTCGCCTCCGGAGAGCACCCAGACCAACGGGTCCACCCCGACCGCCTGGCCGATGTCGGCCATCTGCGCCGGGACGTCGAAGTCGGCGGCCCTGAGGTCGATGTCCACCGCGCTGGCCCGGGCCACGTGGCCGAGGTCGGCGACCAGCCCGTCGCTCACGTCGATCATCGAGGTCGCGCCCAGCTCGGACGCCGCCGGACCCGCGTGGTACGGCGGTTCGGGACGGCGGTGCGCCTCGACGAAGGCGCGCGGGGAGCGGAAGCCGCGCTGGAGCACGGTGAGGCCGGCGGCCGACCAGCCGAGCCAGCCGGTCACCGCGACCACGTCGCCGACCTGCGCACCGGCGCGTGTCACCGCCGCACGCCCCTGGAGGTCCCCGAGCGCCGTGATGGCGAGCGTGACGGTGTCGCCGCGCACCACGTCGCCGCCGACCACCGTCGCCCCGGCCACCTGGCACTCGTCGCGCAGTCCGTCCATCAACTCGGTGGCCCAGGTGGTCGGCAGGTCCGCGGGGGCGACCAGGCCGAGCAGTATGGCGGTCGGCACCGCCCCCATCGCGGCCACGTCGGCGAGGTTCTGGGCGGCGGCCTTGCGGCCCACGTCGTAGGCGGTGGACCAGTCCCGGCGGAAGTGCCGGTTCTCGATCAGGACGTCCGTGGTCGCCACCACCCGGCCGTCCGGAGCCCGCACCACCGCGGCGTCGTCACCGGGGCCGAGGTCGACCGCGTCGGTGAGCGGTACCCGGGCGGTCAGCTCCCTGATGAGGCCGAACTCGCCGAGCTCGCCCACGGTCCCCTGCATCTGCCGTCCTCTCGCGTTTCCATCCGATTCGGTCCCCGTCGCGCTCCCCCGCGCGCAGCGTACGCCCTTCGGGGGCCTCGGGGTCTCCCCTCCCCGGCCCGCTGCGCGGTAGCGTGGTGATCAGCCTGCCGGTGAGCCCACCCACCCACACGCCTGACCGGGTGATCACGGCGGCGATCCCCCTTAACCGGCCGCCGGGAGGTCCTCGTGGTACAGGCATACATCCTGATCCAGACCGAGGTTGGGAAGGCCACCGCCGTGGCCGGGACCATCTCCGAGATGCCCGGCGTGCTCACCGCCGAGGACGTCACCGGCCCCTACGACGTGATCGTCAAGGCCGAGGCCGAGACGGTCGACGAGCTGGGCCGCATGGTGGTGGCCCAGGTCCAGAAGGTCGAGGGCATCACCCGCACCCTCACCTGTCCCGTGGTGCACCTGTAGGTCCGGGACGCCCGGGGCCTGTCGTCGGGCGCCCCGCAGTCGGAGTGCGACGACAGGTCCCGAGCCCCGGATACCATCGGCGGGTGGCCAGAGAACTGCGCGTCCCCAAGGCGCTGACCGCCCTGCCGGCCCCGGTTCGCTGGCTGGCCCTGCCCGTCGCGCTGACCTGCACGGTCGTGGTGCTGGTCGGCAGCTGGGGCCCGGCCGACCCGAAGGTCGAGGTCCCTCGGCCGAGCGGCAGGGCGGCCGAGTACTGCCGCTCGCTCGCCGCCGCGCTGCCCGCCGAACTGCTCGGGCACGCCCGCAGGGACCCGTCGCCCGCCTCGCCGTACGTGGCCGCCTGGGGCGGTTCGCCCCGGACGGTGCTGCGCTGCGGCATCGACCGGCCGGAGGAGCTGGACGGCGATCACGCCGCGGACTGGTCCCCGAGCGTCGACGGCGTCACCTGGTGGTCGCAGAAGCTCGCCGACGGCGGCTACCGCTTCGTGACGACCATGCGCGCCGCCTACGTCGAGGTGACCGTCCCGGCCGGGGCCGCGCAGAACCCCTTCGACCCGGCGGCCGCCCTGAGCGGCGCGGTCAAGGCCAACGTCCCGGGCTGAGCCGGGCGACGGCCCGGGCCTGACGGGACGTACCGAGGGCGGGCCGGGAGCTCCCGGCCCGCCCTCCGCCGCAGGACCCGCTAGCGCAGCCCGGTCGAACGCCGCAGCGCCGTCCCGAGCAGCCGGTCGATCAGCTCCGGGTACGTGACCCCGCTGGCCTCCCACATCTTGGGGAAGGCCGAGATCGGGGTGAAGCCGGGCATGGTGTTGATCTCGTTGATCATCCAGGTGCCGTCCTCCAGCAGGAAGAAGTCCACCCGGGCCAGGCCCTCGCAGCCGAGCGCCTCGAAGGCCTCGACCGCCTGGCGCTGGATCTCGGCGAGCTCCTCGGCGGTGAGCTTCGCCGGGATCTGCACCTCCGAGGAGTCGATGTACTTGGCCTCGAAGTCGTAGAAGTCGTAGCCCTCGCCGACCAGGACCTCGCCGGCCACGCTGGCCCGCGGGCCGTCCTCGAACTCCAGCACGCCGCACTCGATCTCGCGGCCGGTGACGCCGGCCTCGATGATCAGCTTGGGGTCGTGCCGACGGGCCTCCTCGATCGCGGCGTCGAGGTCGGCCAGGTCCCTCACCTTGGTGATGCCGATGCTGGAGCCGGCCCGGCAGGGCTTCACGAACAGCGGCAGGCCCAGCTCGGCGGCCCGCTCGCGCACCGCCGCGCGGCCCGCCTCGGACTCCCACTCGCGCGGCCGCACGATGGTGTAGCGGCCGACGTCCAGACCGTGCGAGGCCAGGATCCGCTTGGCGAACTCCTTGTCCATCCCGGCCGCGCTGGCCAGCACGCCGTTGCCGACGTACGGGACGCCGGAGAGCTCCAGCAGGCCCTGGAGCGTGCCGTCCTCGCCCCACGGACCGTGCAGCAGCGGGAACACCACGTCGACCTCGCCGAGGGCCTTGGGGGCGCTGCCCGGCTCGGTCAGGACCACCTCGCGGTTGCCCGGGGCGGCCGGCAGCGCGACCTGGCCGTCGACGCCCTCGGCGACGTGTGCCACGTCCGGCAGCTTCCCGTCGGTGATGGCCATCCGGGCCGGCTCGTCGCTGGTCAGCGCCCAGCGGCCCTCGTGCGTGATGCCGATCGGCAGCACGTCGTACTTGTCGCGGTCGATCGCCCTGAGCACACTGCCCGCGGTGGAGACCGAGATCGCGTGCTCGGAGCTGCGCCCGCCGAAGACCAGCGCGACGCGCGGCTTCCGGTCGGGCCGGTTCGGGGAGGTCTGTTCGATGCTCATATCGGGTTTGAGACTACCGTGCGAGTGCCTACCGGAAGGTAGGCGGCGCCGCGGGCCGGGCGGCGCCGCGGGCCGGGCGGCGCCGCCGGACTCAGCGCCGCTCCGCCTTCGCCGAACGCGACATCAGCGTCTGCAGCGCCTCCTGGGTCGGCCGCCCGTTGTGCACCACGTCCACCACCGCCTCGACGATCGGCATGTCGACCCCGTTGCGCCGGGCCAGGTCCAGTACCGACTCGCAGGACTTGACGCCCTCGGCGGTCTGCCGGGTGGCCGCGATGGTCTCCGCGAGCGACATGCCCCGGCCCAGGTTCATGCCGAAGGTGTTGTTGCGCGACAGCGGCGAGGAGCAGGTGGCCACGAGGTCGCCCATCCCGGCGAGTCCCGCGAAGGTGTGCGGGTCCGCGCCCAGCACCTCGCCGAGCCGGGTGGTCTCGGCCAGCCCGCGGGTGATCAGGGTCGCCTTGGTGTTGTCGCCGAGCCCCATGCCCGCCGCCATGCCGACCGCCAGGCCGATCACGTTCTTGACCGCACCGCCGAGTTCGCAGCCCACCACGTCGGTGTTGGTGTACGGCCGGAAGTACGGCGTGTGGCAGGCCGCCTGGAGCCGCTTGGCGACCGCCTCGTCGGAGCAGGCGACCACACTGGCCGCGGGCTGCCGGTTGGCGATCTCCTTGGCCAGGTTGGGCCCGCTGACCACCGCGACGCGCTCCGGGCCGACCCCGGTGACCTCGTCGATGACCTCGCTCATCCGCTTGGCGGTGCCGAGTTCGATGCCCTTCATCAGGCTCACCAGCACGGTCTGCGGCTCGATCAGCGGCGTCCAGGCGGCCAGGTTGTCGCGCAGCGTCTGCGAGGGCACCACGAGCACCGCGAAGTCGGCGCCGGCCAGCGCCTCGGCGGCGTCGGTGGTGGCCCGTACGGTGTCGGGCAGCCGGACGCCCGGCAGGTAGTCCGGGTTCTCGTGGGTGGAGTTGACGGCGTCCACCAGCTCCTGGCGACGGGCCCACAGCACGACCTCGCAGCCGGCGTCGGCGAGCACCATCGCGAACGCGGTGCCCCAGGAGCCGGTCCCCATCACGGCGCAGCGGGTCACTTGCCGGCCTCCCCGGTGCCCTTGCCCGGCTCGCCCTTGGCGCGCCGGCGCTCGGCCAGCGCGGCCGCGGCGCGCTCCCGGGCGGCCTTGCGCATGTCGTAGCGCTCGGCCGGCGGTTCCTCGCCGCGGACCTCGGCCAGCACGGCGGTGATCGCCGTCATGATGTCCTCGGTCGCGTCGGCGAGCACCTGGGCGGTGAGCTCCTGCCCCTGGTACTTGCTCAGGTCCACCGGCGGCCCGGCCGCGACGGTGACCTTGTGCCGCGGGAACAGGTTGAACCTGCCCTTCCCGTAACCGGGCCGGCCGTACGGCGGGATGATCTCGTGGGCGCCCCAGTGCGCGACCGGGATGACCGGCGCACCGGTCATCAGCGCGACCCGGGCGACCCCGCTCTTGCCGGTCATCGGCCACAGGTCCGGGTCCCGGGTGAGCGTGCCCTCCGGGTAGAACTGCACGCACTGACCGCCGTTGACCGCGTCGATCGCGGCCCGGAACGCCTGCGCGGCGTCGGTGGACTCGCGGAACACCGGAATCTGGCCGGTCTTGCGCAGCATGAATCCGATGAAGGGAACCGAGAACAGCGAGGACTTGCCGAGAATGCGCGGCGGACGTCCGCTGTTGTACTGCCAGTGCGCGTAGATCACCGGATCGATGATCGAATTGTGGTTCACCGCGGCGATGAATCCGCCGTTCTTCGGAATGTGCTCCCAGCCCCGCCAGTCCGGCTTCACCAGGGCGGTCGTCACCGGCTTCACCAGCACGGCCGCGAAGCGGTACCAGATGCCGTAGTCGGCGTTGCCGAACTTGGCGTACGAGCGGCGGGCCACCCCAGCTCCTTCTCATCCGATGCGGCATCGAGTGCCGCGGTCATGGCGTCCCGGTGCCGCGCACCGATTCCACCGGCGCCCGGGCCACGGGCGCGGACCAGTGTCGCCCGCCCGCTCACCGGCTGTCGAGCAACCGCGCCAACCCGCCCGGCGGGCGTGATCAAACGCACGTCCGCACAGCTCGGACGGCCTGGCGAGGGCTCCGGGACCGGCGCCACAATGACGCCGATGACCCAGGACACCGTACGCCCCAGCGGGCCCGTCGCGCCCCCCGCACCCACGGCCGGCTGGTCGCTGGTGCTTCCGCTCAAGCCTCTCGCCCTGGCCAAGAGCAGACTGGCGCCGTACGCCGGGCCGCACCGGGCTGACCTGGCGCTGTCCTTCGCGCTCGACACCGTCACCGCCGCCCTGGCCACCCCGGGCGTCGACCGGGTCCTGGTGGTCACCCGGGACTCCACGGCCGGCCCCCTGCTGGCCGCGCTCGGCGCGCTCGTGGTGGCCGACGAGCCCGGCGGCGGCCTCAACCGGGCACTGGCGCACGGCGCCGAGGCCGCCCTGGCACTGGCCCCG
>NZ_JAHSQD010000840.1 GCF_020103755.1 Streptomyces sp. LS1784
CGCCGCCGCGCGCGGCTGCGGGCCTTCGCCGACCTGATGGCCGCCGCCCACCGGCCCGGCCCCGGCTGGACCGGCTGGCTGCGCCCGGACACCGACGTCTGCCGGTGCGAGGAGGTGCCGGTCGCGGCGATCCGGGAGGCCGTCGACGAGCTGGGCGCGGGCGATCCGCGCACCGTGAAGCTGCTCACCCGGGCCGGCATGGGCTGGTGCCAGGGCCGGATGTGCGGTCCGGCCGTGGCCTGTCTGGCCGGTTCGGGCGAGCCCGGGCCGGACCGGCGGCCGCTGGGCTGCCCGGTGCCGCTCTCCCAGCTGGCGGCGGGGCCGACCTCGGAGGCGTAACGGGCCCGTCGTCGAACGGCGGGCCGGGGACCTTGTCTCCGACCCGCCCCCTCTAATAAAATGTCACACCTCATCAAGGAGCTCACGTGTCCATCACCCAGCACGACACCACCCGCCCCTGGCGCGGCATCATGGTCGCCACCACGCTTCCGCTGCGTCCGGACCACTCCGTCGACTACGACGCCTACGCCGAGCACGTCCGCTGGCTGATCGACTCCGGCTGCGAGGGCGTCGTCCCCAACGGCTCGCTGGGCGAGTACCAGACGCTCACCGCCGAGGAGCGCGCCAAGGTCGTCGAGGTCGCCATCGAGGCGGCCGGCGACGGCTCCCGGGTCATGCCCGGCGTGGCCGCCTACGGCAGCGCCGAGTCCCGCCGCTGGGCCGAGCAGGCCGCCGAGGCCGGCGCCGGCTCCGTCCTGCTGCTGCCGCCGAACGCCTACCGGGCCGACCACGCCTCGGTGCGCGCCCACTACGCCGAGGTCGCCAAGGCGGGCGTGCCGATCGTGGCGTACAACAACCCGATCGACACCAAGGTCGACCTCGTCCCCGCGCTGCTCGCCCAACTGCACGCCGAGGGCTCGATCGTCGCGGTCAAGGAGTTCAGCGGCGACGTCCGCCGGGCGTACGAGATCGCGGAGCTGGCCCCCGGGCTGGACCTGCTGATCGGCGCCGACGACGTGCTGCTGGAGCTGGCGCTCGCGGGCGCGGTGGGCTGGATCGCCGGCTACCCGAACGCCCTGCCGGCCGCCTCGGTGGCGCTCTACGACGCCGCCGTCTCCAAGGACCTGGAGAACGCGCTGCCGCTCTACAAGTCGCTGCACTCGCTGCTGCGCTGGGACTCCAAGACCGAGTTCGTCCAGGCCATCAAGCTCTCCATGGACATCGCCGGCCGCCCCGGCGGCCCGGTGCGGGCCCCGCGCCTGCCGCTCACCCCGGAGATCGAGGCGGCCGTGCGTGCGGCCACCGAGAAGGCGCTGGCCGAAGGCCTCGTCTGATCCCCGTCCGATTTCGGGTCTCCCGGCCGGCTGCGGCGGCAGCCGGCCCGGCCCACACCAACCATCCGAACCTGTACGGGAGTTGTGACCCATGCGCAGCCGCCACGTGTTTCACGCCGTCGACTCGCACACCGAGGGCATGCCGACCCGGGTGATCACCGGCGGCTTCGGCGTCATCCCCGGCGCCACCATGGCCGAGCGCCGGGTGCACTTCCAGCAGCACCTGGACCAGTTCCGCACCCTGCTGATGTACGAGCCGCGCGGCCACGCGGCGATGAGCGGTGCCATCCTCCAGCCGCCGACCCGGCCGGACGCCGACTTCGGCGTGCTCTACATCGAGGTCTCCGGACTGCTGCCGATGTGCGGGCACGGAACCATCGGGGTCGCCACCGTGCTGGTCGAGACCGGGATGGTGCCGGTGGTCGAGCCCGTCACCACCGTACGGCTGGACACCCCGGCCGGACTGGTGGTCGTCGAGGTGCAGGTCGAGGACGGCGCCGCCAAGGCGGTGACCATCCGCAACGTGCCCTCCTACTCGGTCGCCCTGGACCGCAAGATCGAGGTGCCCGGCTACGGCACGGTCAACTACGACCTGGCGTACGGCGGCAACTTCTACGCCATCCTGCCGCTCGCCGAGTTCGGGCTGCCCTTCGAGCGCGAGCGCAAGCAGGAGATCCTGGACGCCGGCCTGGCCATGATGGACGCGATCAACGCGAGCCCGGACCGGCCGGTGCACCCGGAGAACCCGTCCATCCACAGCTGCCACCACGTCCAGCTGCTCGCCCCCGGCTCCACCGCCGAGCACTCCCGGCACGCGATGGCCATCCACCCCGGCTGGTTCGACCGCTCGCCCTGCGGCACCGGCACCTCGGCGCGGATGGCCCAGCTGCACGCGCGCGGCGAGCTGCCGCTCGGGCGGGACTTCCGCAACGACTCCTTCATCGGGACCACCTTCACCGGGCGCCTGGTCGAGGAGACCGAGGTGGCCGGGCGGCCCGCCGTGGTGCCCACCGTCACCGGGCGGGCCTGGATCACCGGTACCGCCCAGTACTTCCTCGACCCGAGCGACCCGTTCCCGGCGGGCTTCCTGCTCTGACCTTCCGTACCTCCTTCGTTCTCGTACCTCCCTCGAAGGGCTGCTGGCTGTGACCATCACCTCGTACAACCCCGCCGACCCGGACGACCTCGTGGTCGCCGTCGAGGAGCCCGGCGCCGAGACCGTGCGGGCCGCCGTCGGGCGGGCCCGGGCGGCGCAGCGCGACTGGCTCGCCG
>NZ_JAHSQD010000841.1 GCF_020103755.1 Streptomyces sp. LS1784
GGCCACGGACGGCCGCGCAGCTGGGTGCGTCGGCTCCGGCGACGGCCAGCCGCTGGACGGCGGCGCGGTCGAGCAGCGCCCGGCGCCGGGCGGCGTCCTCGGTGGCGCGGGAGGTGTCGAGGTAGACGGAGGCCCAAGGTCCGGGCCGGTCGAGCAGCGGGGTGAGGAACGCGAGGTCCATGACGGCCTCCCGGGATCGGGTCTTGGAGTCGGTGGGCGGGGTCGCTTCGAGCTCCCGGCGAAGAAGCTCAGTGCCCGAGCAGGTGCCGGATCCGGCCGACGGGGCGCGCCCCCCTCTCCCGGCCGCCCTGTTCGGCGGCCCGCTCCTCCGGCGGCACCCGCATCTCGTCGGAGCCGCCCACGGCGCGTTCCGCCGGGGCGGAGTGCCGCGGCTCCATCGGCGCCACCGGCCGGTTCTCCGGGCGGCCGGACCCGCCCTGCGCCGACCGCTCCACGGGAGTGCCGGCCCGCCGTGACCTTCGCGGGGCCCGCCAGGACAGCCCGATCATCGCGAGGCCCAGACAGAAGAGCAGGGCCAGCGCCACACCGGAGAGGAGGATGCCCAGGCTGTTCAGCACCACCAGGTTGGTGCCCAGGATCGTCACCGGGTAACCGGGCACGCCGGAGAGGTTGTCCGCGATCGGCAGTGCGACGAATGCGCCGGACGCCGCCGTCAGCGGAAGTCCCAGCAGCACCATGGGAATCCCCTCCGTCCTGGTCTCGACCGACCTCCGCGCGGATCCGCGCCTACCCGCCTCGGGCGGCCCGTAACGACCGCTGAGAAACCCGGAGGACGTCAGCGGCCGGCCGTCGCGACGAGGCAGCGCAGCGTGGCCCGAGCGGGTGGGCCGAAGGTCACGGGGCGGTCGGCCGGGTCGGGGTGCCGGTCGCGCGGCAGGTCCCGGACCGGTTCCGCGGTGACCTCGATCCCCGCGTGGGCCGTACGGAGCAACGGTACATGCGGAGCAACGGTGATCGGGCAGCGGCGGGTAGCGCGGGAAACGGGCCTACTCGGTCTGGACGGCGATCAGGCAGGTGTCGTCGTCGGTGTCGGCAGGGCTGAGTTCGAGCAGCCGGTCCAGGTACTGCTCCAGGTCCGGGCCGGGGGCGCCGGCCGCCTCGATCAGCTCCTCCACCGACTCCTCCACCGGGCGGTCCCGGCGCTCGACCAGCCCGTCGGTGTAGAGCAGCAGGACGTCTCCCGGGTCGAGCCGGGCGGTGCGCTCCTCGTACTCGGCGTCCTCCAGCGCGCCGAGCAGCACGCCGTGCGGCAGCGACAGCACCTGGGCGCCGTCCGAGCCGAACCGGATCGGCGGCAGGTGGCCGGCCCGGGCCCAGTGCAGTTCGCCGCCGAGCGGGTCCAGCAGCACGCAGACGGCGGTCGCGGTGACCTGGCCCGGTTCGCGCAGGGCGACGGTGTTGGCCCACTCCAGCAGCCGGCCCGGGCCGGCTCCGGTGACGGCGAGGCCACGCAGGGCGTGCCGCAGTGCGACCATCCCGGTGGCCGCGCCGACGCCGTGCCCGGCCACGTCCCCGACCGCGAGCAGCACCCTCCGGTCGGGCAGCACCAGCACGTCGTACCAGTCGCCGCCGACCCGGTCACGCTGGGCGGCGGGCCGGTAGCGGACGGCGGCGTGCAGACCGGTGACGCCGAGCGGGGGAGGCGCGGCCGGCAGGATCGCCTGCTGCAGCCGGAGTGCCAGCTGCGCCCGCTCCGCCGACTCCTGCTCGCTGTCGGCCAGCCGCTCCCGGGTGGCGCCGAGGGCGACCTCCGTCCAGTGCTGGGCGGAGACGTCGTGGTACGCGCCGCGGACGGCGACCAGTCGTCCGGCCTCGTCCACCACCGGCTCGGCGATCACCCGGGTGAAGCGGTGGGTGCCGTCCGGGCGGTCCAGCCGGACCACCGCGGAGGCGGTGCGGTGGTGGTGCCGGACGGTGTCCAGCAGGCGCCGGATCGCCGGCCGGTCGTCCGGGTGGGTGTGCCGCGCGAGCCGGTCCAGCGGTACGGGCGGAGCGCCCTGCGGTAGCCCGTACAGCTCGTACAGCCCGTCGCTCCAGCGGATCCGGCCCTCGGCGGGGCGTTCCTCGAACCCGGCCACCCGGGCCAGCCGCTGGGCCTGGCGGAGCAGGGCGATGCGCTCGTCCTCCTCCCGATCGTCGTCCAGCTGCCAGCAGAGCAGCAGCCGGTTGCCGAGCGGGACGACCGAGAGCAGGACGGCCGCCGGGACGGCCGGCCCGTGCTCCCGGAAGGCCAGCCGGACCCGCTCGGCGGTCGAGGGCACGCCGGTCTCGTACGCGCGCAGCAGCCGGTCGAGCAGTCCGGCGGCACAGGCCACCGGGTAGGTCTCCAGCAGCGAGGCGCCCTCCAGCGCCTCCCGGGGGCGGCCGAGCGGGTCGCGGAACCGGGCGTTGACCCGCAGCACCGTGAAGTCGGCGATCCGCTCGGCCCGGAGGGCGGGGGCCAGCAGCAGCGCGGGCGTGAGGAGCCCGTCCAGGAGGGCGGCGGCCTGCTCGGGGGCGGCGGCCTCCGGGGGCGGGCCGAGCAGGGTCGTGCACAGGTCGGCGAGGGCGTACAGCTCGCGGCGCCGGGCCGGGCCGACC
>NZ_JAHSQD010000842.1 GCF_020103755.1 Streptomyces sp. LS1784
GGCCGGCGGGGCGGCGGCAAGGGCCGCGGGGGCGCTGCCGAGGGTGGCGGCGGTCAGTGCGGCGGCCAGCAGGACGGCCGTGCGGCCGGGCGGTCTGCGGCGGCCGGTGGTTCGTCGGGCAGTGCTCCGTCGGGGGCGGAGCGGGACATCGGCCACTGAGGGCTCCCTTAGGGGAAGGGCGATCGATTTCCCAGGAAGCTAGCGGCCTGCAATATGTTTCAGCAAGATGCAGAAACCGTTTCGTGCCGGGAAAATCCAGGTGAGCGACCGTCTCCGACCACCCCGATTACTTCCTCTGGAGCGACGGGCGTGACAATGGGACCCATGTCCGTCCCACCGGTACGCACCGAACCCCAGAGCACCCCCTACCCCGGTGGGAGCCGGCCCGTAGCCCTCAAGGGGGACGGCCGGTGAAGAATCCACTGCCAGAGGATGAGCAGACGGCTACGAGTGGTCTGGCAGACTTGCCGTCCATGGGGGAACCGACCGAGATCCAGCGAGGCGACGCCGGGCGCGCCGAAGCGGCCAGTGGTAGCGGTTCCGAAGCAGCGAAGGCCGTCCCCGGCCGCCTGCCCGACGGAACCACCCGCGCCGCCCAGTCCCGTACCGCCGCGCTGCGCGAGCGCATCAGCGCCCAGCGCCGGTCGCCGGCCCGGCCGCGGATCTGGTTCGAGCTGGCACTGATCGGGATCAGCTACTGGATCTACTCGATCGTGCGCAACGCGGTTCCCGAACAGGAAGCGATAGCCCAGAAGCACACACGCTGGATCTGGGACCTGGAGCAGCACCTCGGCATCGCCGTCGAGCACTCGATCAACCACGCCGTGGACAGCGTCGGGTGGCTCATCACGGGCATGAACTACTACTACGCCACCCTGCACTTCGTCATCACGATCGGCGTGCTGGTCTGGCTCTACCGCCGCCACCCCGGCCGCTACGTCGCGGCCCGCTCGGTGCTGTTCGTGACCACCGGGATCGCCCTGGTCGGCTTCTACTTCTTCCCGCTGGCCCCGCCCCGGCTGATGACCGACGGCGGCTTCATCGACACCGTGAAGGCCCACGGCACCTGGGGCTCGATGGCCTCCGGCCCCGCCGCGCACGTCTCCAACCAGTACGCGGCGATGCCCTCGATGCACATCGGCTGGTCGATGTGGTGCGGTCTGGCGATCTTCTTCCTGGCCCGCCGGACGTGGGTGAAGGCGCTCGGCCTGATGTACCCGGCCGCCACCCTGGTGGTCATCGTCTCCACCGCCAACCACTTCTGGATGGACGCCGTCGGCGGCGAGCTCTGCCTGGCGCTCGGTTTCCTCACCGCCCGCTGGCTGTACCACGAGTGGGTCTACAAGCTGCCCAGGGTGCCCGCCCGGGAGACGGTGGCCGAGCAGCCGATCACCGTCCCGGAACAGTGGAGCGAGCCCGCGGTCAGCACCGTTCGCCGCTAGCCGGCCGACCTCCCGAAGGGGCCCCGACCGGGGCCCCTTTCGCGTACCCGCCGGAGCCGTGGACCTGCCCGGTCAGTCGGAGCCGTGGACCACCCCGGTCAGTCGGAGCCGTAGAACAGCCGGACCACCACCGCGCGGGCCCGCCGGGTGATCCGCCGGTAGTCGTCCAGCAGCTCGCCGCTGTGCCCCGAGCCGTACCCGAGGTAGCGGGCCACTCCGGCCAGCTCCCGGGCCTCCCCCGGGAAGCTGTCCCCGGGCCGCCCGCGCACCAGCATCACCGCCGCCCGCACCCGGGAGGCCAGCACCCAGGCCGTGTCCAGCACCTCGGCGTCCTCCGGCTTGACCAGCCCGGCCTCGACGGCGGCCGCCAGTGCCGCCCTGGTCCGGGTGGTGCGCAGGGCCGGCACGCCGTGCCCGTACCGGAGCTGGAGCAGCTGCACCGTCCACTCGACGTCCGCCAGCCCACCCCGGCCGATCTTCGTGTGGGTGGTCGGGTCGGCCCCGCGCGGCAGCCGTTCGGCCTCGATCCGCGCCTTGATCCGGCGGATCTCCACCAGGTCCCGCTCCGGCACCCCGGTGCCCGGGTAGCGCAGCGGGTCGATCAGCTGCCGGAACCGCGTGCCCAGCTCCTCGTCCCCGGCCACCGGCTCGGCCCGCAGCAGCGCCTGGCTCTCCCACGCGTGCGACCAGCGCCGGTAGTAGGCCGCGTACGAGGCCAGGGTGCGCACCAGCGGGCCGCTGCGGCCCTCAGGCCGCAGGTCGGCGTCGACCAGCAGCGGCGGCTCCGTGGAGGGCGCGCCCAACTGGGTGCGCAGCTCGTGGCAGACCGCCTGGGCGGCCCGGGCGGCCTCCTCCTCCAGCGAGCCGAGCAGCGGCTCGTGGACGAAGAGCACGTCCGCGTCCGAGCCGTAGCCCAGTTCGTGGCCTCCGAAGCGGCCCATCGCGATCACCGCGATCCGGGTCGGCAGGTCCCCGTGCTCGGCCTCCCACCCGGCGACGCAGGCGCGCAACGCGCCGCCCAGGGTGGCGGCGTTGAGCGCCGTGAGCGCCTCCCCCGCGGCGTCCAGCGCCTCGGCCGGGTCCTCCCCGAGCCGCCCGAGCACGTCCGCGGCGGCGGTACGGAACAGCTCCCGGCGGCGCACCGAGCGGGCGGC
>NZ_JAHSQD010000843.1 GCF_020103755.1 Streptomyces sp. LS1784
CGGGGGCGGTGGGGCCCGGCAGCGCCGGGTGGCGGCCTGCGCGGCGCCGGCGGGCAGGGAGCGCACGGCCGCCGGTGCACGCGGGAGCTGGTGAGCGACCCGACACATTCACTCGAACGAGTTATCGAATATCTCTGGCGTGTTGACGCCTCGGCACGCCACGATGGACCCGGCCGAGCGGCGCCACCACACGCCGCCCGGTCGGCACCACGCCCAGCCCGCCGTCAGCCGTCCTGCTCGGACAGCTCCCGCCGGACCCGTTCGAACACCTCGTACATCTCCGACCCGAACAGCACGAACCGCACCTCCGCCAGCTCCGCCCCCGCCTCCGCGTCACCACCGTCCAGCACCTCCGCGACGGTGCCGAGCGCGATCCGGGCCGCGTCCGCCGGCGGCCAGCCGTAGATCCCGGCCGACACGGCCGGGAAGGCCACCGTGCGCGCGCCGAGCGCCGCCGCGGTGCGCAGCGACTCGCGATAGCAGGAGGCCAGCAGCTCCGCCCGCTCCTCGTACTCCTCCGCCCGGTACACCGGCCCGACGGTGTGCACCACCCACCGGGCCGGCAGCCGCCCGGCCGTCGTCGCCACCGCCCGACCGGTGGGGAGCCCCTTGCCCCAGTGCGAGGCCCGCAGCCGGCGGCACTCCTCCAGGATCTGCGGCCCGCCCCTGCGGTGGATCGCGCCGTCCACCCCGCCACCGCCCAGCAAGGACGAGTTGGCGGCGTTCACCACCGCGTCCACCGGCTGTTCCGTGATGTCACCCTCCACCAGGGTGATCCGTGCCACCATCTCCAGCTCCCTCCCCCGGGCCGCCCGGCCGCCGCCGGGACGGGAACCGAGTCGTCGTCCGAGTCCAGTCACCACACCGCCACCGGCGTGGCAATAACCACAACGGCGCCGGTCGGCCAGAGAAATCCCCGGAGATCACGTTATGGTCGCGAGAAGTTCCCCGACGCGCGGTGCCAGGCGGGCACTGCGGACGGACGCCGACCGTTACGCAGTCAGGGAAAGGGAGGAACCACCGATGCCCGCAACGGGAGACGGGCGGGCACCTGGTGCCGCGGACCTGGCGGGCGCCCATGGCGGCGCCCCCGTCGGTCATGCCCGCAACCGCGCCACGACCGGACCGGCCACGGCGGCTCCCCCGATACCCCACCCCCGCTCGCGGGCCGCGCACGCCTCCCACCCGTCCCACATCTCCGAGCCGGGAGGCCCTGCGGGGGCGGACGGGCCGGCCGACGACGCGCCGCTGCGGCTGCTGGTCATCGAGGACGACGCCTCGGACGCCCAGCTGATCAAGGCCGCGGCGGCCGACAGCGGCGCCTCGATCGAGATCCACTGGGCCCGTGGGCTGGACCAGGCCACCGAACTGCTCGCCCCGCCCGCGCCCTGGGCCCGGCGCGGGCGTTCCCGCACCCCCGAGTTCGGCTGCGTGCTGCTCGACCTCGCCGCGCCCGCCGACCTGCCGCACCCGTCCGACTCCTCGGACGGGCTGGAAGGCCTGCACGAGCTGCTCCGCCGGGCCCCGCACACCCCGGTCGTCGTGCTCACCGACGCCGCCGGAGCCGAACTCGGTGCGGCCGCCGTCGCGGCCGGCGCCCAGGACTTCCTGCTGAAGCACGAGACGGACGGCCCGTTGCTCGCCCGCGCCCTGCGCTACGCCGTCGAGCGCAAGCGCGCCGACGAGTCCCAGCGCCGCCTGGTCGAGGCGGAGTTGCGCGGCCAGGAGAACGCCCGCCTCCAGCGCCACCTGCTGCCCACCCCGCTGCTCGACGGCGCCGGGCTCTCCTTCACCCGGCGCTACCGCCCCGGCCGCCGCCGCGCACTGCTCGGCGGCGACTTCTACGACGCCGTGCGCACCGACGACGGCACCGTCCACGTCGTGATCGGCGACGTCTGCGGCCACGGCCCGGACGAGGCCGCGCTCGGTGTCGCGCTCCGGATAGCGTGGCGCACCCTGGTCTTCGCGGGCCTCACCGGCGAGGCCCTGCTCACCACCCTCCAGCACGTGCTGGAGCACGAGCGGCGCAGCGACGAGATCTTCGCGACGCTCTGCATGCTGGTCATCGAGCCCGCCGCCGACAGCGGCCGCGACTCGCCCGGCACCGGCGAGCGGGCCCGGCTCTACCTCGCCGGGCACCCGGCGCCGCTGCTGCTCGGCCGGGACCACGGGCCGATCACCCTGCCCGCCGACCTCGCCGGGCCCGCGCTCGGCCTGTTGCCGTGCCACGACGGGCAGGCCGCCTGGCCCGCCCACGAGGTCGAACTTCCGGCCGGCTGGCGGCTGTTGCTCTACACCGACGGACTGATCGAGGGCCGGGTCGGGGCCGGGTCGCGCCGGCTGGGCCAGGACGGGCTCGCGGACCTGGTCGGCGACCACCAGGCCGCCGGGCTGACCCGGGGGCGGCTGGTCGACAGCGCCATCGCCGAGGTCGAGGAGCTGAACGGCGGCGCGCTGACCGACGACGTCGCGGTGCTGCTGCTGGAGCGCAACCCGGTGCAGCTGATCCTGGGCTGACGGACGCACGGGCGAATACGTCGGCGAGCACGCGGGCGGGCGGACAACGCGGCGGCCCGGGTGGGTGAACTCC
>NZ_JAHSQD010000844.1 GCF_020103755.1 Streptomyces sp. LS1784
GCACGGGCGCGCGCTCTGCCCGCCGCGGCGCGCGCTCAGCCCCCGGTGTGCGCGATCAGTTCCCGCACCGCCCGGGCGACCTCCTCGGGGTGCTCCGTCATCGCCACGTGCCCGGACTCCGGCAGCACCAGCAGCCGGGCGTCCGCGAAGGCCGCGCAGGCGCGGCGGGCCGAGCGGTAGGAGACCAGCTTGTCGCGCAGCCCGTAGACCAGCAGCACCGGTGCCTCGACCTGCTCGGCCTGCCGCCACAGCGCCTGGTCGCCGCGCTCGGTGTACGCCGAGACGATGCCGCGGGCCGAGCCGACCAGCGCCTGCATCGCGTGCGGCACCTCCAGCCGGCGTCGGTACTCGGCCACCGCACGGGCCCGGGTCGCCGGGCTCAGGCCGTCCGGGTCGCCGTAGACCAGCCGCAGCAGGTCCTCGGTGGCCGCCTCGACGTCGCGCCCGCCCGTGGACAGCCGGCGCAGCAGCGCGGGCACCCCGGGCACCGCGAGCAGACCGGTCGGCCAGGCGGAACGCTGCGGGGGCAGCTCGGGCAGGGCCGGGGAGACCAGGGTGAGGCTGCGCACCAGGTCCGGGCGCAGGGCCGCCAGCCGGACGGCGACCGCGCCGCCCAGCGAGTTGCCGAACAGGTGGACCGGGCCGCGGCCGGAGGCCTCCAGGTAGCCGATCACCGCGCGCACGTGTCCGGAGACGGTGAGGTTGCCGTCGGCGGGCGGGTCGGAGTGGCCGAAACCGGGCAGGTCCACGGCCTCGCCGTCGACCTGTCCGGAGAGCCGGCCCATCAGGGCCTCCCAGTTGGCGGCGGAGCCGCCGAGGCCGTGCACGAAGAGCCCGGGCTCACGCCCGTCGGCGGCGCCGTCGTCGGCGGGGCGGTGCACCGCGAGCACCGCACCGGGGACCTCGACCGTACGTACCTGCTGCTCAGCGCTGCTCATGGTGGACGATGGTAGTGAGCCCCGGTCGACCGCCCCGAGGTGGTCCGGCCGTCGGCCGCCTCCGTCACACCACTGCCGAGGCCGAGGTCAGCGCCGTATTGTGGGCTCCTGACAACCAGGCCGACCGTCTTTTCTCGCCTTCGCCGAACGCGGGCGCGGTTACCGAAAAGTAGAATCGGCCATCTTGCCAGCCGCGAACAGACCCGAAGTGAGGAGCGCCGTGACGGCCATCCAGGAGGCGCAGGAGCGCCCGCGCGGTGCCCGCCTGCCGCGAAGCGCCCGCCGTGAACAACTGCTCGGTGCCGCCCAGGAGGTGTTCGTCGCGCAGGGCTACCACGCGGCTGCCATGGACGACATCGCCGACCGCGCCGGGGTCAGCAAGCCGGTGCTCTACCAGCACTTCCCGGGGAAGCTGGAGCTCTACCTGGCGCTGCTGGACAAGCACTGCGACGCCCTCGTCGAGTCGACCCGCGAGGCTCTGTCGACGACCACCGACAACAAGCAGCGGGTGGCCAACACCATGGAGGCGTACTTCAACTACGTCTCCAGCGAGTCCGGCGCCTTCCGGCTGGTCTTCGAGTCGGACCTCACCAACGAGCCGGCCGTGCGCGAGCGGGTCGAGCGGGCCTCCGAGGCGAGCGCGACGCTGGTCAGCAAGGTGATCCAGGAGGACACCGACCTGCCCGAGGCGGAGTCCAAGCTGCTCGCCGCCGGGGTCTGCGGTCTGGCCCAGATCACCGCCCGGTACTGGCTCTCGCAGGGCCTGGAGATCCCCCGCGACGAGGCGGTGCGGCTGGTCGCCAGCCTGTCGTGGCGCGGGCTGAAGGGCTTCCCGATGCACTCGGGCGAGCAGCCCGGCGAGGGCGCTGCCCACCAGGGCTGATCCGCCGACCTTCGCCTGGCCGGTGATCCGGTGCTCTATGGTGAAGCCGTACGGCGCGGTCGCCGCGAACGCTTGTCCAGGCGGTCGGGTGGCCGTGCGTGGAGGCTGCAACCCCGGAGGGACGGAAGCCGTGGAGGTCAAGATCGGCGTGCAGAACGCGCCGCGCGAGATCGTGATCGAGAGCTCGCAGACTGCCGATGAGGTCCAGAGCGCGGTCGCGAAGGCGCTGGAGGGCTCGGAGAAGATCTTCGCGCTGTCCGACGAGCACGGCCGCCGCATCATCGTCCCGGCCGAGCGCCTGGCGTACGTGGAGATCGGCGAGCAGGCCGCCCGCAAGGTCGGCTTCGGCACCTCCTGAGGCGCCGCCGCACAGGATCGTCCGGTGCCCCGTTCCCGCGAGGGAGCGGGGCACCGCCGCGTGTACGGCCGGGCGGGACAGGGTACGGCGGGGGTGCGGCGCCGGTGCCGCACCCCCGCCGTACCCCGGGAGGCAGCCTTGATGGTCGAGTCGATCGCCTTCGCCCTCGTCGGCCTGGTCACGGGCTGTGCCGCCCTGCTGGTCCTGCCCGCGTACTTCCGGGCCGCCCGGGCCCTGACACTGGGCACCGCGCTGGCGGCGGCGCTGGTCGGCGGGGTGGTCGCGCACTTCGGCGTGGACGGGCGCCAGCCGGCGGTGTCCGTCACGGCCGCTGCGGTGGCCTCGGGCGTGCTCACCTCGCTGCTGGCCCGGCCGGACCACGCCGCCGGG
>NZ_JAHSQD010000845.1 GCF_020103755.1 Streptomyces sp. LS1784
GTGCGCGCGGCGGCGGGCCGGCGGATGCGCCGGGGGTGTCCAGCCCGACCCGGGTGGGCACGGCGCAGCGGTCGGCGAGCGACCGTACGGCCTCGGCGAGGCCGCGGTCGGCGAGCAGCGGCGGGTGGATGCCGCGCACCAGGGCGCGTAGCGACTCCAGGGCCTGCTCGGCGACGAGCTGGGTGGAGTCCACCAACTCGGCTGCCTGTTCCGGGCGTCGGTCGAGCGCACGGCGGATCATGCCGAGCCGGAGCGAGACGGCCACCAGGTTGGCCTGGGCGCCGTCGTGCAGGTCCCGCTCGATCCGGCGAAGTTCGGCGGCGTGGGCGTCCAGCGCCTCGGACCGGCTGGTGGTCAGCTCCCGGACGCGCAGGGCGAGCGAGGTGCCGGGCCGGGCGACCAGCAGTCGGCGGGAGGCCCGGGCGTGCAGGTCGGCGATCGCCGGCAGCGCGGCCAGGGCGATCACGGCGTAGCCGACCCCGCCGGCTGCTGCCGCGGTGGCCACCGGCCAGGAGTCGACGGTCAGCAGGATGATCTTCCCGCGCTCGGTCGGCAGGAGCTGCCACCACACCGGCGCGGTCAGCCAGTTGACGGCGTGGCTGCACAGGGTGAGGGCAGCCCCGCACACCACCGTTCCGGCGGTGCCGTGGGTGAGCAGCCACGCCAGGTCCTTGCGGACGGCCGGGTCGCGCACGGACACCCGGTCGCCGTACGGCGTGCTCAGCCGGTCGCCGCCCAGTCGACGGCCGACCTGCCGCCGGTGGAACTCGGCGTAGCGGCGCAGCAGTTGCAGGGCTGGTGGGAGGAGCAGCAGGCCCACACCGACCAGGCAGAGGGCGAGGACGACGAGCAGCAGGCCGAGCGCGACCAGCGCGGCCAGACCGGTGCCGAGGCCGAGGAGGAGATAGCCGGCGGCGGCGGGGGAGCGGCGCACCGCGGACCGGGCGGCGGAGCGCAGGCCCGGGCGGGTGGCGGAGCGGACGGCGGACCGGACCGTGGACCCGGCAATCCTGGTCGCCCGCACGATTGTTCAGTACCTCCGAGCCTCCGAGCCGACTTTCCGATCACCCTAACACCGGCGGCGGAACCGGCCACGGCCTACAGCCCTTCCCTCGGCAGCGGGGCCCCTCCACAATGGGGCGGGTCGATCGCGGAAGTGGGGGACCGGGATGGAGTGGCTGCTGGGGATCGGTGGGGCGCTGCTGCTCGGCGTGCTGACCAATGTGCTGTACGACTTCGCCAAGTACGGCGGCTCGCGGCTCGGTTCCCGGGTGCCGGTGCCGCGGGTCCGGCGGGCGAGCCTGACGGCGGCGGCCCGGGCGCACGACGTGCGGGCGGACGGGCTGGCGCCGCTGATCACCTGGTCGGCGGCCAGGCCGCTGACACCGAACACGCTGGTGACGGCGCACCGCGGACGGGTGGAGCGCGCGCACGTGCTGGACGCGGTCGGATGGGCCGACGAGGTGGCACGCCAGCGGGCGGCCGGTGCGGCGGGCCGGACGGCGTACGTCTCGCGGCTGACGGTCGACCACGGCGAGCACGGCGGCGCGCGGGTCTGCGAGGTGGACATCGCCGAGAGTGACTACGCGGAGTGCATGGCCACCACCCGGCTGGGCCGGGAGGACCCGGAGGCGGCCCGGCTGCTGCGCGAGGCGCTGGACGAGGGCCTGACGAGCTTCGTGGCCGTCGCGCCGCCCACGATGGTCAGTGCCTGCGTCGCGGTACGGGACCGGCAGGGCCGGCTGTTGCTGCTCCGCCGCTCGCTGGCGGTCAACACCTTCCCGGCGCAGTGGACGGTCGGGATCAACGAGACCATGAAGTACCGTGACGAGCCGGGCGCCGCCGAGGACTTCTACGGGCTGGTCCGGCGGGCGCTGGAGGAGGAGCTGGGGCTGCTGCCGGACGACGTCGGGCCGACCGTGATCACCTGGCTGGGCTGGAGCGAGCCGGCCTCCTGCTACACGCTGGTGGCCACCGTCCGGTCCCGGCTCGACGCGGCCGAGATCGACCGCCGTCGCGAGGCCTGCCACAGCACTTTCGAGCACGACATGGCCGTCTGGGTGCCGTTCTCCCGGCGTGCGGTCTCCGAACTGGTCGAGGGCGGCACCTGCCCGGACGGCTCGCGGCGCTGGTCGTACCTCGCGCCGCTGGTGGCCTGGGAGGCCTGGCGGGCGGCGCAGCGGCAACGGGTGTAGACCGGAACGGGCGTTCCCGGGAACGGTCGTTCCGCGAGGAGCGGGTACCGTTCCGCGGGCACTGTTTCGCGGGGAACGGGCGTTGCGAGGAGCGGGCGTCCGTTCGGGACCGCCCCGTCAGCCGACGGCGGCCCGCCAGTCCGCCGGACCGCTCGCCGGGAGGTGCTCCGGCAGGCCCGGGGTCCAGCGCTTCGAACCGTCCGGCAGCACGGCCAGGGCCTCGATGCCGGGCCGGCGGGCGGCCCAGGCGAGGGCGCGGTCCGGGCCCATGGCGAAGGCGGCGGTGGCCCAGGCGTCGGTGCGGGCGATGCCGGTGCCCGGGGAGCCGACCAGGGTGAGCGAGGCCAGCCCGCCGGCCGGGCG
>NZ_JAHSQD010000846.1 GCF_020103755.1 Streptomyces sp. LS1784
CCCGCGCCCAACCAGCCGGCCCCGCCGGCGCCCGCGCCTAATCCGACCACGTCCAAGCCGCCTGCCTCGACCGTGCCGGCCGGGTGCGGCGGCGCGAACTGGGGCGCCATCGTCAACGTGGCCGACGGTCAGAAGCTCGGCTTGGCCACCGACGGCCCGTCGGCGGGCGCCGCGGCCGTCATGGGCGGGACGACCGCCTACGGCTGGGTCCGCTCGGCACCGGACCCCGGCGGCTGGTACCAGATCCATCCGTGCAACCTGAGCGGTCCGGCCCTCGTCCAGGGCGAGGGCGACGGCTGGTCGGGCCAGAACCGGAAGGTGCAACTCTCGCCGGGCTTCAGCTTCATGACGAACTGGTCGGTGGTCCGGGCGAGCACCTCGGGCGCCTACTACCTCAAGGACTACTCGGGATCGACCTGCCTGACCGACAACGGCCCGGGCAAGCAGGTCACCATGACCACCTGCACCCCGGCCAACAAGTTCCAGGAATGGCAGATCCCCTAGGTGTTCTGTCCCGCGACGGCCGCACGGAGTCCGGCGGTGCCGTCGGAGGACGGTCGCACGGTGTCGGCCCACGCGGGGGCTGTGAGTGAGAGGAGCGGAAGGAGGGCGAGCAGGACGGTCAGGAGGACTGCGGTGGAGCCGCGGCGGTTGGGCATGCCGGTCCCACGCGCTCTCGGTTGATTGACATCGGACGATCTCCGGCCCCGAACCGGCGACCGACCCCTTGTATGACGAGCGCCTCGTTCTGAGATGGCGAGTTAGCGCGCAAGGCCGCGAAGCGGGCCGAACCAGGGCGACGACTACGCGCAGGTGTGGAGCATCTCGGTTCCGCCTACTGGCTCCGGGTCCCGGTGAACGAGCCAACGCCCGTGCTCTGACGATTCCGCGTCTCGCCGCCCCCTTCGCCACGGAGGTACAGTGGGCGTGCGTGGCGCGGCCATGTCAGGTTGGGGGTTGTGTGGAAACGCTCTACGACAGCGACCGAGTGCCGGAGACCGACTGGATCGGAGCGTGGCGGGAGGTCACCGTCCCGGGGACGGTCTCCGTGCAGATGAGATCGCTCGACCCGGACCGCTTCGCGGCCAAACTGAGCGCCGTGGAACTGGGGGACTGCCGGCTGGCCGCCATGAACTACTCGCCCCTGGCGTTGCGGCGCACACCGCGGCTGGTCCGACAGTCCGACCCCGAGCAGTACCAGGTTCTGTTCATCCGCCGCGGCCACCCAGGCATCGAACTGGCCGACCGGAGCGCTCTCCTCGGCCCAGGCGACCTCGTCGTCCATGACAGCGCGCGCCCGTTCGAGGCCTTCGTCGGACCCGGGCAGAGCCGCGCCCAGTGCCTGATGATCCAGGTCCCCAAACGCCTCCTGCACCTGCCGCACCGGGAGATCACCTCCCTGCTCGCGACGCCGCTCGCCGGTACCCGGGGCACGGGCCTGCTGCTGTCCGGCTTCATGACGGCGCTGACCGGCGACTGCCCGGAGAACTCCGGCCAGGCGGCCCGGCTGGGCAGGGTGCTCACCGACCTGACCGAGACCTTCCTGGCGCACCACCTCGACCGGCTCGCCGCCGTGCCCGGCGACTCCCGAGAGCGCGTCCTGTACCTGGAGATCCTCTCCTTCGTCGACGACCACCTCCCCGCCGAGTGGCTCGATCCCCGGGCCGTCGCCGACGCCCACCGGATCTCGCTGCGCACCCTTTACCGGATCTTCCGGAAGCAGGACACGACGCCGGCCGCCCATATCCGCCACCGCCGGCTCGAACGCTGTCGCCTCGACCTGGCCGACCCGCGCCTGTGGCAGCTCACCGTCCAGGCCGTCGCCGCGCGCTGGGGATTTCCGCGGCCCGCCGAGTTCACCCGCGCCTTCCGCACCGCCTACGGCCTGGCACCCAGCGAGTGGCGCGAGCGCGAGGGGGACCGGGAACGGCACGCATTGCCAAGCGGTTGGCACGCCTCGCCATCGAACCGCACCGACGGTGGTGGGACGGTCGTACCGGAGCGCACGCCGGTCGTCGATCCGGAGTGCGCCTCCCGGTCGCGGGACTGAAGCGGTCCCGCCACACTCACGGAGGATCTCGATGCACCGTTCCGCCAAGCGCACCGCCACGGCTCTCCTGCTGGCCGCCGGCACCCTGATCGTGCCGCTGGCCGCCGCCGTCCCCGCCGGCGCCGCGCCCACGGCCGCACTTGCCGCCTGCAACGTGTCCTACGGCGACAAGGACGGCAGCAGCTGGCACAAGAGCTCCAAGAACGGCGTCAACATGCGCAGCGGCCCGAGCACCGGTTGCGCGGTGCTGGGGGTGTCCTACTCGACCCAGCTGATCGACTACCACTGCTACGTCTCGGCCAGCGACGGGA
Source organism: Streptomyces sp. LS1784 (assembly GCF_020103755.1). Lineage (GTDB taxonomy): Bacteria > Actinomycetota > Actinomycetes > Streptomycetales > Streptomycetaceae > Kitasatospora. The sequence goes on from NZ_JAHSQD010000846.1 coordinate 2,362, forward strand.
CGTGGACCTACGCGCGCAACGACGCCACCGGGGTCAAGGGCTGGATCCGCGACGACCTCCTCACCGACAGTGGCAGCAGGGTCCGCTGCTGACCGACCGCCCTCACCCGGCGTCGGACCGGTGGCGCGGCCACGCCCGCGCCGCCGGTCCGGCGTCCGTGACGCCGCCCGGGCGCTACACGCCGGCCC
>NZ_JAHSQD010000847.1 GCF_020103755.1 Streptomyces sp. LS1784
GGCCCGGCGCATCGCACTGCTGCGCGCCGCCGGGCTGCCGCTGGCGCGGATCGCGGCGGTGCTGGACGCGGACGGCGGCGAGGGCGCGGGCGAGCGGGAGCTGCTGGCGTACTGGCGAGAGCGGGAGGCCGAGCACGCGGCCCGCCGGGAGGCGGTGGGCTATGCCCGAGAGGTCCTGATCGGAAGGAGCACCACCATGTTCGAGATCGCCGAGCGCGACGTGCCCGAGCAGCACGTCCTGTTCGTCCGGCGGCACGTGGACGCCGCCGCACTGCCCGGCTTTCTCCCCGAGGCCAGTACGCTGCTGCTCGGCCGCCTGCGGGAGGTGGGCGCGTGCCTGTCCGCGCCGCTGTTCGCGGTCTACCACGGCCTGGTGGGCGAGGACTGCGACGCCCTGGTCGAGGTCTGCGCCCCCACCCCGAACGCCGTCGGACCGCACGGGCCGTTCGGGGTGCGCATCGAGCCCGCGCACCGTGAGGCGTACACCGCCCTGACCCGGCAGCGCACCGCCACGATGGCCGCCGCCCACGACGCGGTGGGCGCCTGGGTCACCGCCCGCGGGCACGGGCGGGGCGGGCCGAACCGGGAGGTGTACTACCCGAACTGGGCGTCCGGCGGGCCGGAGGAGCACGTCGCGGACGTCGCCGTGCCGCTGGCCGCGGGCCCGCGGTGACTGCCCGCGCCGATCCTCATGACCACCGGCTCCACCGACCACCTGGAGGCGGCGCTGGACTCGGGCCTCGCGCGGCTGGGGCTGACACCGGGCTCACGGGGAACCGGCCGAGGGCCCGCCGCGGCCCGCCGCGGGTGACGCAGCGCGGTCGGGTCCGTACGGACGGGCACGGCCCCGGTGTGGAATGGGCCACATCCCAGGGGCTGTCGAGGGCTCCGGGTGAGAAGGGTCACGCAGGGCACGCGGTCACGGCGGCCGACGGCGAGGACCCCCGGCAGGACTGGGCGGGCGCCGTCGGGGCACGGGCGAAGGGCCTGTCCGCTTCGGGACCTTGGTCATGAATCCGCTCGACCTTCGCCCTGGTGGCGGCCCGTCGGGGCCGGGGCAACTGTGGACGGTCGCCCGTTGTGACCGGGCGGCGGCGCCGTCCGACGTGGGCGGTGCCTTTCCCTGCCGTCTACCCGGCGCACGGTGCGCAGTGCGCGCCGTACGCTCCGGAGGACCCCAAGCACATGTCCCAGACCATCGACAACGCCCCGTATACCGCATTCCACCGCAGGCTGGCCCTCGCCTGTTCGGGCGGACCGCTGCTCGACGGCTACATCCTGAGCATCGTCGGCGTCGCCCTGATCGGGATGCGCCCGGACCTCGGGTTGTCCACCGCGGAAGTCAGCCTGATCGGCGCCGCCGCGCTGGTCGGAATGTTCGTCGGCGGCGCGCTCTTCGGCGTGCTGACCGACAAGATCGGCCGGGAGGTGATGTACACCGCCGACCTGCTCGTGATGGTCGCCTGCTCGGTGCTCTCCTTCTGGGTCGACGCGGTGTGGGCGATCGCCGTGCTGCGCTTCGTGCTCGGCATGGCCGTGGCCGCCGACTACCCCATCGCCACCTCGCTGCTCGCCGAGTGGCTGCCCACCAAGCACCGCGGCCGGCTGCTCGGGAAGCAGATCATCGCCTGGTACGCGGGTTCCGTGCTCGCCTACGTGGTGGGCTACCTGTTCCTGGAGCTGGCCGGGCCGGGCAGCTGGCGCTGGATGCTGGCGAGTTCCACGGTGCTGTGCGTGGTGTTCCTGGTGATCCGCCGCGGCTCCCCGGAGTCCCCGCGCTGGCTGGCCGCCAACGGGCGGGTCGGCGACGCGGTGCGCGTGGTCGAGAAGCACCTCGGGGTCCGGGTCGACGGGCGCGAGCTGATGCCCGACCCGGCCGAGCGCGGCCGCCCCGGCGGACTGCGCCTGCTGATGACCCAGCCCTACCGGCGCCGCACCCTGTTCTGCGGCCTGTTCTTCCTCTTCCAGGTCGGCCCGCTGTTCGCGATGCTCACCTTCGGCCCGCAGATCCTCTCCTCCTTCGGCATGCCCGGCGGCAACATGATGGAGACCCTGGGCACCGGGCTGATCAGCCTCGTCTTCCTGCTCGGCTGCTACCCGGCGCTGCGGCTGATCGACACCCGCGGCCGGCGCCCCGTCATCATCTGGTCCTTCGCCCTGATGACCGTCCCGCTGGCGCTGCTGGGCGTGTGGCCCACCGCCCCCGCCGCCGTCGCCCTGCTCGCGCTGTGCGCGTACGCCTTCCTGTGCGGCGGGCCCAACGTGCTCGACTGGACCTACCCCAACGAGCTGTTCCCCACCGAGATCCGGGCCACCGCCGTGGGCGTGGCCACCTCGGTCAGCCGGGTCGGCGCGGCCGTGGGCACCTACCTGCTGCCGCTGTCGCTGACCGGGCTCGGCACCGGCCCCACCATGCTGATCGCCGCCGGGGCCACGGCGCTGGGCCTGCTGGTGAGCGTGCTGTGGGCCGAGGAGACCCGCGGCACCGCGCTCGGTGCCTCCCCCGCCGCAGGCGCCGCCGCCCCGCGCCCCGCCCGCGGCA
>NZ_JAHSQD010000848.1 GCF_020103755.1 Streptomyces sp. LS1784
GGCGTGGCGCCGAGCTCCGCCGCCGGCAGCCTCGCCTTGCCGGCCCCGTTCACCCCGCAGACCGCCGCGCGTGCGGTGGCGGCCCAAGTCGGCCTCCCGGAGGCCGAGGTGGCGCAGCGGCTCGCCGCGCAGGACGGGCTGGCGGCCACCGCCAAGGCGTTCGAGGGCAGTCAGGGCGCGAAGGCCGCGGGCGTCTGGGCCGACGTGATGCGCGGCGAGGTCCACGCGAACGTCGTCGACGACGAGGGGGAACGCGCGGCGAAGGCCGCCGGGGTCATCCCGCAGCGCGCCGCGTACACCACCGCCGTCCTGAAGGAGGTCCAGGCGCGGCTGGATGCCGCGGGCGCCAAGGGACTGATCCCGAAGGACAGCTCCTGGGGGGTGGACACCCAGGCGAACCGCGTCAGGCTGGAGCTTCCGGCCTCCGCGGACGGCGAGGCGCTGCTGCGCGAGGCCGGTGTGACCGGGGAGGAGCGCGGAAAGGTCGCGGTCTCCACGCATCAGGGGACCGCCAACCACCAGACCGGACTCGTCGGCGGTGACGGTCTGTCGATTCCGGGCAGGGAACTCTGCTCGGCCGGGATCATGCTCCAGAAGGGTGGCGACACCTACCTGGCGACGGCCGCCCACTGCGTCGACATGGGCAGCGAGATCCGGCGGAACGACGGCAGCACGGACAGGAACGGCAACGGCCTCATCGGCAAGGTGGCCGTCAAGCAGTACCCCACCTCGGACTACGCACTGATCAAGGTGGACCACCCTCGGGACTGGAGCCCGTCGGGAGGGCAGGCCAAGTCCGAGGGGCCGTGGTTCAACTACTACGGCGGCTACGTCGCGAACCCGGCGACGGACATGGCGGGCGGTCTGTACACCTGCATCTCCGGCGCGGCCGGCGGCTGGCAGTGCGGCGAGTACTTCGCGTCGGGGTGGAGCTTCACCAACAAGGACGGCACGACCACGTCCGGCGTCGTCGTCGTCAAGGACGTCGCCACGCAGGGCGGCGACAGCGGGGGAGCCGTCCTGTACGGAACCAAGGCCGCCGGTACCCTGATCGGCTGGACAATCGTCGGCGGAAAACAAATGTCGACGGTCCAGCCGATCTCCAGGATCGTCCAGGACTTCGACGGGGCCATGACCCCCGTCGACTGGCGCACGTGACAGTCACCCCCGACCGGGACGGCCCCTCGCGCACACCCGCGGACGCTGTTGGCTAAGTGGGATCCTGGTCATTTTGCCCCGCCGAGCTGGCGTTCCAGCGAGGCGGGGCGAAGTGCTGCGAAGTGGCTGGTGCGGGCCCGGGGTGTCTGGGTGAGGTGGGCGTCGATGCGGGCGAGGTTGATCGCGGCGGCGGTGAGCTGGTGCTGGAGGCCGGTCTTCGCGCACCGTCACGTCGCCGAAGTCGACCTCGGCCTCCATGCCGGGCTGGTGCGTCTGCGGGACGAACACCTCCAGCGGAGTCTTGCCCGACTCCACCAGGATCTGCGGCTTGCGGTCCGCGACGTAGCGCCGAACCTGCTGGTAAGAGACGTCGGCGCCGTGTTCCTCGACCAGGCGGTGGAAGATCCGCGTGACCGTGTGCCGCTGCTTGCGCGGCGCGTCCAGGTCGGCCCGCAGGATCCCGTCGATCACGGCCTTGTACGAGTCCGGCGCGGTCGGCCGCGGCGGGAGCTTCTTCCGTGGCTCCGGCCAGACCGAGTCCACGGCCTTCCTGATCGTCCGCCACGACACGTTGCACTTCCGCTCGATCTCCCGCAGCTTCATGCTGTCGCGGTGGTCGCGTCGGATCGCGGCGTACAGCTCGACCTTCGACATCTGCGGCATGACCAGGTCCTGGTGGAGGTCGACCTCCACAACGGCGCCAACGCGAAGATCGCCCGCAAGTTCGACGGGTACGCCGAGTACTTCGCCCTTACCTACAAGGACCCCAGCCATCAAGGCCACCCGTCCGCCGCGAGGCAGCTGAAGGTGTGGCGGCGCAAGTACCCCACCGCCCCGAGCGGAACGTGGCCGCCGATCGCTCTCGTCCTGGCCGGCGCCGGACCCCGGGGCCTGCCAGGCACCATCAACGAGGTCCAGGCCCTGACCCGCAAATCACTGGCAGCCGTACGGCGGCCTCGACTTCACCGGCCGCATCCCGATCCTCGCGTGCACCCTCGACCAGCTGACAGCCCAGGGCCCGCACGCCCCGATCTGGTGGCGCTTCGGCAGCCACCAGTGGCAGAACCTCACCGACGCCCTCGCCAACACCGAGTACCTCACCTGCACCCGGGCCCGCCTCGCCGCCGAGGAGCAGGCCGCCGAAGACGAGAAGGAACGGCGCCTGGAAGCCACCCGCTGCCCGGGCTGCGACCGCCGCGAGGACGAGTACGACTGGACGCCCGGCGCCGGCGACGGCACCGAGCTCTGCTACGACTGCCGCAGGGAAGCCGACGACACCCGCGAGCACGACGCCCTGCTCGCCGCCCGTCGGGCGAACGCCGCCATGCACCCCTGCCACACCTGCGAGGGCTCCATCGGAGGCAAGCCGGACTCGGTCGCCG
>NZ_JAHSQD010000849.1 GCF_020103755.1 Streptomyces sp. LS1784
CGGCGCGCCGGGTTGACGCGGGCGACGGCCTCCGGGCCGCCCGGCAGGGCCCTGGCCGGGGGTGGGGAAGCCGAGGGCGGCACGGGGCCCGGAGGGGCGAACGGATGTTCCCGGAGTTTGTGGGGCTGCGGGGGCGGACCGGGCGAGATTCACCCTATCGGGGGGTAGTCGGCCTCCGTTCGGGCTCGGCCGGGTCCTGGTGATCTAGGGTTCCGGATGGGCCGCCGGGAGACGGTGGTCGCACTTCGCGAAATTCGCCAACGCCCCCACCCATAAGCGGATCTGATGATTCGTCATGGCATGCGTTCGTCAGGGCAGGCTGGTACGGCCCTGGACGCGTGACCCGATCACAGGAATGGAGAGCCCTGCCGATGACCGTGGACACGAGCCCGGAGGCAGCGCAGGCCAAGCAGCAGAGTCTTGCGACGGCTGCTGCCCGGAACCTTGCCACCACGACCAAGTCCGCACCGCAGATGCAGGAGATCACCTCCCGCTGGCTGCTCAAGGTGCTTCCCTGGGTCCAGGCGGCCGGTGGCGCCTACCGCGTCAACCGCCGGCTCACCTACGCGGTCGGCAACGGCGTGGTGGAGTTCATCAAGACCGGTTCCCAGGTCCGGGTGATCCCGGCCGAGCTGGGCGAGCTGGCCCTGCTGCGCGGCTACGAGGACGATGACGTCCTCACCGCTCTGGCCGACCGCTGCCGGCAGCAGGACTTCGGCCCCGGCGAGGTGCTCACCACCCAGGGCGAGGCCGCCGACAAGATCTTCCTGATCGCGCACGGCAAGATCAACAAGATCGGCACCGGAAAGTACGGCGACGAGACCGTGGTCGGTGTGGCCGGCGACGGCGACCGCTTCGGCGAGGACGCGCTGCTGAACCCGGACGCCACCTGGGAGTTCACCGCCAAGACCGCCACCGCCGGTGTGGCCCTGACGCTGACCCGGGCGGACTTCGCCGCCATCCGGGACAACGCGCCCAGCCTGCAGGAGCACCTCCAGGCCTTCCTGGCCCTGCCGCTCCAGGCGCAGAACGAGCGCGGTGAGGCCGAGATCGCCATGTCCGCCGGCCACCACGGCGAGTACGAGCTGCCCGGCGCCTTCGTGGACTACGAGCTCAAGCCCCGCGAGTACGAGCTGAGCGTCGCGCAGACCGTCCTGAAGGTCCACACCCGCGTCGCGGACCTGTACAACCAGCCGATGAACCAGACCGAGCACCAGCTGCGGCTGACGATCGAGGCCCTGCGCGAGCGCCAGGAGCACGAGATCGTCAACAACCCGGAGTTCGGCCTGCTCAACAACGCCGACTTCGACCAGCGCATCCAGACCCAGTCCGGCCCGCCCACCCCGGACGACCTGGACGAGCTGCTCAGCCGCCGCCGTGACCCCGACTACCTGCTCGCCCACCCGCGGACCATCGCCGCCATCGGCCGGGAGTTCAACGCCCGCGGGCTGTACCCCACCCACGTCGACCTCGGCGGGCAGCAGGTGCCGGCCTGGCGCGGGGTACCGATCCTGCCGTGCAACAAGATCCCGGTCACCAAGGACAACACGAGCTCGATCCTCGTGATCCGTACCGGTGAGGACAACCAGGGTGTCATCGGTCTGCACCAGACCGGCATCCCGGACGAGTACCAGCCGTCGCTGTCGGTCCGCTTCATGGGCATCGACGAGAAGGCGATCATCTCGTACCTGGTCAGCGCCTACTACTCGGCCGCCATCCTGGTGCCGGACGCGGTCGGCGTGCTGGAGAACGTGGAGATCGCGCACCGCCGCAGCTGAACGCGCAGAACGGCGAGCGCGGGCCGTGACCGGTCGGCTCGAAGAGCGTTTGATCTGATGGCGGGCGGCCCGCCCCTGAGGGCGGGTCGCCCGCCTGGCCATGTCTGATCGTTTCTGGTCGTATCCGACGGAACCCCTCTTGGGAATGCGACCTCATCCGACGCTTCTGCCCGTTCTGCCCCTTCCAGCGCGGCCGTTCGGCCCGAGCCCGTTCCGTCCTCCCCGGACGACCCGAGAGGTGTGTGGAGCCCATGCCCCAGCGTCGGCAGATCCGCCGGATATCGCCCGGCGGTGGTGGGGACGCGGCTCCCTGGGGGCGGGTACGGTTGATCGGCGCGACCTTCGGCGTGGTCGCGATCTGTGCGCTGGTCGGCGGTGCGACCGCCTCCGGCGCCGGCCACCCCGGCGGACACCCGCACGGCCCCGTGGTGGACACCTGCGTGTGCAGCGAGACCGACGTGTCGATGTCGGTACGGCCGGGCGGGCAGGTGAGCGTCGGCGTGGACGTGGACGTGGACGTGGACGTTCAGGTCGCGGTCGGCGTCGTGCCGAGCGCCGGCCCGGGGCACCACGGGCACAAGCCCCCGCACGGTCACCACCACCCCTGCCACACGCCCACGGCCACCCCGACGCCCACGCCGAGTCCGACGCCCACCCCCACGCCGACCCCGACTCCCACCCCCACGCCGTCACCGACGCCGGCGTCCCCCAGTCCGACGGTGCCGGACCCCACTCCGTCGCCCGCATCGCCCGTGCC
>NZ_JAHSQD010000085.1 GCF_020103755.1 Streptomyces sp. LS1784
GGCCCCGGCCGGCAGCGCGGCCAAGCTGCTGCTGGCCGCCGCCAAGGCCGACTCCGCCGGGCTGGACGCGGCCCGCCGGCTCCAGTCCGCGCTGAAGGCGGGCCCCGGAGCGGCGGCCAAGGCCGAGGTGCGGATCTCCGACAACGTGCAGGACTTCACCCCCGAGCGGGAGCGGCTGCGGCTGGTCCGGCAGGCGGCGCAGTTCCTGGCCGAGGCGCTGGCCAAGGCGTCCTGAGGGCAGGCCCGGCGGCGCTACGCTGCCCGGTACCCCGGGGCGGGTGCCGGGCAGCGGCGTTTCCTCCGGGGTGCTCCGCGCGTTGGTCCGCTGGTTGTTCCACGGGTTGTTCCACAGGTTGTTCCACGTGCTGGTCGATTGCGGAGAGGTGGCGGATGAGGACTTCCGGGCGGGCACGGGCACGGGTAGTGGCTGCGGCGCTGGTCGTCGTCGGGCTGCTGGCGGGCGGGTGCAGCTCCGATCCGTCCGGGGCGCCGACGGCGTCCTACTCGGACTCGGCAGCCGCGGCGGACGCGGCCGCCGGAGCCACTCCGCTGGAGCCGCTGCCCGCCGCCGTCCCGGCCGCGCTGGCGCCGTACTACGCGCAACGCCTGGCCTGGCAGCCGTGCGACAGCGGGTTCGAGTGCACGACGTTCCGGGTGCCGCTGGACTACGACCACCCGGGGGACGGGGACCTCACCCTGGCGGCCGCCCGCGCGGCGGCGGAACCGTCGGGCTCCGGATCCGGCTCCTCCGCCTCCCCGTCCGGCGCCGTCCCTCCTTCCGACTCCCAGGGCCCGCGGCTCGGATCCCTGCTGCTCAACCCGGGCGGGCCCGGCGGCTCGGCGATCGAGTACCTGGAGGCCGCCGCCCGGACGTACGACCGCGGGGTGCGGGCCCGGTACGACCTGGTCGGCCTCGACCCGCGCGGGGTGGGCCGCAGCAACCCCGTCAGCTGCCTGAGCGGCGACCGGATGGACGCCTACACCGCCGTCGGCCTGCCCCCCGGCGACCAGCACGGGATCGACGCGCTGATCACGGCCGACAAGGAGTTCGCCGAGGGCTGCCGGAAGCAGGCCGGGGCGGCGCTCGGCCACCTCAGCACCGTCGAGGGCGCCCGCGACATGGACGTGCTGCGCGCCCTGCTCGGCGACGAGAAGCTGAACTACGTCGGCAAGTCCTACGGCACCTTCCTCGGCGCCACCTATGCCGGGCTGTTCCCGAGCCGGGTCGGGCGGCTGGTGCTCGACGGCGCGATGGACCCGGCGCTCGACTCCGTCACCGGCAACCGCGTACAGGCGGGCGGCTTCGAGACCGCCTGGGCGGCCTTCGCCAAGGACTGCGCCCAGCGCGAGGACTGCCCGCTCGGCCGCACCGAGCAGCAGGTCGGCGAGCAGCTCACCGCCCTGCTCGCGGGCGTCCGCACCGGCTCGCTGCCCACCACCGCCGACGACGGCCGCCGGCTCACCGGGCCCCAGGCGACCACCGGCGTCATCCGGGCCATGTACGCCGACTTCCTCTGGCCCAGGCTGCGCACCGCGCTCACCGACGCCAAGGCCGGGGACGGCACCGGCCTGCTGAAGCTCTCGGACGACTACTACGGGCGCAAGGCGGACGGCTCGTACCCCAACCTGATGTTCGCCAACACCGCGGTGAACTGCCTCGACCTGCCCGCGCCGTTCGGCGGACCGGAGGACGTCCGACGGGCGGTGCCGGAGTTCGAGCGGGTCTCGCCGCACTTCGGGCGCGACATGGCCTGGATGGCCCTGGCCTGCACCTACTGGCCGGTCCGTGCCACCGGCACGGCGCACACCATCCGGGCCGCCGGCGCCGCCCCGATCGTCGTCATCGGCACCACCCGCGACCCGGCCACCCCGTACGCCTGGGCCCAGTCACTGGCCGGCCAGCTGGAGTCCGGCCGCCTGCTCACCTTCGACGGCGACGGCCACACCGCGTACGGCCGGCACAGCACCTGTGTGGACGGAGCGGTGAACCGCTTCCTGCTGACCGGGGAGGCCCCGGAGCAGGGCAAGCGCTGCGACCGGTAGGGCCGGCCCGGACGGCGGGAGACCGACAGGTCGTTCTCACTTCAACCGACTACCGGTGCGACGTTACGATGAGCCTCCCCCCACCCCCCTCCCCTGCACCGGAGCTCATCGTGCTCGGAGTCAACGACCTGGCGACGTACGTCCTCGGCGCCCTCGTCATCATCCTGCTGCCCGGCCCCAACTCCCTGTACGTACTGTCCGTCGCGGCCCGCAAGGGCATCCGCACCGGCTACCGGGCCGCGGCTGGCGTCTTCGTCGGCGACCTCACCCTGATCAGCCTCACCTCGCTGGGCGCGGCCTCCCTGCTCAAGGCCAACCCGGCCGTCTTCGCGGTGGTCAAGTTCGGCGGCGCCGCCTACCTGCTCTGGATCGGCTACGGCATGCTCCGTGCCGCCCGCCAGCTCTGGCGCGAACGCCGGGCCGCGGCCGACCCCACCGCCGAACCGGCCCCCGAATCCACCGAGCAGCCCTTCCGCCGCGCCCTGGTGATCAGCCTCCTCAACCCGAAGGCCATCCTCTTCCTGCTCTCCTTCTTCACCCAGTTCGTCGACCCCGCCTACGGCCGGCCCGCCCTCTCCTTCGCCCTCCTCGGCGGCGTCCTCCAGACCTTCAGCTTCCTCTACCTCTCCCTCCTGATCTTCGCGGGCACCACCCTCGCCACCGCCTTCCGCCGCCGCAAGCGACTCTCCGCCACCCTCACCAGCGGCGTCGCCGTCCTCTTCGCCGGCTTCGCCGCCAAACTCGCCGTCTCCTCCGCCTGACCGCCGCCCCGGTATCCCGTTACGGATCACCCGCGAACCTGTGTAGACTGGCCCGCGTTGCCACGACACGTCGGCAACGGTGCCGCCTTAGCTCAGTTGGCCAGAGCAACGCACTCGTAATGCGTAGGTCGCGGGTTCGAATCCCGCAGGCGGCTCAGTGAAGGCCCAGGTCAGATAGCCGCTGACCTGGGCCTTTTGCTGTTTTCCGGCGTGCGGGCAGGCGTCAGCGACGCGCTGCAAGATCGCTTGCGTGAGCGATGCGTGAGCGCGGGTGTTGATCTTGGGTTAGCCCTTGGCCTTCTTGGCCTTGGACTTCGCCTTCTTCGCGGCCTTCCGCTTGGCCTTGTCGGCCTTGGCTGCGGCCTCGGCTTCGGTCTTCCGCTGGAGGGGGACGAGCTTCGCGGCGGCCTCGGCGGCGTCCTTGGCGATCTCAGGCAGGACGCTGGTGTAGGTGTCCGACGTGATCTTGATGGAGGAGTGGCCGAGCATCTCCGACACCACCTTCATGTCGACCCCTCCGGCGAGCGCGAGCGTGGCCGCGCCGTGGCGGAGGTCGTGCAGCCGGATCGGCGGCAGACCGGACGCGGTCACGAGGCGCTCGAACATGTCGGTGACCTTGCCCGGGTGGAGCCAGGAACCGTCCTCGTTGGTGAAGACCTGGCCGGTCTCCTTCCAGGCTGGCCCCCAGTCGGCCCGCTCCTTCTGCTGCCGCTCGCGGTGGCGCCACAGGACGGCCACCGTGTCGTCGTCCAGCGCCACCGTCCGGAAGCTCCCGTCGGTCTTGGGGCCGGACTCCTCGACCTCCCAGCCGTCCTGCACGAGCTGGGCCGTCACAGTCAACGAGCTGTTGTCGAGATTGGTCTCGGACCACGGCTGCCCGCACGCCTCGCCCCGGCGAAGCCCGCGCAGGGCGATCACGTGCCACATCGCGTACAGCCGGTCGGCAGCCACGAAGTCGAGGAACGCGCCGGTCTGCTGCGGCGTCCAGACCATCACGGGGGAGGGCTTCACGCCGGTCTCCTGCCACTGGGCGACCCGCTCGGGCGTCCAGACCAGACCCTTCGGCTTGGTCGCCGGGTCGAGCTCGACGTGGGCGGCCGGGTTGAAGGTGATCAGGCCCTCGGGGATGGCGGCGTTCAGGGCGGTCCGGAGCGTGGCGCGGATGCGCTGGCGGGTGGCCGCGCCGGTCGTGCGCCGGAACGGCGGCATCTCGGCGAGCTCGGCCCGCAGGGCCTTGCGGCGGGCGCGGTTCTCCACGCCCTTGATCGGAACCGTGGCGAGCTCGGCCTTCAGCGCGTGCCGCAGGGCGTTGTTCTCCAGGATCTCCTCGTTCGCGTCGGCGATGGCCGTGAACATCTCGGCGAGCGTGCTCACCCGCAGCCGGTCGACGCGGACGTGCCCGATCCGGGGCTTGAGGTGAATCCGTACGTCGGATTCGTAGCGGGTGATCCCGGACTTGCGGATCTTCTTGCCGCCAAGCCACGTGTCGAGCCACTCGCCCACGGTGACCCGGGTGGAGAGGTCCTGACCGGTCCTCAGGCGGCGGCGGGTCTCCTCGATGTCGGGCAGCTGGGCCTTCTCGTCGGCGACCTTCACCAGCAGCTCGGCGACCAGGGCCAGGTCGTCCGGGTCCTCCTTGCCGAGGGCAAGCAGGCCGCGGATGTGGTCGAGGTCGGCCTGCGCCTCCTTGAGCGTCTCGTAGCCGGCGCGGTTGAACGAACGGCGGGTGCCGTCCTCGGCGTTGGGCAGTTCCTGGCGTATGGAGTAGGAGCCGTGCTTGCGGCTGCCGGCCTTCGGGCACGCCTTGCCGAGCGGCTTGCCGGTCTCGGCGTCGCGGCAGTAGCAGCGGTGGTAGGTGGAACCCTTCATTCGTCCTCCAAGTCGATGTCGGTTTTGAGTGGGGGAATCTCGGCGTCGAGAAAGCCGAGATTCGAGGTGAGACGGGGGACTTCCCAGCCCATCTCGCGCAGTTGTGCTCTGACGGGGTGAAGTCGCTCGCGAATGGCGGTGACGAAAGCGTCGAACTTCGCCTTCCCGTCGGACGGCCAGTCCTTCCGGAAGAACGTGAACTCCAGCTGGACCGCGTCGTGATGTTCCTCTTGGATCTCCTGCCAGATCCGGGCGTGCTCCCGGTAGAGGCGGAGTCGGTACATCCCCATCGTGTGGGGGGCTTCTCCGGTGAAGCGGGTGAGGGCCGCCCAGCGGCCGGTGCTGGTTCCCGGCAGGTAGTCGACATGCCCGCCGAGGGCAGGGGAGTAGAGCAGCTCGACCGGCGCGGTCTCCAGAGCCTCGGCCACGATGATCAGCTCGGGAATCGTGATCGTCTTGCGTCTGCCAGATTCCCAGTTGGCGATGACGTTCCGAGGGACTTCGTGGCCCAAGTCCCTTGTTTCGTCGGCCAGATCCTGAGCGGACAGTCCAAGACACTTCCTCCTTCGGGTGATTGCTTGGATCACGTCCTTGGTGATCCGTTCGTGCCAGTCGGGTGCGTTTTCGTCGTCGGTGGACCAGTCTTCATTCCCGCGTTGTGTCATATCGACACAGTAGCTACTGGAAAGCTCCTCTCCGTTGCGGCACTCCGCCGCCGCCCCCTACTCAGGGGAAGCCTCGATTTGGAGTTCATATGCGAACTGGTGAGATGTCGGCGACGGTTCAGGGGATGGGCCGGGCCGAGCTCCTCGCGTTGCCGGCGGCCATCGACCTCGACACCGCCAACCGCGCCATCGGCCTCGGGCGGAGCAAGGGCTACGAGCTGGCCCGCCTCGGCGCGTACCCCTGCCGGGTCCTGCGGCTGGGCAAGAAGTATCGCGTGATCACGGCGGACCTTCTGCGCCTGCTCGGCATCGAGGCGACGGTCGGTGAAGGTCCGGCGGCTGATGCAGCTTGACGTGGCGAGAGACCGATCGACAAGCCCGTCTGCCGTGGGCGTACTTGCCCGCATGGAGTGGATCTTCCATCGGCATGACCGTACGTTCGTGGTCCCTCGGAGGCCTCGGCCGCCGAGGGACCACCGCCAAGGTGCAGGAAGTCCCTGCGAGTTGAGTGGACCGGTATCCCCAGTCCGCCGACCCCAAGACGCACGAAGGCCCCCGGTGCTGCGAACACCGAGGGCCAGGCGAAGTCCTTATCCGCGACCTTCATCGGTGGCGCGCGACGGCTCAGGTCCCGCGCCCCAGTCTGGAGCTTCAGCATGGAGTCTACGTCCCACCAGCCCGATCCGGCAGCTTCCATCGCGAGTTGGCCGCCGGTCGCCAAGCCGGGCGAGCCCGGCACCCTGCTGCCGGCCCGACAGTCGGAGTCTGTGTCCACAGCCTGTGGAGACGACGTCGAGGCGGCACCGGCCGAGCCTGCCGTCCCGGACGGGATCGACCTGATGCCGGACACCGAGACGACAGAGGGTGCAGAGCTGCTCGCGCAGCTGAAAGCGCGGATCGCGCGATTCGTGATCCTGCCCTCCGAGGAAGCGCTGGACGCCACCACACTGTGGGTGGCGGCGACACATCTGCAGGGGGCGTGGCAGCACGCCCCGCGCCTGGCGGTGGTCGGGCCGGCAAAGCGGTGCGGCAAGTCGCGCCTGCTGGACGTGCTCACCGAGACCGTCCACCAGGCGCTCCTGACGGTGAACTCGTCTCCGGCTGCCGTGTTCCGCTCGATCACCGAGGAGCCGCCCACCCTGCTCGTGGACGAGGCGGACACGATCTTCGGCAGCCCGAAGATGGCGGAGAAGAACGAGGAGATGCGCGGCCTGCTCAACGCCGGGCACCAGCGCGACCGGTACGTGCTGCGGGTGGTTGGCAACGACCACACCCCGCGCCGCTTCCATACCTTCGCCATGGCGGCTATCGCCGGGATCGGCGACCTCCCGGACACGATCATGGACCGCTCGATCGTGATCCGCATGCGCCGCCGCGCCGAGGGCGAGACGGTCTCGCCGTACCGTTCTCAGCGCGACAGCCCTGGGTTTCACGAGATCCGGGACCGGATCGCCCGCTGGACCGCACCTCTTGGCGACCGGGCCCTGCGCCTGGAGCCGAGCATGCCGGTGGAGGACCGTGCCGCCGACACCTGGGAGCCCCTGGTGATCATTGCCGACCTCGCCGGAGGCCCCTGGCCCCGCTTGGCCCGCCAGGCGTGCAGGCGGATGGTGGACTCCGAGGTCCAGGCAGAGGAGGAGAACCTTGGCGGCGCGCGGATCCTCGCCGACATCCGCCGGATCTTCCACGCCAACCGCGAGCTGGACAGCCTGACCACCGACCAGTTGCTGCGCGAGCTCAACGACAACGCCGAGGCCCCGTGGGCCGAGTCGGCCCGGGGTGGTCTGAGCCCGCGCGGGCTCGGCTCGATGCTCCGCGAGTTCGGCATCACCTCCGGCAACGTGCGCCTCGGCGACGGAACCCAGCGCAAGGGCTACACGCGCCACAAGTTCCTCGACGCCTGGCGCCGCTACTGCCCCACCGTCCACCCCATCACCCCCACGGCCACGGACGAGAGCGCGGGCACGGGCAGCAGAGGCTGACCAGCCTCCCCGAACTGCCGTCCCTGCCGTCCCTGCCGTAACAGCACAGGTCACAGCACCTGCCGCCGGGACGGAACGGCCTCCCAAGACGGAAACACTCCCGCACCGGGGACGGCAGCACCCCGCCTGCAAGACGGCGCGTGGGCCGGCAACCGTCCCACGCCGCCACCGGCCCGCCGCCGCCCGGACCTCGGCGCGAGCGGCGGGCCCGCCCGGGACGGGAAACGCATCCGTCTTGTGCCGTCCCAGCCGTCCCTGCCGTAAAAGCGCAGGTCACAGGCCATGTCGCCGGGACGGATACGAGCCCCAAGACGGATACCGCACCGTCCCGAACCCGAACACCACCGCGTCCACGGCACCACCCGGGCAGCCGAACCCGCCCCAGCCCAAGGCCCGTCCCGCAGCACCAAGACGGCAAGACGGCAAAGACGGCAATCCCACAAACCACCACCGCCCGACCCGCGAGGACCACCTTCCGCATGACCGCCACCACCCCACCGCGTCTGCCCCGCCCGGACGCCGTCCTCGTACAGGCCGCCATCGCTGGCGCCCTGTCCTTCGCCCACCTCCACGACATCGCCGAGGCCGCCGGACAGCACGGCTGGAAAGCCTGGGCCTACCCCGTCTCGGTCGACCTGCTGCTCGTCGCCGCCTGGCACCGCATGCGGACCTTGCGCACCACCGGACGCCCGGCCGGCACCGCCTGGACCTGGTTCGCCACTGCCCTGACCGCCTCCCTCGGCGCGAACGTCGCCACCGCCGGACTCCTCGACCTCGACCACGTCCCCGCCTGGCTACGGATCCTGGTCGCCGGATGGCCCGCCCTCGCCTTCTTCGGCGGCACCCTCCTCGCCCACAACACCACCGCGACCGAGGTCGTCGTCGAGCCCGAGCCCGCCAAGGACGAACTCCCGCTCCGCGAAACCCCCGAGCCCTCTCCGGCCGCCCCGGCAACCCAGCCCGTACCAAAAGCGGAGCAGGACGGCCCGTCCAGCCCCGCGCCGGTCACGGAGCGCAGGGACGACGTCCCGGCCACCGACGAAGAACCGGTCGCGCCGCGCAAGCGCACCGGACGCCCACCGGCGAAGACCATGGACCAGCTCGTGGAGATGGTGCGGCCGATCGTCGCCGAGCACGGCGTCAGCGTCGCCGTGGTCGAGAAGGCCCTCAGCGACGCTGGGATTCCGATCAGCAGCAAGCGCCGGACGGAGCTGATGACGCTCCTGCGGGATGAGCAGGCCGACCCTCAGCCCAAACACGCCGACCGCGAGCTCGAGCAGGCGCGTGAGCACCCGGTGCCCGCCTGACACCCCTCCATTGGTGGCCGCCCGCCAACGACCCGTACGACGCCTGGCGGGCGGCCCCTTCACCGCCAAGTGGTCTGGCGGATGTCCACCTCGTGGTCAGCGAGATCCGCCAAAGCACCGGATCACCCTTCCGCCGAACCGGTCGCCGCCCGATCCGGTCCGTGCGCCGCGTTCGCATCCCGCTCGCACCACAGCACCTCGACGACCCCGCGACAGGAGATCAGCCCGTGACCGACACCCAGCGCCCCCGCGGCACCACCGGCGAGAGCGCGAAGGAGAGGAGGAAGTCCCATGCCGTGAAGGGTCTTTGGCAGTGGGCGTTCGGCAACCGTGCCCCTGGCGGAGCCAGTAGTACCGCGAGTCCGACTCGTGGCCGGACTCGCGGGATCTCCGCCCCAGGGGTGGCGGAGACGGCCCGGCGCGAGGGCGCGCCGGGCCAGGAGGTCGGGGCCGAGGGCGGCCCCGACCCGGACAAGCTCCTTGCCGTCCAACAGCAGATCCTCGCCGACGTCCGCCCGACCGAGACCGACAACCAATCCTCCGACCGCAGCGCCGCCGATGATGCCGAGCCGAAGAACCGCCGCTACACCGGCACCAAGCGCGAAGAGCGCGTCGGCCCTCTGAGGTTCGAACCCGAGGAAGAGCCTCGGCTGCGTGCTGCTGCCACCGCCAACGGCTACCGCGGTCTTTCCGGGTTCGCCGCCGACGTCGTCCTGGCCTTCATAGCCGGCCGGTTCTTCATCGACCTGCCTCTGGCGGAAGAACGCCGACTCATCCACGAGTTCCGCGCCCGCGTCCTGCGCCAGATCAGCGGTATCGCCAGCAACGTCAACCAGATCGCCCGAGCCCTCAACGGCGGATATGAGCCCCCGGTCGACATCCGCCGCACCCTCGACGAACTGCACTGCCTGCTCACTGAGATCGCCGAGGCCCTTCGCCAGCCCGCCACCCAGAAAGGCTGAAGCCGCCGTGATCGCACCCATCAAGAACCCCGGCTCCAACACCCGCGGCCTGCTCGCCTACCTCTACGGCCCCGGCCGCCACGACGAGCACCGCGACCCGCACATCGTTGCGAGCTTCGCCATGCTCGCCATGCCCGACCCCGGCCGAGACGAGAACGCCACCCTCACTCAACTCGCCCGCTACCTTGACGAGCCCGTCCGCCTGCGCAACAGCGAACCCGGCAGGAAGCTCACCGACCACGTCTGGCACTGCCCCGTACGCGCCGCACCCGAGGACCGCTATCTCTCCGACGCCGAGTGGTCCGAGATCGCCGAGCGCATCGTCCGGGCCGCCGGCATCGCTCCCAAGGACGACGACCTGGCGTGCCGGTGGATCGCTGTACGCCACGCGGACGACCACATACACATCCTCGCCACCACCGTCCGCGAAGACGGCCGCCGCCCCAAGCTCCACAACAGCGGCCAGCGCGTCGGCGCCGAGTGCCGCCAGATCGAGAAGGACTACGGCCTGCGTCAGCTCGGCACCGGCGACCGGACCGCCGAACGCCGACCCACCCAGGCCGAGATGCACAAGGCCAAGCGCCTAGGCTGGGAACAGACCAGCCGCGAATGGCTCCAGGACCGCATCCGCGCCGCCATCCCCCACGCGAGCAACGCGGAGGAACTTCTCGCCTATCTCCAGGCAGATGGCGTCGAGGTCAAGATCCGCCGCTTCCCGTCCGGCGACCTTCAGGGCTACTCCGTCGCCCGCCCCGGCGACCTGAAGGCCAACGGGCAGCCGAACTACATCCCCGGCGGGAAGATCGCCCCCGACCTGTCCCTGCCGAAGCTCCAGGCCCTCCTCGCGGCTGGCAAGCCGGAGGAGCACTCCACCGCCCGCCGCAACAAGCCCGCTACCTCCTGGCAGCACGCCACCAACGCCCTCGACACCTTCACTACCGACCACGACACCACCGGCGACAGCGGCGATGCGCGTGCGCAGGCGCACATCACTGCCCTCGGCGAACTGATCGAGGCCACCGCCCAGACCGCGCCCCAGGACCTGCGCGCCGAACTCCGAGCAGCAGCAAAGACCTTCGCCCGCGCCCAGCGCTCCCAGATCAGCGCCGACCACACGGCGGCAGCCGGCCTGCGTCAGGCGGCCCGCGACCTCGTGCACGCTGGCAGCGGCAAGGACAGCAGCACCCTCTCTGTCCTCGTCGCGGCCCTCGTCTGGGCCGCGATCCTGTCCCAACGCTGGCACACCGCCAAGGGCCACGCTCAGCAGGCCGAAGCCGCCCGCCGAACCGTCCAGCACCTCCAGGCCACCTACGACCAGGCCGCCGCCGACCAGCTCGCCTTCCTCGCCCAACGCCAGCCCAAGGAGCAGACCCGCAACACCCTCGCCAGCGACGTCCGCGCCGCCATCCCCGACCACGCGACGCGGATCTTCGCCGACCCCAACTGGCCCGCCCTCGCCACCGTGCTCGCCGACGCCGAGGCCGGCGGCTATGTACCCCACCAGCTCCTCACCGAGGCCGCCGCTCGCCGCGAACTTGGCAGCGCCCGCCTGCCCGCCAAGGTCCTCATCGCCCGCATCCAGCACACCAGCTACAACCCCGCACCCAACCGCACCGTCGAAGCTGCCCTCCTGCGCTCCACCGGTGCAGTGGCGCCATCCCGGCAGTACAGGCCGAAGCCCACAGCAGCGCCCGCGGTCGCGGCGAAGGGGCCAGCGCGCCGCCATAGGTAGAACGTCAGGGCTGCAGTGCCACTGACATGGTTCCGGTGGTCGGGAGCCCTCCCAGCCACCAGGCTTTTGAAGCGTCGTGACACGTCGCCGAGGCTTGGGGCTTCCCAGGAGCGCCGAGGCCACGGTCCGACGGCACAAATCTCACACCCTGTATCAACCCCAAAACATGTGCGCGGAGTCGTAGGCTGCGCGGTCGCGAAGGTGGATCTCGATTTCGTCTGCGTACTCGTGGCGGACGCGCTCATGGAACCATTTGTCGAACTGATCAGCGAGTCTGGCGTAGTCGCGTACGACTTCGACAATGGGCACCCCATCCTCCAGCTGACCAAGCCACTCCCGCACCCCGTTGCTCCAGCTCTTGCTGCTCTGGAGCAACGGGGCGGTCGGCAGCTGGAAAGTGACCGAGAAGCTTGTCGGAGACCAGTCCTGTCGGCTCTGCGCGACCGGCAGCTGCTGGTGTGTGATGTAGTTGCGAAGATCCTTGAGGAAAGTGGCGTTCGGGTCGTTGTGAAAGACCTCCGCGACCCGCTTCACATACTCAGCTTGCACCTGCGGCCGGTCTTCGAAGTGCTTCTTGATGAAGACCCGCTGCTGGTCAACACGGGTGCTCATTGCGGTGAGGACGTTGTGCAGGAGCCGCTCCGCCTCCGAGAGCAAGTCGTCGTGTGCATCCGGGCTCCTCACATCCAAGATCGGAAGAATGGCGGATGGGTCTTGCAACTGCACCACCAGGTCCGTGTACTGCGAAACGTTCCGCTGGAGGACGTAGCTCATCCGCTTGATCCGGTCGAGCAGGGCGAGGGCCCGGTAGCCCGGAGACGCGAGGAGATCCTGGTGGCGCTGCCAAAGCGTAGGCGGGACTGAGGAATTCGTTCCCTGGGCAGGCACGTGCGGTTCGGTGGCTTCCGTCATGCCAGCACACGCTACTGGGACCCACGGACGGTGCGCCTCCGGTTTCGGTTGCGGGTGATCCTGTGCGGACCGGAGTTGATCGATCGTCTCGCTCCCAAGCGGTGAAAGCCCGCGCTACGCGGTCGGAGCGTCCTCGATGGCTACCGACCGGGTGGCCACCCGTAGAGCTATGGGTCAGGCATTGAGCACGATGTCCAGGTACGCCTGTACCGGCTCGAAGAGCCCGTACGGCACGTACTCGGGGATCTCAGCGAGCGCTACCCACGCGAGAGCGTCCAGCTCGTCCGTGTCCACCACCTCGGCGGTACCGCTGACGGCCGCGCAGGCCGTGTACGACATCAGCCGGCCGGTCTTCGGATGCACCCGCTCGCCTAGGAGCTTGACGGCGGCCACACCCAGGCCGGTCTCCTCCGCGGTCTCGCGGACGGCCGCCTCCTCGGACGACTCGCTGGCCTCGATCTCACCGGCTGGGAACTGCCAGGAGAGCTGGCCCTCGCTGACCCGTCGCCTCACCATCAGAACGCGGCCTTCGTGGACCACGATTGCGGCGGCAATGCCCGGGCGTTGCTCCGCAGTCTGCTGTGTCACTTCTGCTCCTCCAGGGAGGCCAGGATGGGTGGGAAATCGTATCGGCGTCGATGAAGCGGGGCACCGAGTTTCGAGGAACCCGTGTCCCGCCGACGTTCTCGACGGAGTCGCTGTTGGTCGCCTCGGCGGCTCCCGCACAACCGCCTCGCACGCCCCGAGGACTTCCTTCGACCAGCGTTCTGCAGGGCCGTTCACTCGGCCAGTGAACGGCCCTGCGGGCCCACCTCTTGCAGCCTTCGATCCGAGTCCTTCAGACGTGCAAGGCGATGCCACGGTGGGCCGCGAAGGTGTTGAAGTGGTCGAGTTGGAGAGCGGCGTCCAGGCTGTCGGGCGTATGGCCTGATGGGTTGCGGAACGAGACCACGCCGTCCTGGTGGCCGGTGACGAGCACCAGGTGCCCGCCGCGTGCAAGTGCCGGCCGGTCGGGACGGCGGATCTCCTTGTGGACGGAGGCCATCACGAGGTGGCCGCGATCGAGTTCGGCGAGGAGCCGGTCTGGGGTGAGGTCGGTAATGATCTCCGACTGGAGCCCGTGGTTGGCGAGGGCGTACTCGGTGAACGGCTGGTAATAGAGGCCTCCAACGCCGCCGTCGTCCTGCTGGACGTAGCCGCCGTAGGCAAGGCAGCCGTCCAGGAGGTCGAAGAGGGTGGGTGCCTGGCCGTCGCGGGCGAAGAGGGCCATCCGCAGGCAGGCCATGCCACAGAGGCGGGTGGACCAGTAGGCGTAGGTATCCCGGTCGGGGGCACCGGTGGTGGCCCAGTTGTCGTCGTCGCCAGGCGGGTGGCCCTCATAGGCGATGGCGTTGATCAGCGTGGGGGTGGCGTACTGGGTGATCAGCGGGATCGGGTGGCGCTTGGGCTGGTCAGGCAAGGGCCGGTTCCTTCCTGGGCGGCGGGGTGGCCACGAGGCGGTGGAAGGCGTCCAGGTCGACCGATCCGCCGGAGAGGATCACTCCAACGGGGCCGGGCGGGAGGTCGAGGCCGGCCAGGGCCGCGAGTGCGACGGCTCCGGAGGGCTCGGTCACTACCTTGAGGTGCTTGAACGCCCAGCCCATAGCCTGCACGATCTGGGCGTCCGTCACGGTGACGACGCGATCGAGCAGGGCCTTGTTGACCTCCCAGGGCAGGGCGGCCGGGGTGGTATGGCGGAGGCCGTCCGCGATGGTGTCGGGCACGGCGGGCAGCTCTGCGATTCGTTCGGCGCGGAGGGACGCGGCGGTGTCGGCCGCAGCCTCGGGCTCGACGCCGATCACCTCGATGTGCGGGTTGATGTGCTTGGCCGCGACGGCGGTGCCGGCGGCGAGCCCGCCGCCGCCAACGGGGACGAGGATCTTGGTCAACACAGGGGCCTGCCAGAGAAGTTCCAGCGCGACCGTGCCCGCTCCGGCCATCACCGCATGGGCGTCGGCGGACGGTACGACAGTGAGTCCCTGGTCGACGGCGAGTCGGGCGACGATGGCGTCGCGGTCGTCGCGCTGTCGGTGGTAGGCAACGATCTCGGCACCGAGCGAGCGGGCGCCGTCCACCTTGCCCTGTGGGGCGTCGTGCGGGACGACGGCGGTGACCGGGACGGACAGCAACTGCCCAGCGAGGGCGAGCGCCTGGGCGTGGTTGCCGGACGACGCGCCGATCACGCCGCGTCGGCGCTCGCGCGAGCTGAGGGCGGCGACGGCGTTGTACGCGCCGCGGAACTTGAACGAGCCTGTGCGCTGGAGGGCTTCGGCCTTGCAGACCACGATCCGCCCTGCAATCTCGTCCAGCGCCGGGTGGGACAGCACCGGGGTGGAGGCGGCGACGCCGCGCAGGCGACGCTGGGCGTCGTAGATGTCGTCCACCGACAGCGGCAGTTCAGCGGCGCTCACGGGCGGTACCCATCGGCGTGGACGGTGGCGAGGATGGTCGCGATGAGGCGGTCGTAGCTGATCCCGGCAGCTGCGGCCATGGTGGCGAGGTTGCCGTGCCTGGAGAGGCCGGGCAACGTGTTGATTTCCAGCCAGTGGACCTCGCCGGCCGGGGTGACGAGGAAGTCCGAGCGCGAGTAGCCCGAGCAGTTCAGCACCTGGTGGGCGCGGACGGCCGCGCGGGAGATGGTGGCGAGGGTGGCGTCCGGGAGCTGGGCAGGGCAGCGGTAGAGGTGGCCGGCCGGGTTGCGCTTGGCCTTGTAGTCGTAGAACTCGGCGGTGGTCGGGACGGTCTCCAGCGGCGGAAGGGTGACGAGCGCACCGTCCTGCTCCAGCACGCCGCAGGTGACGGCGGTGCCCTCCTTGAACGGTTCGATGAACCACTCGCCGCCCCGGGTGTCGTGGGTGAGCGTGGTGGTGAGTGAGTTCAGGTCGCGGAAGACCCGCATGCCGATGGAGCCACCCTCGGAGGTCGGCTTGAGGATGACGGGCAGGCCGAACTCGTCGGCGCAGGTCTGAGCGATCTCCTGGGCGTCATCGGTTTCGCGCAAGGGGAGGTGTGGGAGGACGGTGACGCCGTCGGCGAGGACGAGGGTCTTCGCGGTGGGCTTGTGCATCGCGACCGCGCTGGCCAGCACCCCGGAGCCGGTGTACGGGACGCCGAGGCTGTCCAGGAGCCCCTGCAGCTTGCCGTCTTCGGCCCACTGGCCGGCGATGGCGAGGAACGCGACGTCGGCCTCACGGACGCGGTCGGTGAAGTCCTTGTCGGTGGGGTCGAGGACGAAGTGCGGCAGGCCCTGGCGGACCAACGACTCGCGCACGGCCTCGCCGGAGATCAGCGAGCGGTCGCGTTCGCCGGAGCGGCCACCGGTGACGAGGGCGATACGAGGTGTGGCAGACATTCTCATCTTCCTTTTGTCACAGTCTGGTTCGGAATGCGCGGGATGGCGGGCACGGTGTCGGGGAGCCGCTAGCGTCGAAGGCAGGCCGCCCCGAGAGGACGGGCGGGTGCGTCGATGGATCGGAGCCACCGTGGTCCCCATGACCCTGCAAGAGATCGCCGAGGCCGTTGGGGGCGCTCTGCACGACGCCCCCGATCCGGGCGCGGTGGTGGACCGGCCCGGGGTCATCGACTCGCGGGCGGTGGAGCCCGGGTCGCTGTTCATCGCGCTGCCGGGCGAGCACACGGACGGGCACCGGTTCGCCGAGGCCGCCGTCCGCGCCGGGGCGACGGGCGTGCTGGCGGCCTGGCCGGTCGGGGTGCCGGCGATCGTGGTGCCGGACGTCCAGGACGCGATGGGCGCCCTGGCCCGCGCGGTGCTCGACCGCCTGAAGGCGCCGACCGTGATCGGGCTGACCGGTTCGGCGGGGAAGACCAGCACCAAGGACCTGCTGGCCCAGGTGCTGGAGACCATGGACACCACGGTGGCCACGCCGCTGTCGTACAACGGCGAGATCGGCCTGCCGCTGACCGTCTTCCGGGCCGACGAGAACACCCGTCTGCTGGTGCTGGAGATGGGCTCGCGCGGCGCCGGACACATTAAGTACCTGACGGGGATCGTCCCGCCGAAGGTCGGTTTGGTGCTGAACGTCGGGACCGCGCACGTGGGTGAGTTCGGCGGCGGGAAGGAGTCGATCGCCGTCGCGAAGGGCGAACTCGTCGAGGCCCTGCCCGTCGACGGCCTGGCAGTGCTCAACGCCGACGACCCGTACGTCATGTCGATGGCGCCGCGAACGGTCGCGCCGGTCCTGACCTTCGGGGTGCAGGCCGGGGACGTCCGGGCCGTCGACGTCGAGCTGGACGCCGCGGGTCGGCCGTCGTTCACCCTCACGTACCGGGGCGACAGCGCCCCAGTGAAGCTGGGGCTGCACGGCGCCCACCACGTGTCCAATGCGACGGCCGCCGCCGCTGTGGCGATCGGCCTGGGTGCGAGCGTGCGGCAGGCGGCGGAGGCGCTGACGGGCGCTCGGCAGCTGACACCCGGCCGGATGGACGTCACCGAGCGGCCGGACGGTGTGACGGTGATCAACGACGCGTTCAACGCGAACCCCGATTCGATGACCGTCGCCCTCGCCGCGCTCACCGCCATGGCCGGCGGCGGGCGGAGGACGGTGGCGGTGCTGGGCGAGATGCGGGAGCTGGGCGAGGAGTCCGAGGCCCACCACGCGGAGCTGGGCCGGCTCGTCGCGAAGAGCGGGGTCACGGACCTGATTGCGGTCGGCGACTGGGAGGCCCGGCTGGTGCACACCTGGGCGGTGGAGGGCGGCGTCAACGGCACGCTGGTGCCCGACCGCGACGCCGCCCTCGACCTGCTGCTGACCTACCTCAAGCCCGGAGACGTGGTGCTGGTGAAGGGCTCCCACAGCGTCGGGCTGGAGGACACCGCGATGCGGCTCACCAAGCCCGACGCTGCACGCTGACTACGCGGCCGGGACTGTCATCGGGGTCTCGGCCAGCCGCAGCAGGACCGCCCGTCCGACGCGGCCGGCAGTCCCGGTGCCCATCGTCACCACCAGGTCGCCGGTCCCGACCAGCTCGGCGACCACGTCCGCCACGTCGCGCCCGTCGCTCGCGCTGTGGGCCCGGCCGCCGCAGGCGACGACCTGCGCGGCCATCGGTGCGGTGCTGATCCCGGTGAGCGGGGACTCGACCGAGGCGTGCACGTCGAGGAGGACGACCTCGTCGGCCGCCGCGAGTCGGCGGCCCATCTCCTCTCCGAGGGCGGCGGTGCGGGTCCAGCCGGTGGGCTCGAACACCGCGATCACCCGGCCCTCGGTGAGCATCCGGGCGGTGGCCAGGTCGGCGGTGATCTCGCTCGGGTGGTGGGCGTAGGAGTCCAGCACCGTCACCCCGGCGTGGCTGCCGGTGGTGGTGAGCCTGCGCTTGATGCCCTGGAACGCGTTGATGCCGTCCACCAGGGCGGCGGGCTCGGCACCGAGCACCCGGCCCGCGGCGAACGCGGCGGCAGCGTTCAACGCGTTGTGCCGACCGGGGACGGCCAGGGTGAACTCGTGCCACGACCCGTCCGCATCCTGCACGGTGACGTGGCTGGCAGCCCCGTCCCACAGCACGCGCAGCACCCGCACGTCGGCGTCCTTGGCCTCGCCGACCGTGACGACCCGCGGGCCGGGCGCCGCCTGCAGGCGCTCAATCAGCAGTCGGGCGCCCGGGTCGTCGGAGGAGACGACCAGCACGGAGCTGTTGCGGGCCAGGCGCTCGAAGACGTCCAGGACGTCGTTCAGGTCGACGTACTGCTCGGGGTGGTCGTCGTCCACGTTCAGAACGACGGCGACCTGCGGGTGGTAGCGGCCTGCGGTGCGGTCGCTCTCGTCGGTCTCCGCGACCAGGAGGCCGCCGAGGCCCTGGTGGGCGCTGGGGCGGCCGACGGGGGTGCCGCCGATGGCGTACGAGGGGTCGAGGTGGGTGAGGGCGGCGCTGAGGATGCCGGTGGTCATGGTCTTGCCGTGGGTGGCCGCCACGGCGACCGACTGCTCGGCGGTGGCGATGAGGAGCGCGAGCACGTCCGAGCGGTGCACGACTGGGATGCCGGCCCGGCGGGCAGCGGCGATCTCGGGGTTGCTCGGGGTGACCGCGCTGGACCACACGAGGACGGTGGCGTCGGTGGGCAGGTTGCTGGCGGTGTGGCCGATGGCGACGGCGGCGCCGGCGTCCTCCAGCTCGCGCAGGGCGGCGGTGTCGCTGGTGTCGGAGCCGGAGACCCGGCTGCCGCGCTCCAGCAGCAGGCGGGCGACGGCCGACATGCCGGCGCCGCCGATGCCCACGAAGTGCGGGCGGGCGAGGTCGATGGGGCCGTCGTGAACGGGGACGATCACGTTCCTGGTTTCCATGCTGTGCGCTCCAGTTCGGAGTCCAGCCCGTGATGGGCGATGGGTGGAAGGGCGCTACGCGTAGGTGCCATCCGGCGCCGAGCTGGCCGCCGGGTGAGCACCGAGCCGGGCCGTATCGAAGTGGTCGTGCACGATGACGCCGAGCAGGGCGATCGCCACGGCGTTGCCGACCGCCCACAGGACACCGAGGAACGCGCCGACCGGATCGCGGTGCTGACCTCGGCGGTGGGACGGGGGCTCGTGCACGGCTAACTCCTCGCGGAAGAAGGGAAGATGGACGGCTGGTGCTGGCCGGGCGCTTGAAGTTCGCGTCCGATGGGGTAATGACAGCCGGAGGCGGGACCGTGACGGGATGGTGAGCTAAGGTCACTCACGGTTCATTCATCACTCACTGGGGGCGGAGCGGATGGAGACACAGGCCGACCACGATGCGGTCGACCAGGCCATGGAGGCGTTCGCCGCCGAAGTCGCCCACTGGCGGGAGGTGCGCGGCCTCTCCAAGCGCGGGCTGGCCGGGAAGATGGGCTTTGACCCCTCGTACGTCAGCCACATCGAGTCTGGCCGCCACAAGCCCACCGAGGAGTTCGCCCGCCTCGCCGACGAGACCCTCAACGCCGGGAAAGCCATCTGGCGGCGCTGGCTCGACTACGACGCCGCCCGCTCCCGCAGCCGCACCCCGACGTCGCCGCCAGCACCCCGCCGTCCCGAGCAGCCGTACGCCTCGGGGGCCGCGATCGTGGTCGAGCACGACGAAGCAGCACTCCAATTCGACGGCTGCACCTACCGGTTGACCATGCGCCGCCGCCTACGGAACACCGGCACCGAGCCCATCACCCGCTACCTCATCCGCATCGCCGTCGACCGTTACCCCGGCGAACCCGAGCGCTCCAACGCCCACTACCGTGAGCACCCACTGACCTGGGACGAACTGGCGCTCACCGCCTCGTGCCAGGGCGAGGACATGCGGTGGCAGGCCAAGCACGACCGCGACGCCTTCAAGGAGGTCTGGCTCCTGTTCGACAACGAGCACGGCCGCTTCCCGCTCTACCCGGGCGACGCCACCTGGATCGAGTACGCCTACAGCGTCGGCGCCGACAAGTGGGGCCACTGGTTCCAGCGCGCCGTCCGTCTGCCCACCGAACACCTCGCGGTACGCCTCGACTTCCCCGCCGCCCTCGACCCAGTGGTGTGGGGCACCGAGACCTCCATGACCGCCGAGGCTGTACCGCTCCGCACCGCCGTCAGCCGCCACGACGACGGCGAGCGTCGGCACTTCGCGTGGGCCACCGACGACCCTCCGCTGCACGCCCGCTTCCGCCTCGAATGGCGGTTCCGTACCGCCGCCAACAGCCAGCAACAGACCAAGGAGACCAGGTGATCGAGGTGCGGCCCAGCCAGCAGATGCAGTCCCTCGGCGTGATCCAGCAGGGCACCCCCATCCTCAACCGCCCCGCCGAGCCCTTCGACCTCCCTGCCGAACGCGCCGCCGCCCAGGCCGTCGTCGTTGAGCTCTTCACCGCCGTCGAGCGGATCGGTCAGGTCCACTCCTTCGCCAAGGGCATGGGCCTCGCCGCCCCACAGATCGGCATCCCCCGCGCCGCCGCCCTCGTCCTGCCCCCGACCGCCGGCGCAGAACCGATCATCCTGCTCAACCCGAAGATCACCGCCGTCTCCGAGGAGACCGACGAACAGTACGAGGGCTGCCTCAGCTTCTTCGACGTCCGCGGCATGGTCCCCCGCCCCCTCCGCATGGACGTCACCGCCACCACCCTCGACGGCACCATCACCACGGTCACCTACGAGTTCGGCCTCGCCCGCCTCATCGCCCACGAGATCGATCACCTCGACGGCCTGCTCTACACAGACCGCATGCGCCCCGACGTCCACCCGATCCCGGTCGAGGAGTACCGGGGAACGGGCTCGGGCTGGGCCTACTGACCGATTTCTGGGGGAGTAATGAGCCATGAGAAGTTCGGCGGTGCGCCTGCTGGCACCAATCCGGCGGAGACGTTCGTAGTGATGGCCACGAGGAAGTGGCGCATCGGACGGGTGCCACAGGCCGCTGCGGACTGGAGCTGTAGCCAACTCGGCGACGACAGCCATTCAGCGCTACCGTGGTCTGTTGAACCATCGATCGATCAAAGGAGCTCAGTGGAAGCGGAGTTGGTAGCCGTTGCTGTGTCGAGTGCTACGGCGCTGGTCAATCTAATGATCACAGATTCCTGGGCGGGGGCGAGGAAGCGGGTTGCGAAGATCCTGGCTCGCGGATCCACAGGTCAGGTTGATGAGATAGAGGGCCAGCTGATTGCATCCCGGACTGAACTCCTGGCCGCTGGCCCGGACGACGCGGAGGCGGCTGTGCGGGTAGTAGCGGACTGGGCTACACGGCTGCAGTCCGAGTTGCCATCACGGCCAGAAATTGCTTCTGAGTTGAGGGAGCTTCTGGCTGACGCCGAGCCTCATCGTTCTCTCCCCTATCTCGGCGATCATATCGAACTGCATCACAATTCCTTCCATGGCCCGGTCCAAATCAAGGGAAAACAGTGCAACTCGTGATTGTCGACTTGCAAAGAGGATCAGATGCAGTACGGCGACTGGATCGAATTACACCACAATAGCATCAGCGGCCCGGTGTCAGCGGGGCCGCAATATAACTTCTTCGCGCCGAGTAGCGAACTTCTGTTTCGCAACCCGGATGAATGGCTTGCAGTGCGTCGCGCCGAACCGATTGCGTTTGGGGTGCACAGGGCTCGTGGGGTGGACGGCGAACAGCGAGTCTCGTCGTATGTAGAACGAGATCAGGATTCCAGTCTCCGCGAGAGGGTGAGGAAAGCTGCCGAAGGCGGGGGACTCGTCCTGGTGACTGGCGACTCGATGGCTGGTAAGTCTCGCACTCTCTTCGAGGCAATGGCTACTACTATTCCCGATTTCCGAGTGCTGGCACCGCCCCGGGGTGCAAGTCTGCGCGGCCTGCCTCGAATTCTAAGGGGAGGGTCGGGGCGATATGTGCTGTGGCTCGATGACGTTGAAGGCTACCTCGGCGCGGACGGCCTGAGTCCCGAAATTCTTGCAGAGCTCTCGGAAATTGGCGTTCCGGTGCTAGCCACAATATGCGACACGATGTTGGATATCTGTCGCCCGGCTGCTCGTCATTCTGCCGCTCAAATCAGAGATGCCGGCGCCAATCAGCTCCGTCCTGGTTGTCAAGTGCTCAGTCTTGCCGAAATAATTGAATTGGAACGGCAGTGGAGCCCCTTCGAGCTTGAGCGCGTGGCAGCGTCCGGTGATCCACTCCTGCTTGAAGCCCTGGCCAGGCACGGATCACACGGCATTGCCGAGTACATCGCGGCTGGCCCAGATCTCTTGGCTTTGTGGCGTCGCGCTCGCCGGGCCAGCCATACTGGCGGTCATCCTCGCGGCTATGCCTTGGTGGCCGCCGCTGTCGACCTTGCGCGTGCTGGATTTTGCGGCCCTTTGCCTGTGAAGTTGCTTCGGGTGGCTCACAAAAGTTACCTGCGGAAGCTAGCGCATCTGCGCCTGGAATCATTTGATGAAGCTCTGGCTTGGGCAACACATATCCACTATGGGGCAGCTAGTCTTCTGGTGATTGAAGATCAGCATCCGGACTGGGGATGGCGCGCTTTTCCTTACCTTACGGATGCTGCCGCCCGAGACCCTAGTTACCCATCGGTTCCTGGCAGCGTTTGGTCCGATGCGCTAACCCATGCGCGGACTGATAGGGACCGCAACGCCATCGCCAGTGCGGCGTATAGCGCAGGACTCAGAAATCTGGCGCACCGCACCTGGTCTTCGCTTGCGAGTAACGGAGACATGGCCGCGGCCTTGAGTTTGGTCGGATTATATCTGGACGAGAGAAACGAGGAGGAGGCCGATCGCTGGGCGGATCTTGCGATCGAATTAGCGCACCAGGAGATTACTTTCGAACTTGGCGGAATCATGGCGCGGTCCGATGTGGGTCGCCTGATGCTGATGGAGCGTGCGGAATTGGGCGATTCGCTGGCGGCATTCAGTCTTGCTCGTGAGTTTGTATCTAGTGGCGACCTTGATGAGGGCGAGGTTTGGTACCGCAGGGCAGCTGCGGCGGGCGACATAGCAGCTAAGAATAATCTAGGCATGATGCTGCATTGGCGAGGCGAAGCGCAGGAGTCAAAGAAGTGGCTAATGGAGGCTGCCGGGCAAGGAGATGAGGTTGCTGCGCGAAATCTCGCATTAATCATCGAAGAGGAATCTAATTTGCCCTAATGTGTGAAGTATTTTTGATAGCTGCCTAGGGGCGCGAGTGCGCCGCAGTGGTGCAGGAGTGGCTGCTTGCCGCAGGCGTGATCGTGACGGACCCGAGTCTCGGTAGGCTGGTTGGCTCGACGCATCATCAGGGGATGGGGCCGGGCCAGGTGGTGTGGTGCTCGTGACCCTCGGGCGTCAGCCCGGTGTGGAGGCCTTTCTCATCGACGGCGTTCTTCACCCGCAGCTAGCTGTCGCCCAGAGTGAGCTCTAGTACTGCAACCGCATCTGGGGGTTGTGGCCTCGGCGTTTGTAGTGGGAGCGGCGGGCTCGGGCCTGGCTGCGTCGGCGGAAGCGTGACCAGCGCAGATGGTGCTCGTTGGTGTGGTGGCGGGGTGTGA
>NZ_JAHSQD010000850.1 GCF_020103755.1 Streptomyces sp. LS1784
GCCCGCCCCGGCTTCGTACGTATCGGCCGAGCTGCTCAGAAGCCGCCGGTCTGCTCGTCCCGGCGGCGCTGCCAGCGCTGCTCCACCCGGTCCATCATCCCGGCCTTGCGGCGCGGGGCCGCGGCCGGGCGGGCCCCGGCGTTCTGGGCCGCGGGGCCGCGGCGCCAGCCGGTCACGGCGAACACCGCACACCCGAGCATCACCAGGAAGCCCACGACGCTGACCCAGATCTGGTCCGGCACGACCATGCCGCCCATCAGCAGGCCGATGCCCACCACGAAGCCGGCGACGGCCAGGTAGACCCGCCGACGGGTGTAGGTGCGCAGCCCGGTTCCCTCAAGCGCCGACGCGAATTTGGGATCTTCGGCATACAGCGCTCGCTCCATCTGGTCGAGCAGTCGCTGCTCGTGCTCCGAGAGCGGCACGGAGTCCTCCTACTCGTCGGTCGCGGGTGCGACCGGTCCGCCCACCCCGGTCGGGGAGGCAAGTCCAATCAGCCTTGGGGCACACGGTCGGGTCGGACGCCCGTGCGGGGGACCCGGCCCGTGTCGTCCATATGCCCCACGCGTCCGGCTGTCATGCTTTCCGGCTTTACCCAGATCATACGGTCCGTGGGCCCGTTACGGGGTGGTCTGCCCCGCGTGGGACGGGCCACTTCGAGCGGGGACGGCCGCATCCGTGCCAACGCGCCACGCCCCGGACAAGTGCCCGATCGGATGGAATCGTCCCGGACCTGGGAAGGTTTGCGGCCGGGCGGCACGGCACGGCCCGGGCACGGACGGGGAACGGGCAGGCCTCCGGAGCGCGAACCACCGCCGTACGGTGTGCGAAAAAACCGTACGACGGCGGAAGGGTTCGTGAAGGGGCGCGCGGGCCGGGAGGTGCGCCTCAGGCCAGAGTGGCCAGCAGGTGCAGCTGGGTCGCCACGGCGTGGAACTCGGGCTGCGCGGCGGCGGCCTCCTCCAGCTTCAGCAGCGCCTCCAGCGCGCCCGGCTCGGTGTCCACCAGCACGCCGGGGACGAGGTCCGCGAAGACCCGTACGCCGTGCACCGACTCCACCCGCAGGCCCGCGGCCTCGGCCAGTCGGCCCAGCTCCTCCCCGGTGAAGCGGCGCGGCATCGGGTCCTGCTCGCCCCAGCGGCCGTCGGTGGCGGTGAGCACGGTGCGGGCCTCGTTGAAGTGGCCGGCCAGCGCGCGGGCCAGTACGGCGCCGTTGCGGTTGGCCGCCAGCAGGCTGACCAGGCCGCCCTTGCGCAGGGTGCCGGCCAGGCTGCCGAGCGCCTCGGCCGGGTCGTCCACGACCTCCAGCACGCCGTGGCAGAGCACCGCGTCCACGCTGCCCGGGGTGACCAGCTCGGGCAGGGTCTGGGTGTCGCCCTGGACGGCCCGCACCAGGTCCGTCACACCGGCCTCGGCGGCCCGGCGCTCCAGGGCGAACAGGGCGTCCGGGCTCGGGTCGACCACCGTGACGCGGTGGCCGAGCTTGGCGACCGGCACGGCGAAGTTCCCGGTGCCGCCGCCGGTGTCGACCACGTCGAGCACCGGCTGGTCCAGCTCGGCCGCCCGCTTCTCCAGGGCCGCCCGGACCACCTCCCACACCACGGCGGTACGCAGGGCACTGCGGGGACGCGTCGGGTACAAGGCGGAGCTCCTTGGCACGTGCAGTTCGATCAGGATGCCTCCACCTTAGACCGGCCCGGCGGGGAGCCCGCTCACGCCCGGCGGCTCGTCGCCGTCCAGCGGCAGCCGGGGCGGGGGCGGGGCGGCGCGCAGGCCGAGCAGCCGCTCGACCAGGCGCAGGAACAGGGCGGAGTTGCGGATCAGGTCGTCGGCGTCCCGGGCCGAGGCGGCGCCCCTGATCCCGGCCTCGGCGGCGGCCCGGCGGCGGGCGCCGGCCCCGTAGTAGACCGCCCACTCGGCGAGCTCCGGCGCCACCTCGGGCAGCACTTCCCAGGCACTGCGGATCGCCTTGCGGCGGCGCGGGCTCTTCTCCGGGCGGCCGCGCACCGCCAGGACGGCCGCCACCGTGCGCAGTGCGGCCAGGTGGGCGGTGGCGTAGCGCTCCAGCGGGTCCTCCAGGGCGCGGGCCCGGGCGAGGGTGCGGTGGGCGTCGGCGAGCAGGTCGAGGGCGGCCGGCGGCGCGGCGACCCGGCGCAGCACCGGATGGACGTCCGCTGCGGCGGAACGGACGGACGGACCCGGGAGGTGCGGAAGGGCGGCGGAGTGGAGGCGGGCGGTGACGGGCTCAGGACGGCTGATGGTCATGGTCTCCCCCGTTCCGAGGCAGCGCGCGGACCGGGTGGTCCGTGCCCTCCCATCGTGAACGGCGCCACTGACAATCCGGCCGGGCCGGCCGCGACCCCGGAGAGCGGCCGGGGAAGCACGTAGCGGCGGCGGTGCGGTCCTCCCCCGGTCCCGCGCCGCCGCCGTGCCGTCGCTCCGCCCGTCCCCCACGGCCGGCGGTGGCGTACTCCCCCCGTGGCCGGTCTCCCCCCGCCCCGCTC
>NZ_JAHSQD010000851.1 GCF_020103755.1 Streptomyces sp. LS1784
GGTGCCCGCGACGGCGGGCCGCGGCCGGTCGGCGGGCACCGTGACGGTGGCGGTGGCGCCGCGCAGGCGCTCCTGCCACCAGGCCTGCTGGCGGTCGAGTTCGGCGGCGAGCTCGGTCTGCTGCCAGTGCGCGACGTCCGCGTACTGGACGGGCAGCGGCTCGAACGCCGGGGCGGTGCCGGTGCGCCGGGCGCCGTAGGCGGTCGCGAGGTCGTCGAAGAGCACGCCGATCGACCAGCCGTCGGCCGCGATGTGGTGCAGCACCAGGCTGAGCACGGCGCCGTCGCCGGTGCGCAGCAGGGCGGCGCGCAGCGGCAGGTCGGCGGCGAGGTCGAAGGGGCGGCGGGCCTCGGTCTCCAGCCAGGCGTCGACCTGCTCGGCGGGAACGTCGGCGGTGGTGAGGGTGAACCGGTCGGCGGGCAGCGTCTCGGGGCTCACCTCGCCGTCGACCTCCGGGTAGACGGTGCGCAGCACCTCGTGCCGGGCGAGGACGTCGGTGAGGGCGGCGCCGAGGGCGGCCGTGTCGGGCTCGCCGTCGAGGTGCAGGGCGAGCGGGATGTGGTAGGCGGCGCTGTCCGGCTCGTACTGGGCCAGGAACCACATCCGGCGCTGGGCCGAGGAGAGCGGCACCGGGGTGCCCTCGGGGCGCGGGGCGATGCTGTGGCGCTCGGTGCCGCCGACCGCGGCCGCCGCCTTGGCGGCCTTGGCCTTGGCGAGGCGGCGGCGCAGCAGTTCCTGCCGTCTGGCGGCCGGATCCGGTTCCGGGACGGACCCGGTGGTGGGCTGGTCGGTCATGCGGTCTCCCCCGTTCGGGCGCCGGTGTCGCCGGCGGCCGGGCGTGCGTCGGTGGTTCCGGAGGCGCCGGTGTTGCCGGTGGCTCCGGATTCGGTGCGGTGGGTCACAGCGTGCTCCCGGCGGTCTCGTCGAGGTCGTCGAGGTCGTCGATCTCCTCCAGCAGGCGCTCCTCGACGCGGCGGGCCAGGCCGGCCAGCGTCCGGTCCTCGAAGACGACGCGCAGGGGCAGTTCGGTTTCGAAGGTGTCCCGGATCCGGGCGAGCAGCCGGGTGGCGAGCAGCGAGTGGCCGCCCAGCGCGAAGAAGTCGTCGTGCCGGGAAACCCGTTCGACCTTGAGGACCTCGATCCACAGGTCGGCGAGCAGTTCCTCGCAGTCGCCCTCGGGCGGGGCGCCGGCGCCGCCGAGCTGCGGCACGGGCAGCGAGGCCCGGTCGACCTTGCCGGCCGGGGTCAGCGGCAGCGCGTCGAGCAGCACGAGGCCGGCGGGCACCATGTAGTCGGGCAGCTGCTCGAACAGGGCGGTGCGCAGCGTGTCCTCGGTGAGGCCGGGGGCGACGGCGTAGCCGGCCAGGACCGGGCCGGCCGGGGTCTCGACGAGCCGGGCGGCGCCGGCGGTGACGCCGGGGACGGCGGTGATCGCGGCCTCGATCTCGCCCAGCTCGATGCGGAAGCCGCGGAGCTTGACCTGGGCGTCGACGCGGCCGTGGTACTCCAGGCGGCCGTCTGCGCGGCGGCAGGCGAGGTCGCCGGTGCGGTACATCGGCGCGCCGTCGGTGCGGCCGGGTTCGGCGGTGAACCGTTCGGCGGTCAGGTCGGGCCGACCGTGGTAGCCGAGCGCGACGCCGGCGCCGGCGATGCAGAGTTCGCCGATGCCGTTGACCGGGACGGGCTGCCCGGAGGAGCCGAGCAGGTGCAGCCGGGTGTTGGCGATGGGCGCGCCGAGGGCCACCACGCCGCCGTGGGCGGCGAGTTCCGGGGTGACCTGCTGGACGGTCGACCAGACGGTGGTCTCGGTCGGGCCGTACAGGTTCCACAGCGCGCCGACCCGGCCGAGCAGGGCGCGGGCGAGGTCGGCGGTGAGCGCCTCGCCGCCGCACAGGGCGGTCAGCCCGGAGCGGCCGGCCCAGTCGGCCTCCAGCAGCATCCGCCAGGTGGCGGGGGTGGCCTGGAGGTGGGTGACGCCCCGCTTGTCGAGCCAGGCGCCGAGCGCGGCCCCGTCGGTGGCGGTGGCACGGTCGGCAATCTCCACCCGGGCGCCGGTGACCAGCGGCAGCCACAGCTCCAGGCCGGCGATGTCGAAGGTGACGGTGGTGACGGCGGCCATCACGTCCCGCTCGGTGAGGCCGGGTTCGCGGCCCATCGAGGTCAGGAAGTTGACGATCGCGCGGTGCGGCACGGCGACGCCCTTGGGGCGGCCGGTGGAGCCGGAGGTGTACAGCAGGTAGGCCGGGTCCTCCGCGCCGACGGTGACGGCGGGCGCCTCGGCGGGGGCCGCGGCGTGCTCGGGGCCGTCCACCAGGACGCTCTCGCGCCCGTGCAGCAGTTCGTCGCCGGCGGTGGCGGTCTCGGCGACCAGCAGGGTGACGCCGGCGTCGTCGAGCACGCCCCGGTTGCGGGCCAGCGGCTGGTCGATGTCGAGCGGCAGGTAGGCGGCGCCGCTGCGCAGCACGCCGAGCAGGGCGGCGGGCAGCAGCC
>NZ_JAHSQD010000852.1 GCF_020103755.1 Streptomyces sp. LS1784
GGCCGCGGCCGCCGACGCGGGGAGGCCGGCACCGGCCGCGGCCGCGGTGCGGAAGGCGGCGACGGCCGGGGTCCAGGCGTCCACGATGGTCTTGTCGCCGGGTTCGGCCTTGCCCAGCAGGCGGATGGCGTCCAGGCCGGCCGACAGGGCCTCGGCGACGTCGGCAGGGCCGGCCGCTTCGGGCAGGGCGGCGCCGATGGCGCGGAAGGCCTTGCCGTAGAGCGGGCCGGAGGCGCCGCCGACCTTGGAGATGAGCGTGGTGCCGGTCTTGGTGAGGACGGCGCCGGGCCCGGCCGGCCGGAGGCCGTCCAGGGCGGTCAGGGCTGCGGCGAAGCCACGCTGGAGGTTGCTGCCGTGGTCGCCGTCGCCGATCGCGGAGTCCAGCTCGGTGAGCCGGGACTGCTCCTTCTCGACGGCGGCGGCGATCGCGCGGATCCAGGCCTCGGCCAGCGGGATGTCGAACTGCGGGGTGTCGGGGTCCATCCGGTCTCCTTCGGTGCGGATCAGGACGCGTCCTGTGGGTCCTGTCGGGTCAGCGTTCTGTGGGTCCTGCCGGGTCGGGCGAAGACCCGTTCTAGGCCCGCTTGAGGGCGGGGGTGTCGACCGGGGCGTCCCAGAGTTCCAGCAGCTGGGCGTCGGCCTTGGTGAGGGTGAGCGAGAAGCCCGCCATGTCCAGGCTGGTGACGTAGTTGCCGACCAGGCTGCGGGCCACCGTGATGCCGCGTTCGGCGAGCCTGGCGGCGACCTCGCCGTAGACCACGTACAGCTCCAGCAGTGGGGTCGCGCCGAGGCCGTTGAGCAGGGCGATCACCTCGTCGCCCGGAGTCAGGTGGTGGTCGGTCAGGATGGTCTCGACCACCTCGGCGGCCAGTTCGCGGGCCGGACGGAGCTTCTCGCGGCGGCGGCCGGGCTCGCCGTGGATGCCCACGCCGACCTCGATCTCGTCCTCGGGCAGGTCGAAGCCGGGTTTGCCGGCGGCCGGGACGGTGGCCGCGGTGAGCGCGACGGCGAAGGAGCGGGAGGCGGCGTTGACCCGCTCGCCCAGGGCGGCCACCTCGTCCAGCGGGGCGCCGCGCTCGGCCAGCGCGCCGGCGGTCTTCTCGACCAGCACGGTCGCGCCGGTGCCCCGGCGCCCGGCCGTCCAGGTGGAGTCCTCGACCGCGACGTCGTCGTTGACCAGGACGGTGCGGACCTCCAGGCCCTCCTCGGCGGCCAGCTCGGCGGCGAGCTCGAAGTTCATCACGTCGCCGGTGTAGTTCTTCACGATGAAGACCACGCCGGCGCCGGTCTCCACGGCCTTGGCGGCGGCCAGCATCTGGTCCGGGACGGGCGAGGTGAACACCTCGCCGGGGCAGGCGGCATCGAGCATGCCGGGGCCGACGAAGCCGCCGTGCAGCGGCTCGTGGCCGGAGCCGCCGCCGGAGATCAGGGCGACCTTGGGCCCGGCCGGGCGGGCGGCCCGGGTGATCACCCGGTTGGGGACGTCCACCGTCAGCTCCGGGTGGGCGGCGGCGATTCCGGCCAGCGCGTCCTCCAGGACGCTCTCCGGGGTGTTGATCAGCTTCTTCAACGCTCTCGCTCCCTTGGTGAGGACGCCACGGCGGTCGACGCCGTTGCCCCGACGCTACGCCAGACGGGGGTGGCGGGCACGGGGTGCGACACGCGGGATTCCGATCACTCTCCCGGAGCAGCGGGATCCGGCCGTAGGGTCGCGGACATGAGCGAAAACGTGGGCATTGTTCTGGTCTCGCACAGCGCCCGGCTCGCGGAGGGGCTGCGCGAGCTGCTCGGCGAACTCGCCTCGGACGGTGTGCGGGTGGTCGTCGCGGGCGGCACCGAGGACGGCGGGCTGGGCACCAGCTACGACCTGATCGCCGGGGCGATCGAGCGGGCCGACGCCGGGGCGGGCGTGGTCGTGCTGCCGGACCTCGGCAGCTCGGTGCTCACCGCCGTCACGGTGCTGGAGGACGAGCCGCGCCCGAACGTGAAGCTGGTGGACGCGCCGTTCGTGGAGGGCGCGGTGGCCGCCGCCGTCACCGCCTCGACCGGGGCGGGGCTGGCCGAGGTGGTCGCGGCGGCCGAGGACGCGCGCTCCTTCCGGAAGCTGTAGCGGCTACTTCGCGTCGGCGTAGCAGTCCACCACCGCGGTGCTGAGCGGGAAGCGCACCGGGGTGTCGCCGAACACCAGCCGGCTGGCCTCGTCGGCCGCCCCGGCGACGGCGGCGGCCACCTCGTCGGCGAGGTTGGCCGGGGTGTGCACCATCACCTCGTCGTGCTGGAAGAACACCAGGTGCGGGCGGTCCGCAGGGCTCGCCGCGGGCAGTTCGTTCAGCCGGCGGCGCAGCGCGGCGAGCAGGGCCAGCGCCCAGTCGGCGGCGCTGGCCTGGATGACGAAGTTGCGGGTGAAGCGGCCGCGCGCGCGGGCGGTGCGGCCGCCGGCCTCGCCCGCGGTCTCGGCCTCGGTGAGGTCGAGGAAGTCGGCGGAGGCCG
>NZ_JAHSQD010000853.1 GCF_020103755.1 Streptomyces sp. LS1784
CGGCATGCGCCGGGCCGGTGCCGGCCGCGGTGGCCGCGGCGGCGCGGGCAGCGCCGAGCTGGTCTTCGGCCGCAACTCGGTGGTCGAGGCCCTGGTCGGCGACGTGCCGGCCAACGCGCTGTACGTCCAGCAGTTCATCGACACGGACGACCGGGTCCGCGAGGCTTTCCAGGCGGCCAACGACCGTGGCATCCCGCTGATGGACGCCCCGCGCGCGCAGCTGGACCAGATGACCGGCGGGCTCAACCACCAGGGTCTGGTGCTGCAGGTGCCGCCGTACGAGTACGCGCACCCCGAGGACCTGCTGGAGGAGGCCGCCGACGCCGGCCAGGACGCGCTGATCATCGCGCTGGACGGGGTCACCGACTCGCGCAACCTGGGCGCCGTGGTCCGCTCGGCCGCCGCCTTCGGCGCGCACGGCGTGGTCATCCCCGAGCGCCGCGCGGCCGGCATGACCGCCGGCGCCTGGAAGACTTCCTCCGGCGCCGCGGCCCGGCTGCCCGTCGCCCGGGCCACCAACATGACCCGCACCCTGGAGGCCTACCAGAAGGCCGGTCTGATGGTGGTCGGCCTGGCCGCCGACGGCGAGGCCGAGATCGGCGACCTGGAGCTGCTGACCGGCCCGGTGGTGATCGTCGCGGGCAGTGAGGGCAAGGGCCTGTCCCGGCTGGTCTCGGAGACCTGCGACATGCGGGTCAGGATCCCGATGTCCGGCCTGACCGAGTCGCTGAACGCCGGTGTCGCGGCGGGCATCGTGCTGTACGAGGCCGCGCGGCTGCGTGCCAAGCGCTGAGCGCTTCGCGCCGAGTGCCGAGTGCCGAGCGCTGAGTGCTGAGCGCTGAGCGCCGAGTGCGGCCGGAGGACGGAGAGCGGCCGGGCGTCGCTGAGCGCGGCCGAGCGCTGAGCACGGCCGGGGCTCGGGGCGCAGGCGATCTTCCGAATTCCCCGCAATCCGAGTGAAAGGCGATCGGGCCCGACCGGGCCCGATCGCTTTTTTCATGATCACTTCAAGTGTGGGTCGGACATCCACCCGGGAGAGTGTCCTAAGCGGCCGTCACCCGGTTAGACGGGCGTGGACACCAGAACACCTCGGCGCCCCCTGTTCGGCGACGGCAGCACAGGGATAGACGCGGGCCCCGGCCTCAACACCGTCAAGGTGGAGTCGGACCCTTCGCGGCTCAGCAGCACCCAGGCGAGTTTCCGGCTCCGGCTCGGCGCCCCGATGGCGCCGCTGCTCGAGGCCCCGGCCGGACTGCTGTCCACCGGCGCCGCGTTCGGCGACCCGTACGCCAACCAGGGCCTGATCGGCCGTCCGCTGGTCACCCCGCAGGTCGTCGTGCCCGCTCCGGCCGTCCCGGCGATGGCCGGGGCCGGGGTCGGCGGCGCGCCGCGCCGCAAGGGCCGGGTCACCGCCGTCACCTGGACCGGCCAGGCGCCCCCCGGGGACCTCGCGGCCACCCGGCTGCTGGAAGCGGTGCGCCAGGGCGGCACCCCGGCCGGCGGTGTCCGGCTGGTCGAGGCGGACACCCAGGTGCTCCCGTCCCTCGCGGGCGCCCGGGCCCTCCCGCGCCAGCCCCGCGAGGGCACCGGCACCGCCACCGACGCGGGCGTCGGCCCGGTCGGCGAGCCGCACGGCTGGACCCCGAGCGGCGAGCTGCCCGAGGTCTCCGCCGCGGACGCCGCGGGCAAGCAGCCCTGGTACCCGGGCCGCAGGGTCGACCTCGGCCTGGTGCTGCTGCCGCTGCGCGCCGTCCTCGGCTCGCTCTCGGTCTACGCCGGGTTCAGCAAGCTCTGCGACCCGGTGTACTTCGACGGCGGAGAGCGCGGCTCGATGATGCGCTGGCTCTCCTCGCTGCACCCGTGGAAGGTCGCCGAACCGCTGCTGGCCTTCGCCATGGCGCACCCGGTGGGCGCCGGGCTGGTGGTGTCGTTCACCCAGATCGTGGTCGGCGTGCTGACCGTCCTCGGCCTCTGGCAGCGGCTCGCCGCCGGCGCGGCGATGGCGCTCTCCGCCGCGCTGCTGTTCACCGTCAGCTGGCGGGCCGTCCCGGTCTACGACACCCCGGACCTGATCTTCCTCGCGGCGTGGAGCCCGCTGCTGATCGCCGGGGCGCCGTTCGCCTCGCTGGACGGGCGGCTCAGCCTGGAGGCCTGGCGCCGGTTCGGCGCGGACGCACCCGCTGCGTTGCGCCGCCGGGTGCTGCGCCGCGGCACCGTGGTCACCACGGTCGTGGTCGGCGTGACCCTGCTGCTCGGTTCGATGTTCGGCGCCGCCGTTCGCACCGGTGCCCGGGCGCACCAGGCGCCGGACCGTCCGGTCACCGACTACGGCACCCCGGTCTGGCCGTCCGGCGGCCCGTCCGGCACCCCCGGCGGCAAGGGCACGTCCACCACGCCCCCGCCCGCCGCCCCGCGCCCGGCCACTGCGACGCCGAGTGCGACCACCCCGCCGCCCACCAAACCGGCCACCCCGACGCCGAGCGG
>NZ_JAHSQD010000854.1 GCF_020103755.1 Streptomyces sp. LS1784
GCCGTGACTGCGTGCCTTTTGAAGAATGAGCCTGCGAGTTTGCGGTGTGTAGCGAGGTTAACCCGTGTGGGGTAGCCGTAGCGAAAGCGAGTCCGAATAGGGCGGTTGAGTTGCATGCCCAAGACCCGAAGCGGAGTGATCTAGCCATGGGCAGGTTGAAGCGCGGGTAAGACCGTGTGGAGGACCGAACCCACCAGGGTTGAAAACCTGGGGGATGACCTGTGGTTAGGGGTGAAAGGCCAATCAAACTCCGTGATAGCTGGTTCTCCCCGAAATGCATTTAGGTGCAGCGTCACGTGTTTCTTGCCGGAGGTAGAGCACTGGATAGGCGATGGGCCTTACCGGGTTACTGACCTTAGCCAAACTCCGAATGCCGGTAAGTGAGAGCGTGGCAGTGAGACTGTGGGGGATAAGCTCCATGGTCGAGAGGGAAACAGCCCAGAACACCGACTAAGGTCCCTAAGCGTGTGCTAAGTGGGAAAGGATGTGGAGTCGCAGAGACAACCAGGAGGTTGGCTTAGAAGCAGCCACCCTTGAAAGAGTGCGTAATAGCTCACTGGTCAAGTGATTCCGCGCCGACAATGTAGCGGGGCTCAAGCACATCACCGAAGTCGTGTCATTGCAGCGTGAAGACCTAACGGTTGCTGTGATGGGTAGGGGAGCGTCGTGTGCCGGGTGAAGCGGCGGTGGAAACCAGTCGTGGACGGTATACGAGTGAGAATGCAGGCATGAGTAGCGATACAAGAGTGGGAAACTCTTGCGCCGATTGACCAAGGGTTCCTGGGTCAAGCTGATCTGCCCAGGGTAAGTCGGGACCTAAGGCGAGGCCGACAGGCGTAGTCGATGGACAACGGGTTGATATTCCCGTACCCGCTTTGAAGCGCCAACGCTGAACCTCTTGATGCTAAGCCCGTGAAGCCGTCCCGGAGCCTTCGGGCAAAGGGAAGTGGTGGAGCCGGTGACCCGACGGGGTAGTAGGTGAGCGATGGGGTGACGCAGGAAGGTAGTCCAGCCCGGGCGGTGGTTGTCCCGGGGTAAGGGTGTAGGCCGTGGGGTAGGCAAATCCGCCTCACATTAAGGCTGAGACCTGATGCCGAGCCGATTGTGGTGAAGTGGATGATCCTATGCTGTCGAGAAAAGCCTCTAGCGAGTTTCATGGCGGCCCGTACCCCAAACCGACTCAGGTGGTCAGGTAGAGAATACCGAGGCGTTCGGGTGAACTATGGTTAAGGAACTCGGCAAAATGCCCCCGTAACTTCGGGAGAAGGGGGGCCATTCCTGGTGACGAGTCTTGCACTCTGAGCTGGGGGTGGCCGCAGAGACCAGCGAGAAGCGACTGTTTACTAAAAACACAGGTCCGTGCGAAGCCGTAAGGCGATGTATACGGACTGACGCCTGCCCGGTGCTGGAACGTTAAGGGGACCGGTTAGCTCCATTTCGGTGGGGCGAAGCTGAGAACTTAAGCGCCAGTAAACGGCGGTGGTAACTATAACCATCCTAAGGTAGCGAAATTCCTTGTCGGGTAAGTTCCGACCTGCACGAATGGCGTAACGACTTCTCGACTGTCTCAACCATAGGCCCGGTGAAATTGCATTACGAGTAAAGATGCTCGTTTCGCGCAGCAGGACGGAAAGACCCCGGGACCTTTACTATAGCTTGATATTGGTGTTCGGTTCGGCTTGTGTAGGATAGGTGGGAGACTGTGAAACCCAAACGCCAGTTTGGGTGGAGTCGTCGTTGAAATACCACTCTGGTCGTGCTGGATGTCTAACCTGGGTCCGTGATCCGGATCAGGGACAGTGTCTGGTGGGTAGTTTAACTGGGGCGGTTGCCTCCTAAAGGGTAACGGAGGCGCCCAAAGGTTCCCTCAGCCTGGTTGGCAATCAGGTGTTGAGTGTAAGTGCACAAGGGAGCTTGACTGTGAGACTGACGGGTCGAGCAGGTACGAAAGTAGGGACTAGTGATCCGGCGGTGGCTTGTGGAAGCGCCGTCGCTCAACGGATAAAAGGTACCCCGGGGATAACAGGCTGATCTTCCCCAAGAGTCCATATCGACGGGATGGTTTGGCACCTCGATGTCGGCTCGTCGCATCCTGGGGCTGGAGTAGGTCCCAAGGGTTGGGCTGTTCGCCCATTAAAGCGGTACGCGAGCTGGGTTTAGAACGTCGTGAGACAGTTCGGTCCCTATCCGCTGTGCGCGTAGGAGTGTTGAGAAGGGCTGTCCCTAGTACGAGAGGACCGGGACGGACGAACCTCTGGTGTGCCAGTTGTTCTGCCAAGGGCATGGCTGGTTGGCT
Source organism: Streptomyces sp. LS1784 (assembly GCF_020103755.1). Classification (GTDB taxonomy): domain Bacteria; phylum Actinomycetota; class Actinomycetes; order Streptomycetales; family Streptomycetaceae; genus Kitasatospora. The sequence goes on from NZ_JAHSQD010000854.1 coordinate 2,297, forward strand.
ACGTTCGGGAGGGATAACCGCTGAAAGCATCTAAGCGGGAAGCCTGCTTCGAGATGAGCACTCCCACCTCCTTGAGAGGGTAAGGCTCCCAGTAGACGACTGGGTTGATAGGCCGGATATGGAAGCCCTGTGAGGGGTGGAGTTGACCGGTACTAATAGGCCGAGGGCTTGTCCTCAG
>NZ_JAHSQD010000855.1 GCF_020103755.1 Streptomyces sp. LS1784
GGGCCGGGTCCGCGCGGGAGGGTGAGGGCATGACGACCCCGCCCGCTGCCGCCACCGTCGTTCCCGCCCCGCCCCGCTGGGCCGTGCGCGCCGCCCACCTCGCCGCCGTCACCGCGCTGCCCTCCGGACTGTGGCGGCTCGGGCTGGTGGCGGGCTGGCACGGCGGGTACACCGAGGCCGGCTACCGGGCGATGGGCTTCTCCGGGTGGGGCGCGGTGTGGCCGGTCTTCCTGAGCCTGAGCACCGAGGCGCTGGCGCTGCTCACGATCGGGCTGGTCCGCCCGTGGGGCACGGTGCCGCCCCGCTGGATCCCGTTCCTCGGCGGCCGCCCGGTCGACCCGCGCGCGGTGGTCGTCGCGGCCTCGCTCGGCGCCGCCGGCCTGGCCCTGCTGTGGACGCCGTTCGCCGCGTGGTGGGCCATGCCGGGCGCGGACATGACCCCGCGCGGCCACTTCCTGGTCGGCTTCCTCTATCTGCCGACCGTCGCCTGGGCCCCGCTGCTGGCGGCCGTCACCGTGTCGTACCACCGACGGCACCGCCGACACCCGGCGACTGCGACTGCGACTGCGACCGCAACCGCAACCGCAACGACGGCCCCACGCCCCCGCGCGGCCTGAGCCACGGCCGGCCCACCCACGACGCCATGCAGCAGGTCCGGGCGAGCGGCGAGTACGTGGTGCGCGTCGACGGTCGGGCCCGGAACGGCGGCGCGCCCTGCACGGGAAGTCGACTCTGCCGACTTCCCGTGCAGGGCGCGTCACTTCGCCGGGTTCAGCGACCGGAGGGGCTCGCGGACTCGACGGAGGAGGCGGAGCCGGACCGGCCGGTGGCGGTGGTGGCGGTACGGACGCGACGCTTCAGGGCCATGTGCATGACAGAGATTCCTTTCGGAGAAGAGGAGGAGACGGGAGCCGCCCGCGACGACTCGTCAGCTCAGCGGCTTACCGGGACACCAGGCGTCGCCCCAGGCCGTCGTCTGGACGCAGCTGTGGCCACCGTGCCCGTCGCCGGAGTCCGTCAGCGTCGCGCCGTCGAACACGGAGGCGCCGGCCGGGGCCACTCCACCCAGCCAGGCGGCGGCACCCAACGCGACCGCGGCCAGTGTCCGCGTCACGATTCCTCGCATGACGACAGCTCCCATCACTTCGGGGACAGTTCCACAGGTTTCGGACGTTTCCGCAGTTCCCGCGGCATCGCCCGGTCCGTGATCGTCACCCTGCCAGTCGGCGGATGGCCACGGCATCCCCCGCAAGGGATCATGAGCCTGCCTGGCAGCTTTAGGAGGCATGCGATGGAGCCCGGGACCGGCCCCGACCCGACCGCCGACGTACCCGCACTCGACAGCGCGGCCGTCACGCTCTACCGGTGGACGGTGGTGCACGAGCGCCTCACCCCGGCGACCCTCGCCCAGGCGGCGTCCGAGACCGACCTGGGCCTGCCGGAGTGCGAGGCGGCCGTCCGGCAGCTCACCGGAGCCTGCCTCTTCCAGGAGCTGTTCGCCGACGACGCCCCGGCGGACGGGGGCCCCGCAGGCAGGCGCCCGGTCGCCTGGCAGCCCGTCAGCCCCCAGGCCGCGACCGCACAGCTGCTCTCCGAACGCGACACCGCCCTGCGCGCCCGAGAGGAGGCCCTGCGCGAGCAGCGGCGGATCGTCCAGCAGCAGCGCGACGGGCTCGCGGCGCTGGTGCCCGTCTACCTCCAGGCCCGCCAGCACGCCTTCCCGCAGGGCACCATCGACCGGCTGCCGGACAAGTTCGCGGTGCGCTCGCTGCTCGCCGACGTGATCGACTCCTGCCGCAGCGAGGTGCTGGTCTCCAAGCACGGCGGGTCGTTCCCCCCGGCCGCCCTGCGCGAGGCGCTGCCGCGCGACCTGGCGCTGCTCGACCGGGGCGTGAGGATGCGCAGCCTCTACCAGCACGCGACCCGCTTCGACCAGCCCACCCGGGTGCACGCGGAGCAGCTCATCGAGGCCGGCGCCGAGATCCGGACCCTGCCGGAGGTGCTGCCGCAGCTGATCATCGTGGACGGCTCGCTGGCCCTGCTGCCCGCCAGCTCCGGCGGCGCGCTGATCATCCGGGAGCCCGACCTGCTCTCCTACCTGCTGACGGTCTTCGAACGGGACTGGGAGAACGCGACCCCGTTCGCCAGTGGCCCGCAGGCCGCGCACGACGTCACCAAGACGATGAAGCAGAGCATCCTGGTGCTGCTCGCGAAGGGTCTCAAGGACGAGTCCATCGCCCGCCGCCTCGGCATCTCCCTGCGCACCTGCCGCCGCCACGTCTCGGACCTGCTGGACAGCCTCGGCGCGCACAGCCGCTTCGAGGCCGGCGTGGTCGCGGAACGACTGGGCCTGACCTCGCACCCGGCGCCTGCCACACCGCCCGTCGAAGCCAGGGAGCCCGTACGGACGGCGGCGCCCGTCCGGGCGGCGGCGCCCGTCCGGGCGGCAGCCTGCCCCGCCTGCGGCGAG
>NZ_JAHSQD010000856.1 GCF_020103755.1 Streptomyces sp. LS1784
CCGGGTTCGGCGACGGGTCCGCCGCGCAGCCGCCCTGCGGGCGGACCGCCGCGAACAGCGCGTCCACGCCGCCGCAGGCCGTCTCGGGCGCGGCCGCCTTGGTGTCGAACACCCTGGGCGGGACGATCGGGCCGTCGGTGATCTCCACCCGGCTGCGGTCCAGTACCTTGACCGTGGCGGTCGGCCCGGTGCTCATGGCCCAGCCGTTGCTGTCCAGCCGGTAGCCGGTGATGCCGCCGGAGACGGCCTGCCCGCTGCTGTTGGTGCAGGTGCGCGGGATGAGCACGGCGTAGTCGGTGTGGACGGTGCGCAGCGGGTCGTAGGCGCAGCCGGCGGAGGGCTTGTCGTTGTAGCGCAGGTCGCCGTCGGCGTCGCGCAGGCCCATGGTCAGGTTCGGCGTGACCAGGGCCAGCCAGGGCGAGCCGTCCCGCTGGACGGTGTGCAGCGCGCCCGCGGCCCGCTGCTTGGCGAGTGCCTTGCGCTGGGCGTCGGTCCGCTTGTCGGCGCCGGGCTCGCCATCGCCGTGCAGCCAGTCGGCCAGGCCGGGCACCGCACGGTGCCAGCGCACCTCGTGGTCGCCGGGGCGCACCGAGGTGACCATGCCGTCGTCCCAGACCACGATCGCGTTGTCGCCGGCCATCGCCAGGTAGAGCGCCTCGGCGCCCTCGCGGCGGTAGGACCAGGCCTGCTCGCCGGTCTGCTTGTGGAAGGCCTCCAGGCCGGGCCCCACCCGCAGGTCGAGGTCGGCCGAGCTGAGCGACTCGGAGTTCACCGGCGTCGCCCCCGCGTCGCCCGGTCCCGCGACCCGGTCACCGAACGGCACCGGCTTGTTCGCGTGCGCCGCCGCTCCGGCCGCAAGGACCAGCACCACCGCCGAGGCAGGCAGGATCGAGCGGGGGGTCAGTACACGCAGAGGCTTCCAGGACACGGGCGGAGCGTACCTTTCAGCGGGCACGCGAGTCAGCCCGGTTCCGCCACCGGCCCGTCGCGTCGGGCGTCCGCCCGGCCGCGCGGACCCTCCCCGTACGTCCACCCGCCCACCTGCGCCGTCGGCGCTCCGGCCGCTCCGCCGGGCGTGCCGGAGCGGTCCGGAAGGGCCCGGCAGGACCGTTACAGAGCTGATACCTGACAGCCGGTCGCCGGCCGTTGGGCAGACGTTTCGGTGGACGGCATGTCATTGGCGCCCACTTTAGGGTGACATTCGGCTTTTCCTTCCTCCATTGGGCCTACTGTCAGCGAGCGTGGCGTCACGGTCCGTCCACGCCGAGACCGTGCGCCCCGTCCACTCGACGCCCGGAGGAGAGCACCATGCGAATCGGCCGCCTGACGCTGGCCGCCGCCACCCTGCTGCTGATGGCCACGGCCAGCGTCCCGGCCGGGACGCCGTTCAGCCAGACCGAACGGCACAGTCTCTCCTCGGGCGTCATCGAGCCGCGCGGCGCGGCTTCCCGCCCGCCGGTCCAGCGGCCGAGTCACGAGCCGCCGTTCGGTGCCTTCGTCGGGTCCTGGGACGACTACATCCCGCAGATCCGCCAGTACGCGCAGTGGCTGGGCGACGCGAACATGCAGGTCGGCCACACCTATCTGGCGGGCAACAGCTGGAGCGACGTCGAGGGCGAACCGATGGTGCTCGGCCTGTGGTCGCAGTGGCGGCGGGCCGATCCGTCCCGGCTGCTGGTGCTCGGCGTGCCGATGCTGGTGCCCAGCGAGGCGAACGTGCCGGACGGCGAGGTCGCCAGGCTGCTCGCCCAGGGCGCGCGCGGGGACTTCGACGGGCACTTCCTCAAGCTCGCGCACCGGCTGGTCGCGCTGGGCGGCGCGGACACCGTGCTCACTCTCGGCTGGGAGATGAACGGCACCACCTACACCCACCGCTGCAAACCCGACCCGTCCGCGTGGAAGGCGTACTGGCGGCGGATCGTCGGGGTGATGCGCTCGGTGCCCGGGCAGCGCTTCCGCTTCGACTTCGCCCCCAGCCGGGGCCTGGACGCCGTCCCGTGGACCAAGTGCTACCCCGGCGACGACGTGGTCGACATCATCGGCATGGACAACTACGACCAGCCCGCCGGCGGCACCTTCGACGACTACGTGCACGAGCCGTACGGCCTGCAGGACCAGGTGGAGTTCGCCGCCAAGCGCGGCAAGCCGGTCTCCTACCCGGAGTGGGGGCTGTTCCGCAACGGCGACAACCCCGAGTTCGTGCAGCGGATGGTCGACTGGATCCGCACCCACGACACCGCCTACCAGACCGTCACCGACTACTGCCCGCACGGCTTCTTCGAGTGCGACCGCAATCCCCGCTCGGCGGCGACGTTCAAGCAGCTGATGGCCGGTTCGAAGGGGGCGCCGACGCCGGCGGAGGCGCTGGCGGCACCCGCCGTTCCGGCCGCGCCGGACGTGCTTGCGGTGCCGGTCCCGCCCAGCCCGCCGGACTCACCCACCGTGCCGTCCGCACCAGCTGTGCCCGG
>NZ_JAHSQD010000857.1 GCF_020103755.1 Streptomyces sp. LS1784
GGCGTCCGCGCCCGCCCTCGGCCGCCGGCGCGGCCGCCGACTCGGCCTGCGGCTGCGGCAGCGGCGCCCAGGAGACCAGCAGCCCCCCGCCGATCAGACCGGGCAGCAGGGCCAAGCCGAAGCCGGCCAGGTTGGACATCGGGATCGAGACCAGCGTCAGCAGGATGGTCGCGATGCCGGCGAAGACCCTGACGGCCTGCTGGAACCACCCGGCTATGCCGAGGGCGATCAGCAGGACGCCGATGAGCAGCGAACCGGCACCCGCCGTGGTCGACATCGCGATGGTCACGCTGCCGAGCGCCAGGTGCGCGTACGGGAAGTAGAGGATCGGGACGCCGGCGATCATGGCCAGCAGGCCGCCCCAGAAGGGCCTGGTGCGACGGAACGTGCGGAAGCCCCGCCAGAACGACCCGATCGGATTCTGGCGGCCGGTCCGGGTTTCGACCGTTGCGCTGGACATGGTGCAGCTCCTCGGCATCGCTACGAGGGGACAACGACTGGCGTGGGGCCGGGAACGGCGGAACCCGCCGCCCCCGGCCCGCGAAAGACCCGTCTGCCGGGCGCGCCTGTCGGCACGCCGTCAGGCAGGGATCAGTAGCACTCCTTGTCCGGGCCGTCGCCGCTCTTGAGCGACAGGCTCAGACCGTTGAGCACGAACTTTCCGGCCGAGGTGGCACGGGCCTTCTGCTCGACGTTGTCCAGCGAGGCCTTCTGGGCGGCCTGGGCGAAGCCGGTGGGACCGGTCGGCAGGCCCTTGCCACCGCCCGCGGCGGTGACACCCGGGTGGGGCTTCCAGCCCTGGGTCGCCGTGCCGGGAACGGTGGAGGCGTCCTGACCGATGTTGATCTGCTCGAAGGTCGCGTCGGCCTTCAGTTCCTCCATGTCGATCAGCAGGTTCTCGGCGTGCACCGGCGTGCCGTTGCCACCGGCGTTCAGCTGGAGGGTGATCTTGCCCAGGCCGAACCCGGTCAGGTCGGTCACCACGGACTGGCACATGTTGGTGATCTCGGCCGATTCGAACGCCGAGACGGCGACCGGGTGCGGCGCGCCGTTGGCCTCGATGTCGACGGTGCCGAACTGCGAGAAGTTCTTGCCCTCCAGGTGGGAGGCGTGCACCTTGAACTGCTGGCCGGAAATGCTGAACGAAGCGGCGAGCGCGCTGTTGGCGATCGAGACGCCGACCATCGCGGTGGCGGCGACACTCGGCACCATCACCAGTGCGAAACGCTTCCAGCGGGTCTTGCCGTAGGTCTGGGACATGCGAGTCCTCCTTCTAGGACGTACATCTCCGGCTCCCCGGCGGTGCGTCCCGCACCGGTGGGGGCCTGGGATGGGAGAGAGCTACGTCCTCGGTAGCGGAGAGCGCCTTGGGCGTCGTCGGACGCGGGAACGGCCTGCGTGCAGCGGGCCTCCCGTCCAAGCACCGGCCGTCCTTGCGGGGCGGCGGGCAGGACCGACGACATCGGCGATCACCCCCGAGCGACAACCAGCGGCCGCGCAGGGCCGCGCGGCCGGTAAAAGGACAGGAACCGCCGTGGGACCGCGGATACCCCCCTGCCCTCCCTCCCGCCGGCCGGAGCCGGCGGATCGCCCGGTGGGGATCCCGCGCTCCGCGTGGCCGACCGGGGTCGGCTGGTGTGGAGTCTGGGACCGGGCGTGGCCGATCGTGCTTGAATCCCGGGCGAAGCACAAGAGGTGCCTTACTGACGGGTAATGCAACATCCGGTGACGTTGATCATGGAATCGGCCCGAGCTGCACCGTGCGTGACGTCTTGAAGGAAACGTGATGGCGAAATCCGCCGGAAACACCAACGAAACACCCGTGGGTGATCACACAATGTGACCACCCACGGGTGAAATCAAGATTTGGTAAACCTCTGTCCGGTTGACCGGATTGTCGCCAAATCACCTGGCGACACCGCAGGTCATCCGCCGTGCCAGGCGTCGAGCCCGAGGACCGGCGCGGAACCGGGCCGGAACCCGACCGGAGCCGGGCTCAGAACAGCACGCGCGCCAGCGCCGTACGGGCCGCGACGACCCGCGGGTCCTCCGGGCCGATCACCTCGAACAGCTCCAGCAGGCGCAGCCGGGCGGTGTCCCGGTCCTCGCCGGCCGTCCGTCCGACGGTGGTCACCAGGCGCCCGAAGGCGTCCTCGACGTGACCGCCGACCAGGTCCAGGTCGGCCGCCTTGAGCTGGGCCTCGACGTCCTTCGGGTCGGCCGCGGCCGCCGCCCGGACGGCCTGGAGGTCCAGGCCCTCGATCCGCTTCAGCAGCTCGGCCTGGGCCAGACCCAGCGTGGCCTCGGTGTTGCCCGGCTGCTCGGCCAGCACGTTCCTGTACGCCTGGATGGCGCCGCCCAGGTCGCCGGCGTCCAGCGCGTCGTGCGCGGCGGACAGCGCCGGGTCCTCGGGGTGCTGCGGGGCGGCGGCCGCGGCCTCGCCCGGGGCGACCGCCCCGCCG
>NZ_JAHSQD010000858.1 GCF_020103755.1 Streptomyces sp. LS1784
GGACCGCCGTGATCGGCCTCAGCCTGGGCGGCTACTACGCGGCCGAGGCCGCCGCCCGCGAGCCGCGGCTGTGCGCGGCCGCCGTGGTCAGCGGCCCCTACCGGCTGGACTGGGACGGCCTGGTCCCGTTCGTCACCGCGACCCTGGCCCAGCGCTGCGGCGGGGACGAGGCGGCCCGCGCCTTCGCCGACCGGGTGGACCTGACCGCCCTCGCGCCGGCGATCACCGTCCCGCTGCTCGTGGTCGAGGGCGGCGAGGACCGCATCCCGGGCGTCACCACCGCCGCCGCCCTAGCCGGGCACGCCCCGGACGCCCGACTGCTGCTCGTCCCGCACGGCAACCACCTGCTCGGCACCGCCCTGCCGGACTGGCTCCCCGCCACCGCCGACTGGCTCACCGCGCGGCTGACCGGTGCACCGCGCGGCGGCCGAGCGAGGTGACCGCGAACAGCAGGCCGCCGACGAGGAAGAACGGCTCGTAGCCGAAGGTCGCGAACCGCGCCATCGCATCCAGCTCGGCACCCGACCGGCTGCCGGTGGCCAGCGCGATCCAGTCCGGCACGGACGGCGCGGCGTGCAGCACCAGCAGCGCGGTGGTGCCCCACAGCGCGAAGCCCAGCAGCCGGGGCGGCACCCGCGCGCCCCACCGCCGCAGCGGCGCCAGCGCCACCGCCGCGGCCACCGCGCACAGCGGGATCGCGATCACGTCGATCACCAGCAGCGGGGTGCTGCTCCACACCGACCGGCCGTCCGGCAGGCCCAGCCGCCCGTCCGCCAGCCAGTACACGTGCACCAGCGCGAAGGCCACCGCCCACCCTGCCGCCGCCCGTCCCGCCGCCGGCGCCACCCGGTTCCAGCCCGTGTCCCGTGTCGTCTCCATGCCGCCCACGGTCCCGTGCCACCCCACCCCGCCGGATCGTCCGGCGGGCGGTACCCCCTCCCCCTCCAGGGGGAACCCGGGCTGCCGGAGGGTCAGTACGGCAGCAGCCCGGCCGGCGTGTGGGCGTCGAACCGGCGACGCACCACCAGCAGGTTGCGTTGGTGGATCCCGGAGGGGCTCACCGTCATCGTGATGGTGTCTCCGGAGATCTCGACCTTGAAGCCGTCGGGCAGGCTCCTGCGGGCTGACGGGCCAAGGTTTCAGATGACCGACACGGCGGCCCCTTCGACGAGCCGGTCGACAAGGATCATCGTTACATCGTCCGCCAAGTGGCCTTCGGTGTGGCGGATCAATGCCTGGTGCAGTTGTTCAAGGAACTCCTGAGGGGTGGTGTCGAAGCTGATCGACTCCATGGTCTCCGGCAGAGGGAAGAAGCTGTTGCCAGGGTCGCGGGCTTCGATCACGCCGTCGGTGTAGAGAAGGAGACGGTCGCCCGGTGCGAACGGATAGCCCTCTGGCGTCTCGGGAGGGCCGGTGACCAGGTCCTCCAGGCCCAGGGGTGGACGAGGCGAGGTGGGCATCAAAGCCCGAGTTCGGCCCTCGTGGAGTACCAGCGGGGGCGGATGGCCGTGGTTGACCAGTTGCACTACGGGTTCGTCGTTCGGCACCTGGGCGATGAGTGCGGTGGTGAATCCCTCCATCAGGGTTTCCTCGGGGAAGGCGCCCGGCACGGCGGCCTCCCGGCGCAGCGCGGCCGCGCAGTGGTTCATGACCCCCACGAGGTCGTCCTCATAGTGCACGACCACCCGGAACGCGCCCAGCGCCACCGCGACCGCGCGCATGGCATTGAGCCCCTTGCCGCGGACGTCCCCCACGATCATCCGGACGCCGTACCGCGTCTGCACGGCCTCGTACAGATCACCGCCGACCTGCGCCCCGGTCCCGGCCGCGAGGCACAGGCTGGCCGCCCGCACCGGGCCCAGGCGCTCGGGGACCGGTCGCAGAATGACCTCCTGCGCGCACACGGCGATCCGGCGGATTCGGTCGAACTCGCTTTTCCTGTAGGCACGCACGACGCTACTTGTGATGAAACCGGCTACGGAGACCAGAGCCAGAGCGAGGAAGTTGGTATAGACCTGCAGGGTTCCCCACGCGTGGTTACAGGTGGCCGTGGTCACGCTGACCGCCACTGTGAGAGCCACCGCCAGGGCGGTGCGCTTGGGGTCCATCGTCACCGCCGCCAGCGCCGGCACCGCAGTGAGAAAGGGGCCGGTATAGATGAAGTGGACGGGGGTGAGCTCGATGATCAGCACGGCCAGCGCGATGACGAACGGCACGCACTGCGCCAGTGCGAGCAGGCTCCTGCTTTGACCGCCCGCTCCTGGTCGAGAGGGTGAGCGGAAGAACGACGCCATACATTCAGCCTGCCTCGCGGACGCCCTGGTGGCCTCCTAGGGCCTGTGTGATGTCGTGATCAATATTGCGGTTTCGTGCTTGCTCGAAAGCGGGATCCGGTAGGACGTTGCGTGTGACACGTAGGCAACTCACCGACGAGCAGTGGACGTTCATCGAGCCGTA
>NZ_JAHSQD010000859.1 GCF_020103755.1 Streptomyces sp. LS1784
TCCGGCCCCGTGCGCTTCCCGCGCCAGCGCCGGGACGACGAGGGCCTCGGCGAGGAGCTCACCGTCGACGGGCGGCCGGTGGCCGGCCCGCCCGTGGTGGTCGCCTGCACCTCGCCGGGCGGGGTGCGGCTGGCCGCCGAGCGCGGCCTGCCGATGCTGCTCGGCATGCACTCCGGGGACGACGACAAGCTGCGGATGCTGGAGCTGTACCGGGCCGCCTGGCTCGCCGCCGGGCGCAGCGAGGAGCAGCTGCGCCGGATCGGCCGCCAGCACGTCGCGGCAGGGGTGGCCCAGGTCGACGACCGCGCCGCGGCGGCCCGGTCCACGCTGCTGAACGCGATGCCCGGCTGGTTCGAGTACGGGCTCGGCGCCCACCGCACCGTGGACGGCCGCGAGCGCACGATGCGCGACCCGCGCCAGTACACCGAGCTGCTCTGCGACCTGCACGCGGTGGGCACCCCGCGGCAGTGCGCCGACCGGCTGCTGGCCACCGCTGAGCGCACCGGCATCCGGCGCTTCGCCCTGCTCGCCGAGGGCAGCGGCGACCAGGAGGCGACCCTGCAGAACATCTCCCGGCTCGGCTCCGAGGTGCTGCCGCAGCTGGGCTGAACCCCGCGGGGGACGGGCCCGGGCCGCCGCCCCTCCCCCCGCACCGGGGGACGGGGGCGGCCGGCGCCGCAGCGGGGTACGACGAAGTCAGCAGTCCCGCAGCTCCTCGGACTGGTTGAGCAGCTGCTCCCGGACGGAGGTGAAGCGGTCGTACCGCGCCTCGTTGGCCTCCGACGGCAGGAACACCGCCACCCGGTGGCAGTTCTGGAAGGCCAGCCGGACCCCGAAGTGGCGCTGGAGGGCGCCCCGGATGGCGTCGCTGGCAAGGGCGCGCAGGAGCTGGCCACGGGCCTGCTCGCTGGGCGGCGGTACCTGGTTGTCGGCGAAGTCGGTGCCGTCGACCTTCGCCTGGGCGACCAGCGAGCTGATCAGGTCCCAGGCGTACGGCAGCGAGACGCGGACGCAGTCGACGAATTCCCGCTCGTCGACCTCGCCCCGCTCGGCCTTCTCGAGCAGGGCCGGTGAGACGTCGAGCGACATGGATTCTCCTCTCGCGGTCCACCCGCGCGGCGCCCGGGTGGTCGTGCGTAGGTCAAGCTCACAGTGAGGGTGGCGGATTCGCGTGGGGCGTCCGGAACACCGAGGGACAGGGGTTTCCAACACCTACGCGATCGCGGCGGCACCACGGGACGTGACGTCCTGGACACCGAACGCGCTCAGAACAGCGTGGCAGTCAACGGCGCGACAGGCCGGTCGTTCCTGGGTATTGCTACGGAAATACGTTGCGGCGCACCAGATTGGCCGGATCCCGTCGGATCGTTCATCTGCAGTCTCCATCCCCGTTGACAGCGATCCCGCAAGCGTGCCGTCACACACCGTAGCGACCTGAGGGTGGAGGCGCCAGACCTCGACGGGCGGTAGCGGGACCGCGGGACCTCCATGTTGGCCGGGTTCGCGCTTTCTTCACCCCGTCGTCGCGGAATCGCATCAACTGGCCCTGGTGGGCTAGCGTGGTCGACCGTGCGTCTCGTAATTGCCCGCTGCTCAGTCGACTATGCCGGTCGGCTCTCCGCCCATCTGCCCTCCGCCACCAGGCTGATCCTGGTCAAGGCCGACGGCAGCGTCAGCATCCACGCCGACGACCGCGCCTACAAGCCGCTCAACTGGATGTCCCCGCCGTGCGTCCTCAAGGAGGCCGACGGGGTCTGGACGGTGGAGAACAAGGCCGGCGAGAAGCTCATCATCACGCTGGAGGAAGTGCTGCACGACACGTCCCACGAACTCGGGGTCGACCCGGGCCTGATCAAGGACGGCGTCGAGGCGCACCTCCAGGAGCTGCTCGCGGACCGGATGGAGGTGCTCGGTACCGGCTGGTCGCTGATCCGCCGCGAGTACCCCACCGCGATCGGCCCGGTCGACATCCTCTGCCGCGACGCCGACGGCGCCACGGTGGCCGTCGAGATCAAGCGCCGCGGCGAGATCGACGGTGTCGAGCAGCTCACCCGCTACCTCGAACTCCTCAACCGGGACCCGCTGCTGGCCCCGGTCAAGGGCGTCTTCGCCGCGCAGGAGATCAAGCCGCAGGCCCGCGTCCTGGCCACCGACCGCGGGATCGGCTGCGTGGTGCTGGACTACGACGAGCTGCGCGGCATCGACGACGACAAGCTCAAGCTGTTCTGACCGTCCGCTTCCCGCCCGCTCAGGACGGCCCCGGGGTGGTCGGGCCGGCCGTCCCGCCCGGCGCGGTCGGCGACCCGGACGCGGCCGGCGGCGAACTCGTGGGAGACGCCGGCGACGACGGGCTGCGGCTCGGCTCCGTCGTCTTCGAGGGCTGCCCGGTCGACTGAGGCGGCTGCGGCTGCCCCGGCTGCGGGGCCGGCGGCTGA
>NZ_JAHSQD010000086.1 GCF_020103755.1 Streptomyces sp. LS1784
GTGGCCACGGCGGCGGCCGTCGCGGCGGGCGAGCCGGTCGGCCCGGTGCCCGGGTACGCGGAGGTGCAGGCGCTCAGCGGGGGCTGAGCACGTCCCGGGTGGGCCGACCGTCCGGGCTCAGCCCTCGCGGCGGGCGGCCCGGGACGCCTCGATCCCGTCCAGGATGACGTTGACGCCACGGGCGAAGCTGCTGTCCCGGCCCGCGGCGACCTCGTCCGGAACCTCGGTGGTGTACAGCCGGTGCAGCAGCGGGAACTCCTTGGTGGCCTCGATGACGGTGGGCAGGAGCTGGTTCATCCACTCCTGCTCGTCCTGGCCGCTGCGGGCCAGCGAGGTCACCCAGGAGGCCTCCACGCAGGCGGTTCCGATGGTGTAGCCCATGACCGCGCTCATCGCGTCGTTCGCCTCGCCGATCTCGAAACCGGCCGTGTTCATCACGGCCAGCTGGGCCTCGGAGAGCCGCATCCAGTTGGGGCCGAGGTAGATCATCCCGACGTCGCCGATCACGGACACCATCCAGGGGTGGCGCATGACGGCCGCGCGCACGCTCTCGGCGCACTCCATGACCTTCGCGCGCCAGACCTCCGGGTCCTCGGAGCCCTCGGCCTCGGTCAGCGGGAGGGCGCCGAAGACCTGGTCGACGACCAGGGCGAGCAGCTCGTCCTTGTTGGCGACGTGGGTGTAGAGCGAGGTCGCGCCGGCGTTCAGCCGGGCGGCGAGCTTGCGCATGCTCAGCGCCTCGATGCCGTCGGAGTCCAACAGTGCGAAGGCCTCGGCGACGATCTGCTCGCGGCTGAGGGTGGGCTGCTCCCGCCGTCGCTGGGGCCGGTTCCACAGCGTCGGGATGCCCGGGGTCGTACCGTCCTCTGATTTGGCCGCCATCGGGCCCTCCTCACCAATCGTCCGGACCCGGTCCGGTCCGGCGCAGCTCGCCACACGGATGCGAACAGTGTACGGCGCCACGAACAGCGTACGGAGGTCGAACGGCGTACGGCGTTGCGAACAGTGTGCGGCATCCGTACAGTGTTCGGAGCGGCGCACACCGTACCCCCTGGGGACGGAGGGCGGTGTGCCCGCGACGACTTCCGCGCGGCCACAGCCCGCGTCCGATCCGAAGCTCGAAGGGGGAAACGCCGTGGAACGTCATCCGCAGCGCTGGCTCATTCTGGTCGTGCTCTGTCTCAGCAGCCTGGTGCTGGTGATCGACAACATGGTGCTCACGGTGTCCGTCCCGCCGATCGCGGAGGACCTCAAGGCCGGGGCGCAGGACATCCAGTGGATCATCGACTCGTACATCCTGGTCTTCGCCGGCCTGCTGCTCACCTCGGGCAGCCTCTCCGACCGCTTCGGACGACGGAAGGTGATGGTCGTCGGACTGGCGCTGTTCGGCGCCGCCTCGCTGGTCGCGGCGTACGCCGGAAGCCCCGGTGAGCTGATAGCCGGGCGCGTCCTGATGGGCGTCGGCGGCGCGCTGGTCATGCCGAGCACGCTCTCCATCCTGATCACCGTCTTCGACGACGAGGAGCGCCCGAAGGCGATCGCCGCCTGGACCGCGGTGGCCATGATCGGCCTGGTCGGCGGTCCGGTGCTGGGCGGCGCGCTGATCGCGCACTTCTGGTGGGGCGCGGTCTTCCTGCTCAACGTGCCGGTCGCGGCGGTCGCCATCGTCGCCGCGATGGTGCTGATGCCCGAGTCCAAGGGGCCGTGGCGGCGTCCCGACCTGCCGGGCATGGTGCTGTCGATGATCGGCATGACGGCGCTGGTCTGGTCGATCATCGTGCTGCCCCGGGACGGCTTCACCAGCGTGAGCACCCTCGGCGCGCTCCTCCTCGCGGTGGCCGCACTGGCCGGCTTCGCCGTCCGGCAGGTCCGCACCGACTCGCCGATGGTCCCGCTCAACCTGTTCCGCAACCGGGTCTTCACCGGCGCCAGCTTCTCGCTCGTCCTGCTGACCTTCGCCACCGGCGGGCTGATGCTGGTCCTCACCCAGCACCTCCAGTTCGTGCTGGAGTTCTCGCCCACCGACACCGGACTCGCCTTCATCCCGCTGGCCATCGCCTCGCTGGTGTTCAACGCGCTGGGTGCGGTGCTCGGCAAGAAGGTCCCGGCGCGGGTGCTCACCTCGATCGGCATGCTGATCATCACGGGCGGCTTCGGGCTGCTGGCCACCCTGTCGGTCGGCGACGGCTTCACCAAGGTCGGCCTGGCCATGCTGGTGCTCGGCATCGGCTCCGGCCTCGGCATGCCGGCCGCCGCCAACGCGCTGATGGGTGCCATCCCCAGCGAGCACGCCGGCGTCGGCTCGGCGCTCAACGACACCATCCAGCAGTCCGGCGCGGCGCTCGGCGTGGCCATCCTCGGCACCGTGCTCTCCAGCACCTACACCGGCGCGATGCCCGACGCCGCCCCCGAGGCCGCCCGCCACGACATCACCGGCGCGCTCGCGGTGGCCCGCTCCACCGGGGACGGCGGACTGGTCTCGGCCGCCCGGGAGGCGTTCAACACCGCCACCTCCACCACCTTCACGGTGGGCGGCATCGCGGTCGTCGCGGCCGCGGTGCTCACCCTGGTGCTGATGCGCGACGGCCGGAAGACCGCCGGTGCGGGGGGCGACGCTCCGGTGGCGCCGGAGGCCGAGCCGGTCGCCTGAGCCCCCGCCCGTCCGGTCCGACGTCTCTGACACCCCCGTTGGCCCCGGTTGCCTGGTGCAGCCGGGCCAACGGCGTTCGCGCGCCCCCGTCCCGCGGCGCGTAGCCTCGCGTCATGGAATCGTCCTCGCCGTACCTGGAGCGCGCGTCCCGGCTGCCCGGTGCGGTCGTGTGGACGAAGCAGGCCCTCGGGCGTACGGACGCCGCCCAGGCCGGGCCCGTTCTGCCCGACGGCTGCATGGACCTGCTGTGGACACAGGGGCGGCTCCTGGTCGCCGGACCGGACACCCGCGCCTTCCGCCCCGGCCCCGGGCTGCGCGGCCCGTGGGCCGGCGTACGCTTCCGGCCCGGCGCCGCCCCCGCGTTGCTCGGCGTACCCGCACACGAACTACGGGACCGCCGGGTCGAGTTGGCCGACCTGCGGCCCGCCGCCGAAGTCAGGCTCCTGACCGAACGCATCGACGCGGCCCCCGACCCGGCCGCCGCACTGGAGGCCCTGGCCCTGCGCCTGGCGGCCGAGGCCCGGCCCGAGGACCCGCTGATCCGCTCGGTGGCCGCCTCGCTCGCCGCCGGACGGTCCGTCGCCGCGACGGCCGCGACGGTCGGCCTCGGCGCGCGCCAACTCCACCGCCGCTCACTGGCCGCCTTCGGCTACGGCCCCAAGACCCTCGCCCGGATCCTGCGCATGCAGCGCGCCCTGGCGCTCGCCCGCTCCGGCGTCCCGCCGGCCGAGACGGCGGCCCTGGCCGGCTATGCGGACCAGGCCCACCTGGCCCGCGACGTACGGCAGTTGGCGGGCATGCCGATGACGGCGCTGCTGCTCGGCCAGGTCCTCTACAGGGGCGCGAGCAGGTCCACCCCGTTGCCGTCCGGATCGTGCACCACGGCGTAGCGCTGCCCCCAGAAGGCGTCCCAGGGCTTCAACTCCCCGTGGTACCCGGCGCCGGTCAGCTCCTCGTACAGCGCGTCCACCTGCGCGGGGCTCGCGCAGCGGAACGCCAGCGCGGCCCGCGTGCCGCGGCTCGGCGGCTGCCAGGAGGGGTGGAACGACCGGATGGTGGCCTCGGTGTCGAGCACCAGGAGCGGCCCGCCCGGCAACTCGGCCTCGACGTGCGCCTCACCCTCGGCCCCCTCGGCGAACCCCACCCCCAACCGCCGGTAGAAGGCGACCGAGGCGGCCATGTCCGAAACGGCCAGCCCGACGAAGGCGAACTGCGGTGCAGGTGTGCTGTTCATGCCCGCCACGCTAGGCGGCACCGGGACGTCTGGTCTTGAACGAATCGGACACCGGCGGATCAGTCGACGCCGAGGGCCCTGCACCAGTCCGGGGGCAGCTGGGGGCGCAGGAAGACGACCCCCTGCTGGGTGCCGACGGCCAGGTCGAGGCACGGGCTCCCGGGAAGGGCGGTGAGCGAGGTGACGAGGGCGGGCAGCGGGGCGGACCACACCTTCTCGCAGCTGGGCAGGTGGCACAGGGCCACACCGTGCTCGTCGCTCACGGCCACCAGGGCCTCGCCGTTGGGCGCGGGGCCGGTCCACAGGATGCGGAAAGCCGGGACGGGCAGACACCGGGAGATGTCGGGCGTCGCGGGATTCCAGACCGCGACCGGAAACGCATCGGTTTCGCCGGGCGCCGCGGTGTCGAGGTGGAGCAGCAGGGGAGTGCCGTCCGGCAGTTCGGCCCAGCAGAGGTCGCGGGAGTAGCCGGAGAACAGCGTGCGACGGCCTCGGCGACCGGAGCTTCCGGCTTTGGGCGGGAGGGTGACCGCGTACCGACGGTTCGTCGTCAGGTCGATCACCGAAGTCGCGCCGCCGAACCCCTGTTCCGCGATCCAGCGGGTCCCGGTGATGCCGTGGTGAGGTACCAGGCGGAAGACGTCGGAGGCGAGTTCGACCCCGTCGTCCTGGTACGGAGTGCCCGTGGGGATGTTCCATATCCGGCCGACGACAGGGCCCTGCGGGCGTGGTTCCCACGTCTCCACGAGGTCGGCGGCGCCGGAGGGTCGGATCCATCGACCCGCCACGCTGGATTCGTACTCGTGAGCCGGTCGGACGGCGGTCATCAGCACCGGGGCGCCGGACGTGGTGGTGAACGCCGTCGAAACGACGCCGTCGTTGCCGGGGTCGATGATCCACGGGAGGGTCACCCACTCCGGGGTGTCATCGGGGGCGTTCAGCAGCGCGACGCACCCGCTCACCGCGTCGAAGCCCACGAAGCGCGTGCCGGCGTTCCAGCGCGTCGAGGGAAGGAGTTGCCCGCGCACTTGCCCTCTCTCACCGTGCAGCCAGGCGAGTTCGCCGTTCTCGATCTCCGAGCCGCGGCGCACCCGGTGCCAGATGCAGAGCGACATCGGCTTCGAGAGCGGCCAGCCTTCGGCATCGGGACCGACGACCTCGGCCTCCACGTGCCCCGTGTACTCCCAGGAGAGCAGGTTGAGCGTGCCGTCGGGGTCCTCGGAGCGGTCCTCCTCGGCGGGAGTGTCCCCGAGCGCCAGGCCGGGGCAGGGGCCGACGTCGAGCAGCGGCTCGTCCAGCTGGTCCGCGCGCATGCGCCTGGCGAGTCGGTGGGACACCACCGTGACGGCCGACGGATCCTGGGACCAGGGGATCAGCGAGTCCACTTCGGGTGCCGAGACCTGGGGATCGGCCGGGTCCTGCCCGGTGGACGGCAGTGCGCGTTCGTGGGCGCCCCACGGCCAGAGCCGAGCCGTGCCGTCGTTGCCGACGGCGAGGACGTCGGGCCCCTCGGCCCCGGGCACGTCGAGCAGGAGCAGGGCGCACACGGCGCTCTCGTGGCCGTAGACGGGTGAGCCGACAGCCTCGCCGGTCCCGCAGTCGACGACGGTCAGCTGGCTCCGATAGCCCACCGTCACCGCAACGACCTGGCCGTCGGAACGCAGGACGGGTTCCATCCGTGAGGCATGACCGGCCGGTTTGCCACGCGCGGCAAGGCGTTGTGGTGGTGCGTCGAGGCGGAGGATCAGCAGGTTCTCGTCGTCCTGCGCCACGAGGACGGCATCGGTGGCACTGCCGTGGGCGAACCGGGCTTCCTGCCACGAGAATCCGTCGAAGGGCACGGTCGTGATCTTCCCCGTGCCCATGTCGAACAGGCTCATGGCGACGCGGGACTCGGCGATCGCGGCCACGGTCCCGTCCGTTCGGTGGATGCTGTCGACCACCAGGGGCTGCGCCATCCCCTCCCGCACGACCGAGGGGTCGTGCGGCTCTTCCAGGCGGTGCAGGAGAAGGCGTCCCCGCGTGCCGTCGCAGGTGAGCAGGCAGAGGCGACCGTCCGCGTCGTGGCCGAGACGGGCCGAGGCCTTGGGGGCGTCGAAGGTGTTCTGCGGGGGCGTGGGGCAGTCCACCCGGACCAGTTCCCGCCACTCCGGGAGCACCAGGGCCACCACGTGTTCCGTGTCCCGGCACACGGCGACCGGCGTGCCGTCGGACCGGAGCCCGGCGTCGAGGAGCTCGTGGTACCCGGTGTCGGGGATCGCCCGGGAGAGCGTCTGATCCGGTACGTTCCAGACCCGGATCGTGCCCCGGGCGTCGAGTGTGACCGCCTCCGTCCGTCCGGCCCGGTCGGTGAGCACCGCGAGTCCGAGGACGTTCGCCGGGTGCGGCAGGATCGTCGACCGGGACGGCTCGTCGAGCATCCAGACGTGCACGTGGGGAACCGAAGGCTCGCTCGCCAGCACGGCCCGGCCGCCGGCCGGCAGGACGAGGTCCCTGACCGTCCAGCCCAGACTCACCGACCTGATCGCGTACGCGTCCCCCTCGTGCCGCCCCACCACCCGGTGCGGGGTGATCTCACGGGGCTCGACCCGGATCCGCCGCAGCGAACCGGAGAGCTCCTCGGCCTGCCGGGCGAGTGCGTGCTCCCCGTGGGCGCCCGCGACGTACGCCAGCAGGGCGGCCCGGTCGACCGCCGCGGAGGCTCCGTCCGTGAGGAGGTAGCAGTAGCGTTCGACGGCCATGGACAGCATGGGATCGCGCAACGCGTGGCGCAGTGCGGGAAGCAGGGTCGAAGGCTCCGCGCCGACGACGTACGAGGCGTCCGCCAGGAGGTCGTCCAGTGCCCCCGACTCGGCCGCATGGGTCGCGAGATGGGCCAGTACGTAGGGGTGGGCCCGCGACCAGGCCCGGTCCGGGACCAGGCCCGTCAGCGTGTCGACGAAGCACTCCTGGACGTCCTTGAGATCCCGGCGCGCGAGCACCCGGGTCTTCATGTGGTCCGTCAGTTCCTGGTGGTACAGCCGGAAGTGCCTGGTCCCGTCCACCACCGCGTGGGACAGGTAGGAGCCGTCCTCCTCCAGGAGCACGTCGATGTGCGCCTCCGTGAGCGGCATGCCCGACAGGCTCCTGGCGGCCTGCACCCAGATCCTGCGCGGCAGGCCGCTGCCCTCCCCGAAGGCCAGGGCGGTGAGCAGCGCCATCGTCGGCTCGTGGCGGTCGGACGGAAGCCGCTGGAGGTACGCCTCGAAGGCGCCGCCGACGTCGGAGGGGAGCTGTTCCGTCCAGCCCGGCACGGAGGTGTCGACGGGCCGGTCGCGCAGCAGCGCGCTCGCCGTCATGCGGGCGACCAGGAAGCAGCGGCCGGCCCGGCGTGCGACCTCGTCCGCCACCTGGCGCGCGAGGCCGGGGGTGTGCTCGTAGGGTGCGCCCGCGTCGGAGATGATCTTCGCGACGTACTCGGCGGTGTCGGTGTCGTCGGCGTACGCGCGGTCGTCGAGGTCGATGACCGGCACCCGGTCCCCGATGTGGGACAGCAGCTCACGGCGCGATCCGATGACGAGCCGGACACAGGCCACGCCGGCGAGCGGGCGCAGCAGTTCCCAGGCGATGCGGCGGGCCTCGGCCTTGTCGCCGCCGGGCCCGGCCTCGTCGAGCGAGTCGACGATGACGCGGAACGGCCGCTGCCGGCCGGCCAGTGCCGCGAACAGCGCCGCTGGTGTGGCGGCCCGTACGTCGGCAGCGGCCGCGAGCCGTTCGACCAGTGCTTCCATCGTCTGGTGGTGGGCGTTGACGGAGGCGTCGGCGCAGCCTTCCAGGACGAGCCGCCCGAGTACGGCGGACTTGCCGGAGCCCGGATCGGCGGTCACCACGAGGATGCCGGGGCCCTCCTCTCCGGCGAGGTGGTCGCGTCCCCTCCGGAGGGCGCGTTCCCGCCCGGTGAAGTACGATCCGGAGTCGTAGACCTGTTCGACGCCGCGCCCCCGCGGTTCGAAGTGCGAGGCGAGGTCGGCGGAACCCGCGTCGGTGCACCCTTCCCCGGTGACCTCGGCCTGCGGGTCGAACAGCGGGTTCGGGAAGAACGGCGGCGGCTCCGACTGGTCCACGGACGAGCAGGCGGCCCGCTGCCTGAGCCCGGAGGCCACGAAGGACTGGTTGACCCGGTCGGCGATGGTGCCCGGGGACAGGTGGCGCTGCGATGCTCCGTCACCCTGGCGGTAGGCCTTGGCGAGTTCGGAGACGAAGGCGCCGTCCACGGCGGTGTCGCGATGGCGCGCGGAGGCCAGCAGCCAGGTGCCCGAGCCGAGTTCGTCACCGCGTCCCCGCCCGGCCACGACGGTGTCGGTCACCGCGCCGAGCCCGGCCCCGGCCGCCGCGGCGTGGCAGGCGTCGATGACGAACAGCACGTTGCGCAGGGGGGATTCGGCGACGACCTCGGCCAGGTTGGGGAGGGACAGCCAGGAGCGGGGCCGGCCGTGGGTGCTGTCCGCACACGCCAGCCGGTACTGGTTGGTGGCGGACCGGGAGCCGTGTCCGGCGTAGTACACGACGAGTACGTCATCGGCGGTGAGCCCGGGGCTCTGGCACCAATCGGACAGGGCGTCCTCGAAGTCCGCCGATGCGGGATCGTGGGAGACGGAGGCCAGCACCCGCTGGTACCCCATCGACGCGAAGAGCCCGACCACTCCGTCGACGTCCTGGTGCACCAGAGGCAGCTCCGGCTCCTCCACGTAGTGGCGAGTGCCCGCCGCGATGAGGTAGCGCATCAGCGCACCTCCGACGCGGCGCACCGGGCCGAGTCCTCGCCCGGGTGCCGCCCGCTCACCCCGTGCACACAGACGACCGCGCTCAATTCCCCTCCCGAGTGTGGGGGACAAGCCTACGACCGGACCGGGCCCCGGACTCCGACCGAACGGGGACCGGGGCCGGCGGCACGGCACCGGTGCCGGACGGGGGCGAAGTCGCCGGCAGGTGTGGTTCCGGGCTGCGCCCGCAGGCGGCCCGGTTCGGCGGAGGTCGCGAGCACGGCGGAGGTCGCGAGCACGGCGAAGGCCCGGGCCGCGTGATGCGGTCCGGGCCTTCGATCAAGGCGGGGGCACGAGCTTCGAACTCGTGAGGGGTTGCCCCCGGCACGCTCCCCGACACGCTCCCTGGGAGCGTCCGCCGAGGTTCGCATGTGTCCTGGCCTGCGCCGGAGTGAACCGCTTGCCGTGGTTGGGTACCGCCGAACGGCAGGTCGCGAACCCCGGGCACAGGTCGGTGCTCAGCCGCCGCCGTAGGTGCTCTGGGTGACGGCGAAGACGTTGCGTCCGCCCGTGGTCTCCTGCAGCGACCACAGCAGGTCGGGGTCGGTGGCGTCCTCCCAGTAGGAGAGGCTCTCGCCGCCGCCCACCCAGGCGAAGGTGGAGGGGCCTGCGGTCGGGGTCCAGTAGTAGAGCTTCTTCTGCCCCGAGGAGTTGAACCACCACCGGCCGTTGTGGGAAGCCACGCCGTTGAGGTTGTACCAGGGCAGTTGGAGGGCCTGACTGGCGGTCGTCGTCGCGGCGAACGTCGTCGCCCCGGGTGCGAACGGGAAGCGGACGGCCCTCGGCGGGCGGTTGGGGTAGCTGGTGCAGCCCGACTGGCAGGTGTACTCCGTCATCACGGCCGACTTGCTGACCCGGTCGAGGGAGATCGACGACCACACCAGGGCGTTGCCGGATGTCGTCTGCGACGTGACCGTGCCGATCTGGGGCAGCACGTAGGCGTAGTTGTGGGCGTAGTAGACGGTGTCGGACTGACGGCCGATCTGGTCGGCAGTGCCGCCGGTGTCGGTGTTGAGGATCTTGCGCATGTCGAAGACGCGCATGCCGCGCCCGGTGTCGGCGACGTAGAGGTAGTCGCCGTACCAGGAGACGCCGCCGGCGTGGATCGGGATGTCCTTGAAGTCCGGCGCCGCCGCGGTGCCGGTCGGCTCCACCAGGAGGATCTTGCGGTAGGTGTTGGGGTAGGTGGCGTCCCAGTCGACCAGGGTGATCCGACTGCGCTGCTGGGCGCCGTCGCAGCCGTCCTTGGTGTACCAGCTCACCAGCACGAGCTGATGGCCGTCGTAGTTGCCGCTGTTCGCGGTCCCCACGGCGTCCCGGCTCGTCGTGATTCCCTGCGGGAAGCTCTGGCAGTCGGAGTTGTCGCCGTCGTCGAACCGGAAGCCGGTGGACAGGCCGCCGACGGAGAACGACGCGGGGAGCGCCTGCCGGGTGTGGTTCGCGTTCTCCATCACCGTGTGCACGGCAGAGGTCCCCAGTGCCGTGACGAGGGCCGAGTCGAGCGTGTCGAACTTGTGGTAGTCCGCGGTGAGGGTGTACTCGGACGCGGGCAGGTCCGTCGGTGCCGCAGCGGCCGCCGCCGGCGATGCGCCGACGAGCGCGCCGGTGATGAGCAGGCCGGCTGCGAGTAGTGTTCGTGCCACGGTTCTGACGTGACGGATGATCAAGACGAGCCACCTCCACGTGAACGGATCAACGGTCACTCACGCTAGGGGCGTTTTGAGCATGTCCGCAACACCCCGGGGGAGCCGGAGCGGGTCCCGAAGCCGCCGCCGGTGCCGGTGGGAGCCGACGCGGCGCCCACTCCTCCGTGCCGGCCCCTTCTGGGGCGCGGCCGCTTGCCGTCGGCCGCGCAGGGTGCGGTCGAGAGGGCCGAACAGTGCGGCCCAGTGGCGTTCCGTCGCCTCGGAGCCGAACTCGGAGGTGTCGGACTGCGGGCAGCCGCGGCCCGCCCCCGGGTGGACCTCGCAGCGGTGGGCGACGCCGGCCCGGCGTCTGCGTTGCCGCCACCGAGCAGGAACTCGGCTCCGATCGGCGCGGTGGTCGCGTGCCGGCCGTTCGGGCGGGGCGTAACGCGCCCCCGTCGGGCGTAATGGGAGGGCCGGTCCGGTGAACCGCACCGGAGTGTCGGGGTCGATCGTGCCCGTGGCGGTGGCACGGGACGGGGAGGATACGGCGGTGAGCAGCGAGCGCCCACTGGATCGGGCTGAGGGTTTTGGCGAACGCCTGCTTGGCGCGCTGCTCGATCAGGCCCACGAGCTGCCGCTCCACCTGATCGCTCCGCTGATCGCCGACGCGGTGACGACGGTCGGCGGCCGTGATCCGGCGCTCCTGCTGCAGGACTACGGCCAGCTGGTGCTGGTACCGCTGCCGGGTCGGGGGCTGACCGCCGGGGAGCCGGTGCCGATCGACGGGTTCCCCGCGGGTGCGGCCTTTCTGCGGGGTCTCCCCGTCGAGGTGTCACAGGCCGGCGGGGTGCGGGTCTACCTGCCCTTGCTGGACGGCGGCGACGAGGTCGGGGTGCTGGCTCTCACGCTCGACACCGTCGATGAGGACGACCGGCGGCTGCTGCGGCGCTTCGCCACCCTGGTCGCTGATCTGCTGGTCACCAGGACCGGCTACACCGACCGGATCTTCCAGGCCCGGCGCACGGAACCGATGAGCGTTGCCGCGGAGATCCAGTGGTCGCTGCTGCCTCCGCTGTCGATGACCGTTCCCCGGGTCGCCGTGGCGGGCATCCTCGAACCGGCTTACCAGGTGGCCGGCGACAGCTTCGACTACGCGCTCAACGACGACGTCCTGCACGTGGCCACGATCGACGCCATGGGTCACGGGCTGGACGCCGCCACCATGGCGACCGTCGCCATCGGCGCGTACCGGCACGCCCGGCGCGCCGACATCGGACTGGCGGAGATCTACGCGTTCATGGACCGGGCCATCGCCGAGCAGTTCGGGCCAGACCACTTCGTCACCGCGCAGATGATGCGCCTGGACACCGTGACCGGCCACCTGCAGTGGGTCAATGCGGGACATCCTCAGCCGCTGCTGATCCGCGACCACGTCGTCGTCGAACGGCTGGAGAGCGCCACCACCCTGCCGGTGGGGTTCGGCGGCGAGAAGCCGGTGATCAGCGAGCGGGCGCTGCGGCACGGCGACCGGGTCCTGTGCTTCACGGACGGACTGGTCGAGGAGCGCGAGGCCGGCGGCGAGCAGTTCGGGGAGGAACAACTCATCGACTGGGTCGACCGCGTCGAGCGGTCGCAGGACGGGGTCAGGGCCGTGGTGCGCGCGCTCTCCCACGTCCTGAAGGAGAAGCGGGGCGGGCGCACGAGCGACGACGCCACCCTGTTCCTGATCGAGTGGCGCTGAGACGCCCGCCGCCGCTGGACCGGTCCGGCAAGGTGCGGAGTACGGTGGGAACACCGGGGCGTCCGAAGCCGCAGTCCGGCGGGTCGCCCGGCGTCAGCGGGCCGGACTTGCGCCCGCGGATAGGTGGCGAGCCATGTCGGACGAGACCGGCGCCTCCCACCCGGGACTGCTGCCGGACCGGTTCCGGCAGGTGGCGAAGCCGGGGACGGTCGTGTTGCGCCTGGAGACCACACAGTCACGCGAGGGTGCGCTCGACGGCGCATGGTGGCCGCACTCACGGGACGTTGGCGCGGAACTGCCCAGTCTGCTCCATGCGTTGACCGAACACCTCGGCCCGATCGCGAGCGTCGGACTGGACACGGACGCCTGGGACGACGTTCCGGCCCGGCTGATGGTCGACGGCCGGTCGGTGCACATCGACCGCTACCCGGTCGGCGACGACACGGTGATCATCACACGGGGCGACCGCGACCACTTCAGCCTGCTCGTCGTCCCCCCGCAGGCGAGCCGGGATGCGGCGCTGGCCGCGATGGCACGCGCGATCGAGGCCGGCGGAACCGACTCGGCACAGCAGATCCTCATCGCCACCGGCATCGGCTCCGAGCCGCCGGCGGAAGCGACCTGAGAGGACCGGCAGTGCGGGCTGGGCTGCTCGGGCAGACAGGAAGGCGGGACGCGGAGATGTCCGTCCACGTGAAACTCTCGGCCGAGGCCCGGGCACCGGCGGAGCCGTCCAAGGGGCCGTTGGACCTGCAGTACGAGGACAGCGCGGACGGCGTCACCTTCGAGTACGACCTGCATCCGAGCGGCGCGCCGCGCGTCCTGCGGGTCTTCGGGACACCTCGCACCGGGGTGGAGGCGGGCTTCGGCCCCGGAGCGTGGCTCCAGGTCGCGGGCACCTACCTGCGGAGCGGCTCCGAGTACTGACGGGGATCCGCTCCGGGCGAACCGCAGGCCGTCGGCGGCGGTTGCCCGGCTGCTCAGCGGTAGCCGGGCGGAGTCCACCGGTCGCGGTTGATCCGTCGTCACGCGAGTGACACACCCGGCCCTGCGGCCGTAGCGGGCGGCTCCCGTCCCGCCGACTACGCGGGTGCCGGCCAGGAGGCGGCCCGGCTGCGGGCGACATCCGCCCGCCTGCCGGCCTCACCGGCGCCGTCGGAGGGAGCGACGGCCGACGGCAGGAAGTCGGAACGCGACTGCGGCCCCTGCGCGTCGCCGCCCGTCGACGGCGGAGGGACGAGGGCGGCCGCTCAGACGCGCCCGTAGCGGACCGCCTGGTCGGCGAACTCCCGGGCCATCTCCTCGGAAACGGTCGGACGGGTGCGGTGGATGGCGTCGAGATAGTCCTGAGTGCTGGGCTGGGTCCGCTCCCCCGTGTCGAGCGTGTGCTCGAACGTGCTCTGGGCGACCGCCATGGCGACCTGCCTGATGTCGGCGGGAGTGAAGCCCTCGCTGGCTTCGGCGAGGACCGCCGTGTCGGCGGCGGTACCCGTTTTCGCCGTGTAGCCGGCCCACAGCGCGTCGCGGGCCGCGGAGTCGGGTGGCCCGACCGGCAGGACGTAGTCGAACCGGCCGTGGCGCAGGAACGCCGGGTCCAGTGCGGCCACCGAGTTGGTGGCGCAGACGAGGAGCCGGCCGTCGCGGTCACGGAACCGCACGATCGACTTGAGGAGTTCGCTGACCACGCCGACCGACGCGGGGGCGGCGATGCTGCGCGTACCGGCGACCTCTTCGACCTCGTCGATGAAGAGCAGCACATGGTCGAGCTGCGCCACCTCCTCGAAGCGGCGGCTGAGTCCGGTGGCCAGCCCGTCCTCGGAGGCGAGCCGGGAGGGGAAGATCTCGATGAACGGCCAGCCGAGCCGACCGGCCACGGCCTTGGCGAACGTGCTCTTGCCCGTACCCGGCGGGCCGAACAGCACGACCGCGCGGGGTGGCTCCACTCCGTGGGCGTCCGCCAGCTCGGGGTTCGCCAGGGGCAGCACCAGTCGCCGTTCGATGAGCCGCTTCTCGTCGGCCATGCCCGTGAGCCGCTCCCAGAGACGGGCTTCGGGCATGACCGCGCCCAGCATCGCCAGGACCGTCGCGCCCTGGGCGCTGACGGCCTCCGACTTCTCGAAGTACGTGAGCCCCCGGTGGGGGCGGAATCCGGAGTTGACCAGTGCGGTGGCGCCGGTCTCCTCATCGGGCAGCAGCGCCGCGACGATCCTGGCGCCGGCGTCCCGCAGACGATGCTCCAGCGCGGACAGCAGGGCGGTGCCCATGCCCAGGTTCCGCCAGGCGGGGTGCAGGGCGACGCGCAGCACCCATGCCCGGTCCCCGTCCACCCGGCCCACCGCCGCGCCCACGAGATGTCCGTCGGCCACCACGACGACGCTCGGATTCCGTGCCTGCAACGCGGCGACCACGTCGGAGAGGCGGAAGACGGCGGCGCGATCCGTGGTGGCACTCTCGGCATCGAGCCGGACCACCGCTTCGAGGTCGTCCGGTGTGAAGTCCCGAACATGCCATACAGCCATACGCCGCTCTCGAACGTCGCGCGCCCCCGACTTCCATCATCGGTCGACGCCGGTGCGGCCGCCCGCCTGGATGAGCGGCGATGACCGGTTCGCGCCGGGGCGGGAATCCGTGGCGGACGCCTCTACGACGCCCGCCTCACCGCCTCGACCGTCCCCCTCCTGTTCGGAGTGTCGGCGTGGACCGCCATGCCGAGGCGGTGCGGTTGACGACGCCGGGCTGCACGGCGGGAGCGCCGTGCAGCCCGGCGGAGAAAACTCGGCCGACGTTCGGCCCGCGGCTCGGCCCGTGGCGGTGCCGGACCGCTCAGCCGACCAGAAGTTCTGCCGCCGGGGTGTGGTTCCCGGTCGCCGAGGCGCCGGCCATCGCCGAGGCGGCCGTCGCCGGGTCGGTGCCGGGCGGTACCACCAGCAGCAGGAAGTGGTCCTGGAAGCCCCGGGTGACGCTGATCGTCGCGTCACTGCCGGCGAACCAGTTGATCCTGATCGTCAGGCCGTTCGCCGCGACGGACCGGGGCACGCCGTCCCAGGCCGTGGTGTCGAGGCCGACCCGGACGATGCGTCCGAAGTGGGCGCCGAGCGCGGTGATCAGGTCCGGCAGTTCGGCGAGGACGTGGTTCGAGCGGGGCCACCAGGCCCCGTCGAAGACGCCCTCCCGCGACATCGTCGGCTCCAGCTCCAGCCGCGGCAGCAGCGGGGTGTCGGGCACCGACCATGGCCCGGAAGAGGAAAAGGTGGGGAAAGGAATCGGCATCATGCGAAGCCGCCCGTCCGGTCCACGAGGGACCCATCACGACCCAGGGCGACGTCGGCGCTGATGCCGGTGTGCGGAATGTCCTCGGTTGTCTGCCTCCCAGGCTACTCCGCCGCGGTCTCCTCCGGGCCGCTCGCCACGGGAGTAGGGCGGCTGGTCACCCGCACCGGACTCCACCCGTTCCTGGCCCGCTCCTGGTGCACCGAGCGGACCACGATCAGCGCCACCTCGCACCAGCGCGGCCCGTTCGCCTGGCCGACTATGGGCCTGGCCCTGGCCGCGCTCGCGATGCGGATCAAGCACCTGGCGGTCCGGCCCGTCGTCGACGAGGACGGCTACATCCTCGGCGTGCTCACTGCGGACCGTGCCACCGGCCTGCTCGCCGTCGCGCCGACTCCGTGAAGCCGTCGGCGCTCCCCGCTGCCCGGTCAGAACCGGCCGGACCGACTGGGGCCAAAACTGAGACCACGACATGACGAAGGCCCGGACCGCCAAGCGGTCCGGGCCTTCGACTGCCCTACTGGGCAAAGGCGGAGGATACGAGATTCGAACTCGTGAGGGGTTGCCCCCAACACGCTTTCCAACTGTTCGTCCTGCCGTCCGAGAGCGTCCGCGTACGTCCTGATCTGCGGCGGAGCGGCGCGTCCGATGAGGCTCGTACGTGGCCGGACCGGGGTGAATGCAACCAGAACTGCAACCAGGGCCGGATCGGTCGCCCTTGCAATTCAGCTACCGATGACGAAGCTGCGGCTTGGGTGGAGTCATTGTTCTGCCCTGCCATCCAGGTTGTGGGTCATCCGTTCCAGGACGGTGATGGCGATCCGGTACTCCTCACGAGTGATACCGGCCGTCGACAACTCGCGGAAGGCGTCGACGCGTTCGGCGACCTCGGCGAGGCGGGTGCGGCCGTCGGCGGTCAGTGCGAGGCGGCCCTGCTCCGGGCGGGCGGCCCAGCCGTCGGCGACGACGGTCTCGATGGCGCCGGTCAGAGCGTCGACATCGGCGTTGGCGGCAAGGACGGTCAGCACGTCGGTGTCGGTGGCCCGCGGGTCGTCCCCGACGACGTTGAGGACCTGCCAGGCGAGTCGGGTGAGGCCGAACTCGGCCAGCATGGAGTTCATGTAGCCGGTGAGGGCCTTGTCGGTGCGGTTGAGCCAGTAACCGATGGGCTTCATGTGGTGCTCCTGGGTGGGTCAGTGGTGCCGGGGTCGGGCGTTGCGGGGCAGCAGCCACACGAGGGCGCAGCAGGCAAGAGCGGCGACGGCGACCACGGCGAGGCTGTGGACGGCTGCGTTCGTGGAGCCGCCGGGGGTGTGGAAGTAGACGGTAGTGATCGCTGCGGCGCCGATGCTGTTGGCGAGTTGCGCGACGGCGGAGAGGGAACCGCTGGCGCTGCCCGACTCCTTCGGGCCGACGCCGCCGAGGGTGACCTCGTAGACGGTGCCGAAGCAGGTGCCGAGGCCGAGGCCGGTGACGAGGACCGGGGCGATGAGAATCCATGCTGTCGGGGTGGTGGCCTGGATCAGGACGAGCAGCGACAGCGTCCCGGCCAGCGTAAGCAGCAGGCCGACGAGGATGAGCGTTCGGCCGAGGCGGGCCATCAGACGGTGCGCGGCGATCGAGGCGAGGATGATGCCGGCGGCGATCGGGGCGAGGCCGAGCGAGGCCTGGGTCGGGGTGCGGTGCAGCCCGTCCTGGAGGAAGAGGGACAGGACGAGGAGCAGGCCGGCGACCGCCGCGTAGAAGACGAGGCCGAGGACCAGGCCGGAGGTGAAGCCGCGGTTCTTCAGCAGCGAGGGTTCGATGAGCGGGCTGGCGGCGCTTCGCTGGCGCAGGCAGAACAGGGCGAAGAGCAGGGCTCCGGCGGTGAGGGAGAGGATGGGGACGGGCGTCCAGCCGTGGCTGGAGCCGTCGATCAGGCCGTAGAGCAGGCCGAGCATCGTGGTGGCGAGCAATCCGGAGCCCGGACCGTCGACGGTGACCGTCCGGTCGCCGCTGTCGCGGGGCAGCAGCCGCGTGGCCAGTGCGATCGCGAGGCCGCCGAGCGCGATGTTGATCAGGAACATGGAACGCCAGCCGAAGCCGTCGATGAGGAACCCGGCGAGGACCGGACCGCTGATCGCCGACAGGCCGAGGCAGGGAGCGAAGACTCCGAACGCCTTGCCGAGTTCGTGCGGGGGGAAGGCCGCGCCGAGGATGCCGAAGCCCTGTGGGATCACGAGGGCACCGAAGGCTCCCTGGAGCAGGCGGAAGCCGATGAGGGAGGCGGGGTCGAGGGCCAGGCCGCAGGCGACGGACGTGAGGGTGAAACCGGTGAGGCCGACCAGGAACAGGCGGCGGCGTCCGAACTTGTCACCGAGCCTGCCGCCGACCACCAGCAGGACGCCCATGGCAAGGGCGTAACCGGCGCCGAGCCACTGGACGAGGGCGTCGCCGCCGTTCAGATCGGTGGCGATGGTCGGGGCGGCGACGTTGGTGATCGTCGCGTCGAGGAGGTCGAGGACTGCGGCGAGGAGGACGACGGCGAGGACGGCCCAGCGGCGGCGGTCGGGCGTGGTCTGCGGGGTGGAGGGGGCCTGGGGTAAGGCCGTGGACATGGAATCCCTTGGGTGGAGGGGACGGGCCTCGTGGTGTGGACCCGTCCGGATCAGTGCCGGGTGAAGGCGGGGGCGTTCTCGTGGGCCCACTGCCGGTACGTGCGGGCGGGGCGGCCGAGGAGGGTTTCGGTGGTGTCGGCGATGGCCGCCGGACCGTGGTCGGCGGCCTCCCACAGGTCGAGCAGCGAGGAGACCATCGGCGCGGGCATGTAGTCGCCCATCTGCTGCTCGGCCTCGGCGCGGGTGATCTGCTCGATTGGGATCTCACGGCCGAGGGTGTCGGCGAGGACGGCGAGCTGCTCGCGGAAGGTGAGCGACTCGGGGCCGGTCAGGGTGACCGAGCGGCCGGTGAGGGAGGTGCCGGTCAGGGCCTCGACGGCGATGTCGGCGATGTCCTCGGGGTGGATGGGTGCGATGTGCGCGTCCGGGTAGGCGAGCTGGATCGGCATCGACCGGCCGATGAAGTGGGCCCAACCGAGGGAGTTGCTGGCGAAGGCGTCCGGGCGCAGGAACGTGCAGGTGAGATTGGAGGCGGCGAGGGCGCGCTCGACCTGGAGGCTGTGGCCGGCGAGCGGGTCGTTCTCGGCGTGGGGGCCGAGGACGGAGGACGAGGAGAGCAGGACGACGTGCTCGACGCCGGCGGCCTCGGCGGCCTTGACCAGCTCGTGGATGCCGGCGGGTTGGGGGTAGAGGAAGACCTGGCGGACGCCGCGGAGCGCGGCATCGAAGGTCTCGGGCCGGTCGAGGGCGAGCTCGGCGGTCTCGACGCCCGCCGGGACGGCCAGTTCGGCGGGGTTGGCGCTGGCGGCGCGGACGGTGCGACCGGCGGAGTGCAGGCGGCCGATGACGGCCTGGCCGACCTTTCCGCGGGCGCCGGTGATGAGGATGGCCATGGGAAGCTCCATTCGTTGCTGGGCGACATATGCATGTTTACATGCACACATTTGAGAGTCAACACATGCCTTCGTGGAGTCATCCATGTCTGTACGATGGGGGCATGACGAAGCGCGAGCCGAAGACGGCGGACGAGCTGCTGGACGCCGTGGGTCCGGCCTTCGGGAAGCTGCGGCGCTCCTCGCTCCTGGAAGTCGAGGACCCGATCTCCCAGAAGGACCTCAGTCGCACGCTGGTGTTGAGGATCGTCCTGGACGCCGAGAGGGAGGATGCCGGCGAGGTCACCGTCGGCGCGGTCGCCCAGCACCTCGGTGTGGACCCGTCGGTGGCCAGCCGTATGGTCTCCGACTCCATCTCGGCCGGCTACCTGATCCGCGCCGCCTCCCAGCGGGACGGTCGCCGCACCGTCCTCCACCTCAGCCCCGAGGGCCGTGAGCTGATGGCCCGCTTCGGCCGCCACCAGCGCTCGGCCTTCGAGTACATCACCGCCGACTGGACCGAGCGGGAGCGCCTGGAGTTCGCCCGCCTCATGCTCAAGTACGTCGACTCCCAGGACGCCCTCCGCCACCGGCTCCCGGGCAAGGGCGCTCCGCGCTGAGCCGCCCCGGCGGCTCGTGCCGGTGCAATCGCGGGCATGACGAAGGCCCCGACCGGCGAACCGGTCGGGGCCTTCGTGAAGGCGGAGGATACGAGATTCGAACTCGTGAGGGGTTGCCCCCAACACGCTTTCCAATTCTCCCGAACCCTGTCCGCCGGCGTCCGTACCCGTTCTGACCTGCGGGGAAGCGAACCGTTGGGCAGCGGCCGAACCCAGCCGGACGGGGGTGAACGAGACCAGAACTGAGACCAGGGCCGGGCCGGGCCATGCGCCGAAACAGGTGCCCGGGGGCGCTGGTGGCCTCGAAGACCGGGCTCTCCCGGGTCCATCAGCAGACTCCGGGCGAGCTGCGCCATCCGCCCCGCCTTAGGCCGGGAGGAGTCGTGGGGCCCGTTGCTCGACCAGCCCCGGGCAGAGGACAGCGACTTCGCGCGCCCTGCGTCACCTGTTCGGTGGTCAGCCGGCCTGGCCGTCGTCGTCCTGCAGGAGTTCGACGATGATCTCGATGCCGAGCGCGTAGGCCGGCGTGCCCGAGGTGATGAGCGCGGTCTCGGCGACTCCGATGAGGTCGGCGATGCCGGCGCCCGCGTGGAGTGCTCCCCGGGCGTGGATCCGGGCCGGTTCCGCCCGACCGAGAGCCAGCAGCTGCCCGAAGTGGACCAACTGTTGCACTCGACCACCGAGTGGGCTGTCGGCCAGCACGATGTGGCGCAGGGCCGTGAACGCCTCCTCCGTGGGGAGCCGGCCGAAGGCCTGGGCCACCCGCAGACGGTCCTCCACCGCGCCCGGGACGGCTCCGAGCGTCGTGCGGTAGCGGTCCCGCAGGGCTTCGGAACGCTCGGCGAAGGTGTGGTCGGTCATGACGAGACCCGTGCGATCGAGGCCCGGACGGCCTCCAGAGCGCCCTCGGGGAAGTCCACGGCCCCGCCGATCGCCGCGGCGGCGATCTCGGCCTCGGCGCTTTCCTCGATCGCCACCACGAGGTGGCCGGCAGCCGCCGCGTCCGGGCCGAACACCAGCAGCCCGTGGTTGGCCAGGAGGACCGCGGCCGTCGTCGGGCGTCGTTCCAGGACGTCGGCGATGCCCCGGACCGACACGTCCGACCCGCGCGGCCCCCAGGGCACCACCGGTACGTCCTCGGGCTGTCCGAAGCGGAGCATCGGTTCGGTGCGGCACGGCAGCGGCCGGTGGGCCACCGCGAAGGCCGTCGCGGCGGGTGAGTGGGTGTGGATGATCGCGCCCACGTGCGGGCGGGCGCGGTAGACGACGCTGTGCATGGCGATGATCTCGACGCTGACGGAGCGCAGTTCTCCTTCCAGGACCTGCCCGTCGAGACCGACGGTCGCCAGCTGGTGGGGTTCCAGGTCGCGGACGAATCCCGGGGTCAGCAGGAAGCGGTCGGCGTCGAGCCTGACGCTCAGGTTGGCGTGTCCGGAGTGCGACATCACCCCCGCCACGAAGAGCTGCCGGGCAGCCTCGACGAGCTGGTGGGCCCGGCTCGTCACTTCAGGTGCGTCTGTCATCTCTTCATCTCCCAATTCTCTGTCGGCGGCGGCCGGTTCGCCGCCGCTGCACGTGCCAGCCACTCTGCGACTTGAACTAAGGTTCAAGTCAAGCGTCGGGCCGGTACGACGAGATGACGAGAGAAAGGGGAGGGGCGAAGCTTGCGTATGACGATCGGTCAGCTTGCCGAGATCGCCAACGTTCCCGCGTCAGCCATCCGGTTCTGGGAACGCCACGGCCTGCTGCCTCCGCCCGAACGGCAGGGTGGGCAGCGGCGCTATCCGCCGCAGGCCGCGGAGCGGATCGTGCTGTTGCGCAAGTTCCAGCAAGCCGGGCTGAGCCTGGCCGAGGTCAGGGAGTTCCAGCAGGACCAGCCGCGCAGGCAGGCGATGATCCGCGCCAAGGTCGCCGAGATCGAGCAGCGCATGGTCGATCTCGACCACGCCCACCAGCTCCTGACCCATGCCCTCCAGTGCAGCAAGACGGACATCGTCAGCTGCCCGACCTTCCGGGAACAGATGGCGACGTGGAGTCGGTCCAGCTGACGGCAAAGACCGCGACCACGGGACGACGAAGGCCCGGACCGCTTCGCAGCGGTCCGGGCCTTCGATCAAAGGCGGAGGATACGAGATTCGAACTCGTGAGGGGTTGCCCCCAACACGCTTTCCAAGCGTGCGCCCTAGGCCTCTAGGCGAATCCTCCGAGGGAGAGCTTAGTACATGTTTCGGGGTGGTCGCGACCACCTATCCCGCAGGCGGGAGGGTGGGGGTGGCCTGTGGATCGTCGGGGCCGGGATCCGGTAGTGTGGGGGTCAGCCCCTCGTGTGGCGTCATCTCTCTGAACCCCCCCAGGGCCGGAAGGCAGCAAGGGTAGGAGGGCTCTGGCGGGTGCACGAGGGGTCTTTGCGTTCCCGGGGCCCTGGCCGGGGGTGAGGGGCGACGCGTTTGTCGGTCCGTCCCGATATCGTCGGTGGTGTGTCCCTAGCCCTGTACCGCCGCTACCGCCCCGAGACCTTCGCGGAGGTCATCGGGCAGGAGCACGTGACCGCTCCGCTCCAGCAGGCCCTGCGCAACAACAGGGTCAACCACGCGTACCTGTTCAGCGGGCCGCGCGGCTGTGGCAAGACGACGAGCGCGCGCATCCTGGCCCGTTGCCTCAACTGTGAGCAGGGGCCGACGCCGACGCCCTGCGGGGAGTGCCAGTCCTGCCGGGACCTCGCGACCGGCGGGCCCGGGTCGATCGACGTGATCGAGATCGACGCCGCCTCGCACGGTGGTGTGGACGACGCGCGCGAGCTGCGCGAGCGGGCGTTCTTCGCGCCGGTGCACAGCCGGTACAAGATCTTCATCCTGGACGAGGCGCACATGGTGACCTCGGCCGGCTTCAACGCGCTGCTCAAGGTGGTCGAGGAGCCTCCGGAGCACCTCAAGTTCATCTTCGCGACCACCGAGCCGGAGAAGGTGATCGGGACGATCCGGTCCCGGACGCACCACTACCCGTTCCGGCTGGTCCCGCCCGGCACGCTGCGCGACTACCTGGCGGAGGTGTGCGGCCGGGAGGGCATCCAGGTCGAGGACGCCGTGTTCCCGCTGGTGGTGCGGGCGGGTGCCGGGTCGGTGCGTGACTCGATGTCGGTCATGGACCAGCTGCTGGCCGGGGCCGACGAGGGCGGCGTCACGTACCAGATGGCCACGGCGCTGCTCGGGTACACCGACTCCGCGCTGCTGGACGAGGTGGTGGACGCCTTCGCCGCGCACGACGGGGCGACGGTGTTCCAGGTGATCGACCGGGTGGTCGAGGGCGGGCACGACCCGCGCCGTTTCGTCACCGACCTGCTGGAGCGGCTGCGCGACCTGGTGATCCTGGCCACCGTGCCGGACGCGGGGGAGAAGGGGCTGATCGACGCCCCGGCCGACCGGGTCGCGGTGATGCAGGCGCAGGCGGACGCGTTCGGCGCGGCCGAGCTGAGCCGGGCCGCCGACCTCGTCAACACCGGGCTGACCGAGATGCGCGGCAACGCGGCGCCGCGGCTGCAGCTGGAGCTGATCTGCGCCCGGGTGATGCTGCCGGGCGCCTACAGCGACGAGCTGTCGTTGCAGGCACGGCTGGACAAGCTGGAGCGGCGGGCGGCGGCGGGCGGGTTCGCCGCGCCGATGGCGGCCCCCGTGGGCATGCCGGTGGCGGCCCCCCCGATGGCGGTCGCGCCG
>NZ_JAHSQD010000860.1 GCF_020103755.1 Streptomyces sp. LS1784
CCCGCGCGGCGGGACCTGCACCAGCGGCAGCCGGCAGCGGGCGGCCTGGGCGAGGGCGGCCGGGTCGCGGTCCGGGAGGCCGGCGGCGAGCAGCGCACCGAGCTGCTGGAAGGTGCGCGGCTCCTCCTCCACCAGGGTGCGGGCCTCGGCGGCGAGCGCGTCCAGGTCCAGCCCGGTGAGCCGCTTGCCGTAGGTGGTCCGCAGTGCCTGGTCCAGCATCGGCTGGAGCAGCGGGCGCAGCGTCAGGCAGTCGTCGGCGGTGACCAGGTGGATGGTGCCGCGCTGGAGGGCGATCCGGACCACCGTCCGCTGCTCGATCAGCGCGCTCAGCTGCTCGGGCGCGAAGCCGTCGAGCCGGGCGAGCAGGCCGAGGTAGGGCGGCTGGGGTGCGGCCTGGGCCTGGAGCCCGCCGAGGTGGTGGATCAGCGCGGCGGGTGCCAGGTCGGTGCGGGCGAGCAGGTGCTGACGGGCCAGCAGGGCCCGGCCGAGCGCCCGCTGCCCGAGGGCCGGTCCCGGTGCGGGCACGCTCACCGGCGGCCGTCCAGCACCGAGCGCAGGACGCCGACCCGGTTGGAGGTGATGGAGGCGACCCCGGTGTCGCGCAGCCGGCGCATGGTGCGGCGCAGGTCGGCGGTCCAGGTGGAGACGGCGAGCCCTTCGTCCGCCGCGGCGGCGGTGAACTCGGTGGTGACCAGGCCGAACGGCGGGTTGAGGTAGCGCGGGCGCAGGTCGTCCAGCAGGGCGCGCACGGGCATCCGGGGCTGCTTCCAGGTGAGCGCGATCTCGGCGTCCGGGCTCAGCTCGCGCACCGCGAGCATGGCGCCGACGGGGCCGCAGAAGGCGACCGCCCGTTCGGCGTCGAGCCCGGTGACCACCGACCAGGTGGCGGCGGCCGGCCCGGGGTCGTCCAGGTCGATCAGCAGCCGGCGGCCCTCGACGGCGGCCACCGCCTTGACCGCCTCGGCCAGGGTGGGGACGGCGAGCGGGCCCCGTCGCAGCTCCTCCAGCTGTTCGGCGGTGACCCGGTCGATCGGGCGCGGGTCGCCCCAGAGCCGCTCCAGGGTGTGGTCGTGCAGCAGGACGGGCACCCGGTCGCGGGTGAGCTGGACATCCACCTCGACGGCGTCGGCCCCGGCGGCCAGCGCGGACTCGACGGAGGGCAGGGTGTTCTCGCGGAAGCGGTACGGGTCACCGCGGTGGGCGACGGCGAGCGGCTTGGCGACGGCGTTCATCGGATCCTTCCGGCGAGCCAGGGGGTGAGGCTGTGGACGCCGATGCCCTCGCGGTAGCCCGGCTCCCCCGGGACGGTGACGATCAGCGTGGTGGACGGTGGGAAGGTGCGCGCCTTGACGTGCACGAGGTCGGACCAGACGGCGTTCAGGAAACCGGGGACGCGGTCGCGATCGACGTCGAAGGCGATGCCCTCGACGGTCACGGTGACCTCGTCGTGGGTGAACAGCCGGACGGTGACGGCGGGGCGGCCGCCGAACTCCAGCAGCGCCTCGTGCGGGATGGCGTCCGGTCCCCCGTCCGGATCACCCGGGCCGCCCGGGCCGACCAGCCCGGCGAAGGTCCGGTCGCGGCCGATGTCGTGCTGGGCGCGGACGGTGCGGCCGTGCCGGCCGGCCACGGCCTCGATCGCGAGCACGGCGCTCTGGGTGGTCGGCAGGTGCGGCGGTGGCATTCGGGCCTCTCGTTCGGTTCCGCTTCGTTCCGGGTCGTCCGGCGTCGTTCCGGTCGTTCCGGGCCGCTCGGGGGCTCGTCTCGTTCCGGGTCGCTCGGGGATTCGCCGGTGGGGCGTCAGCGCCGCTCGATCATCACATTGGTGGACTTGATGACCGCCGTGGCAGGTGCACCGGGGACCAGGTTCAGCTCCTCCGCCGACTCCCGGCTGATCAGCGACACCACCCGGAAGGGCCCGGCCTGGATCTCCACCTGCGCGGCCACGTCACCGAGCACCACGCCGGTGACGATCCCCGGGAAGCGGTTGCGGGCCGAGGACGGCCGGCCCTCCGCCTCGGCGTTCTCCGGCCGGGCCAGCTCCCGGGCGAAGGCGGCGAGCTCGGCACCCGGGATGATCCGGTGCCCGTGCTCGTCCCGCACGGCGGCGACCCGCCCGGCGTCCACCCAGCGCCGCATGGTGTCGGCGCTGACGCCGAGCAGCGCCGCGGCCTCGCCGATGCGGTACGGGTTGGCCGGCACCTCGGGCTGGCCCATGTGCGTCTCCTGACGGTGGTTCGAGATTGACGGTGGTTCGAGATCCGGAGGCAGGCGCCCCCTTGCGCCATCCTGCCGTACCGGCGGCCCGGGTGAGGACCCGAGGGCTGCCGCCACGGCCCGCCGCCGCTACGGCTCGCCGAAGAGGTCGCGCCGCACCGCGTCCCCGGCGGTGAGCACCGCCCCGGCGAGCACCGCGCCGCCGCCCG
>NZ_JAHSQD010000861.1 GCF_020103755.1 Streptomyces sp. LS1784
CCCCAACGCCCGGCGGCGGGCGAGCGCCGAGGACCCCGCCGACGAGCTGACCTCGGCCGCCGTCCGGGGTGCGGCGCGCGGCGGCGCGGGCGCGGTGGTCGGGTTCGGCGACTACGAGTACGCGGTCACCGAGACCCGGGTGCTGTTCCGCTTCCTCGACGTGGTCGAGTTCCTGCCGCACGAGTCGGCCGACGAACACCTGGCCGAGCTGCGCGCCGAGTTGGCGAAGACCTCGTAGGGCCCGCCGGCCCGGCCGGCGGGAAGTGCCGACCGGGCCGGGCCGAGCCGGGGCGTCGGGGGTCAGACCGCTCGGGTCTGCGCCCAGTCGTAGAGGCGGTGGGCGCCGTCCCCGAGGCGGGTGGCGTACAGCGTGCCGGCCGGGCCGCCCGCGAGCTCCTCGGTGGTGGTGGTGACGCCGACCACCGTGCCGGTCCCGGTGCCCGGGTCGAACCGGGCGAAGTGGGGGCCGCCGCTGGCCCCGTGCGACATGTCGCAGGTCTCGCCCCACAGCAGCGGGGCCTTGGGCCCCGGTCGGGCCGGTCCGGCGCAGTGGATCATGCGCGAACCGGTGTACCGGCCGCCGGGGTTGTTCAGCCGGTCCTTGGGATACCCGAAGGCGTGCACGAACTCGCCCTCGGCGGGCGGGGTGAACGCGATCTGCTGGCTGCCGGTGACGTCCGCGATCCGCCGCCCCCCGGCTGAACGGTTCGCCACCAGGACGCCGGTGTCGTGACCGGCCGCGGCGACCGCGTCCGAGGTGGTCCCGGCCGGATCGGCGTCCCAGCGGGAGGAGGTGGCCATGGTCCTGATGCTGAACCCGCCGAGCGGCTTGGTCCCGTTGCGGTAGCCGGGCACGAAGTAGAGGTTGTGGTTCCAGGTGTCGTCGGCCGTGGGGGCCCCGACACCCCGCAGGCAGTGCGCCGCCGTGATGACGGTGCTGCGGTTGGCGCTGTTGACGACGGTCGCGGTGCAACTGCCGTCGTAGCCGTCGGAGAAGGTGAAGAAGAGCCGCCCGACGCTCCGGTTCACCGCTCCGCCGTGGGTCCACACGGCCCCGGGGTCGGGGGTGTCCGCGGGCAGCGGCCGCGGGTCGTCGGGCGTGTTGTCGTCCTCGGGGACGGGCGTGATCTCGGGGACCAGGGCGCCCGCCAGCCTCATCCGGTCGGGCGTCCAGTAGGCGTCGATCCGGTCGCGCTCCTGCGCGGTGGTGGTGCCGGAGTGCGTCGTGACGGTTTCCCGTTCCGCGGCGAGGGCCGTGCTCGGCAGCAGCACCGCCGCCGTGGTCGCGCTCAGCAGGAGGGCGCCCGCGGCGGCGAGCCTGCGGGGCAGTGTGCGGTCGGTGGCCTTCGTTCCAGGTGTCTTGGGCATGTGCGGCACCGTAGGCGCGGCACGTCAGGCTTCCGTGTGGAGCGGGTTTCGGTCCGCCGTCGAAAGGATCAGGTTCCGGTAACGGCGTTTCGGCCTCGTATCGGTGACCGCCACTGCGGTTGACCTGCCGTCAGGGGCGGTAGGACGGCAGGCCCTTGATGGTGGAGACCTGGGCCGGTGCGGCCGATCCGTCGGCGGGAAGGGTGCTGATGCCGTCCGGGGTGCGGACCGCGATGGTCCTGCCGTCGGGGGACCAGGCGGGTTCGGTGTAGTCGGTGGTGGCCGACGGGGTGAGGTCCCTCTCGGCCGTCTGGTCGATCTGCGTGGAGCGGGTGAACAGGTGGTCGTGCCCGTTCACCGAGCGGACGAAGACGACGTGCTCGCCGTCCGGGGCGAGGGCCGGCTGCGAGCCCTTGCCCAGGTCCCGGGTCACGGGACGGATGTAGTCGTCGTACAGGTACACCTCGTTGGCCGGGGTGTTGGCGTAGACGATCTCGCCCCGGTGGCCGCCCGCGTTGGCCCAGGTGTTGCCGGTCTGCGGCGGCTGCGGCAGCGGATCGCCGCCGCCCTCGGAGATGCGCGGGGTGAGCACCTCGGGGGTGGCGCCGGGGGACTTGGTGAGGACCTTCGCCAGCTGCAGCGTGCCGCTCTTCTCGGAGGTGAAGACGATGGCGGCGTACCGCTCCAGCGCCTCGGCGCCGGCGGTGACGCTCGGGTCGGCGGTGGCGTGCTGCCAGGTCGGGTGGGACCAGGTCTCGCCACCGGGGTTCCTGGCGAGGACGACCTTGCCGCTGCCGTCCGGGTTGGCGGTCATCAGGTCGCCGTTGCCGTTGACGAAGGCGGCCTTCTTGCCGTCGGGGGACCAGGCCAGGTCGCGGACGACGGTGCCGAAGTCGACGGTGGCGCCGTTCAGCGCGACGGTGCTGGTGCCGGTGGAGATGGTCAGGTGGTTGGCGGCCGAGGTGCCGTTGACCACCTTGCCGCCGGGCGCGGCACTGCCGGAGGGGGCGGGAGCGCCGGGCGCGGTCGTCCCCGGCGCCGCCGCCCCGGGGGC
>NZ_JAHSQD010000862.1 GCF_020103755.1 Streptomyces sp. LS1784
CGCCCCACCGCCCCCCGGCAGCGCGAGGCCACGGACGGACCGGTGGTCCAGGAGGCGGCGGCCACGGCCGTCGACGAGGCCGCGCCCGTCACCGGGCCCGACCGGACGCCCGGCTCCACGGCTCCCGCCGTACCGGGCGGCGGCAGGAATCCCGAACCGGTGGCCATCGTCGGCACCGCCGCGGCGGCCACCTCCGGTGACGGCCCCGCCACCGCGACCGCCGTCCTCGCCCCCATCGCCGCCGGGCTGCTGCTCACCGGGGCGGCCATGTGCAAGCACCGCGGACTGCCCCGCGGCCACTGAGCGGGCCCGGGCGGCGGCCGGCCCCCTGCCTACGGCGTCGCCAGGTCCAGGACCAGCTGCGGGAGTTCACGCCCCGGGATCGAGCCGGACGGGGTGCTGCCGATCCGGGTGGCCCCCATCGCCAGGTAGAACGGCTCGGCGTTCGGGTCGGAGTCGATGGTGAGCCGGCGCAGGCCGAACGCCACGGCAAGGCTCCGGGCCTGCTCGAACAGCGCGCGGCCGATGCCGCGGCCGATCGACTCGGGCTCGACGAAGAGCAGGTCCAGCGACCCGGTCGGCGGTGCACCGGAGAGCGAGACGAACCCCAGCACCCGGCCACCGTCCTCGGCCACCATCGTGGTCGACCGCTCGATCACGCCGGCGTCCACGGCCAGCTCCGCCCGGCAGGCGGCCATGAACGCCTCGTCGTAGCCCCAGTACGCCTTG
Organism: Streptomyces sp. LS1784; assembly: GCF_020103755.1. Classification (GTDB taxonomy): domain Bacteria; phylum Actinomycetota; class Actinomycetes; order Streptomycetales; family Streptomycetaceae; genus Kitasatospora. Next base: position 730 of record NZ_JAHSQD010000862.1, read on the forward strand.
GCCCGCAGCGCGATGCCGGTCAGCAGCGCGGCCTCCTCCGGCCGGGCCGGTCTGATCTCCATGGCGCCCCCTTCGGGTCGGTGGCCGGATGGCAGCGCCATTGTCGGCCGCGACTCGGTCGTCCGCCAACGGTTTTACGGCGGGCGACTCGGCGCGGAGGAGCACCGGCGGACGCGCGGGACGATGGCTGCCCGGGGACAGGCTCGGCGGGTTGACGCGGCCCACCCGCGTTGGGCCTTCGGCCCCGGTGCCCGTGCGGCGACGGGCGGGCCGTCAGCGGAACACCCCCGGCGGCGGTTCCGGGGACGGAGCCGCCGTGGCGTCCGTCGCCGGGGTGGCGCCGGCCGCGAAGTCGGTGAGGGCGCGGCCGTGTTCGACCCGGGCGTGGGCGGAGTCGGAGGCGGCGCGGCGGGTGAGGTCGGCGATCGGGAGCGGGGTGTGGGCGGCGGCCAGGACGACGTTGCCGAAGCGCTTGCCGCGCAGCACGGCGGGGTCGGCGATCAGGCACAGTTCGGGGAAGACCGCGCCGAGGGTGGCGACCTGGGAGCGGGCGAAGGGCAGGGCCCCGCCGTCGGCGATGTTGGCGGTGTACCAACCGCCGGGGGCCAGGGCGCGGGCGGCGAGGGTGGTGAACTCGACGGTGGTGCAGTGGGCCGGGGTGCGAGCCCCGGAGAAGACATCGGTGATCACCAGGTCGACGCTGCCTTCGGGGGTGCGTTCCAGCACGCTGCGGGCGTCCGCGCCACGCACCTTGATCTGCCAGCCGCGCTCCAACGGGAGTTCGGCGCGGACGAGTTCGGTGAGCGCGGTGTCGATCTCGGCGACCTGCTGGCGGGAGCGCGGCCGCGTCGCGGCGGTGTAGCGGGCCAGGGTGAGGGCTCCGCCGCCGAGGTGCAGGACGGTGAGCGGGCGGCCGGGCGGGGCGACCAGGTCGATCAGGTGGCCGAGCCGGCGCTGGTACTCGAAGCCGAGGTGGGTGGGGTCGGCGAGGTCGACCAGGGACTGCGGGGCGCCGTCGATCAGCAGCGACCAGGCGGCGGGGCGGTCGCGGTCCGGGCGCAGCTCGGCCAGGCCCGAGCCGACAGGACGGCTGAGCGGGCCCTGGGCGTGGGTGCGTCCGCCCGGTCCGGTGGTGGCCGCCGGCTCCGGGCCGCGCGCGGCTCTGCTGCTTCGTCCCATGCCGGCCATTATCGCCGCCGTGGAGGGACACCCACAGGTCAGGGGCGTGCCGCGGGGACCCGGCCGGAGGCTCACGGGCCCGGCGGGATCCGCGCGGTACGCCTGCTAGAACGGGCCGAGGCCGCCTGCGGTGAGCGTGCAGGCGGCCTCGCAGAGGGCGGAGCGGAGCACCCAGGCGTCAGTGGGGCGCGCGGTGCGGCCGACGCCGGAGGGCGGGATCACCCAGCGCGGGTCGGTGGCGACGGGCACGAGCGCGCCCGCGGTACAGGAGCTGCCGGGCAGGTGCCAGGTCTCCCAGGTGCCGGCCGGGACGAGGAAGGAGACGGTGCTGCCGTTGCGGCTCTGCAGGACGACTCCGCAGGCGCGGCGCAGTCTCAGGATGTCGACGGCCTCCAGGCCGTGCCGCAGGGCGACGGTCACGGTGTCGCAGGCGGTGACGAGGGTGCCCTCGTCGGGGGCGGCGCGTTCGCGCCGGCGGCTGCCGCGGGGGACGCGGCTGCCCTCGACCGGGCC
>NZ_JAHSQD010000863.1 GCF_020103755.1 Streptomyces sp. LS1784
GAGCCGGACTCCGGGCCGCCCGGCGGTGCCCGGGCCCGAGTCCGCTACAGCAGCGCGTAGAGGGCCGAGGCGTCGTCGTGCGTCTTGCCGCGCGGCCAGCGCTCGCAGTCGGCGTCCGCCCGCTCCACCTCCCGGACCCGGGCGATCAGCTCGCTCGGCCCCGACTCGGCGAGCAGCCGCAGCACATCGGCCCAACTGCCCAGCCCGAAGCGCTCGGTGTAGCGCGAGGCGCCGTCGGTGAGGGCGGCCAGCGCGTGCAGCCGGTCCAGCCGGACGAAGCCGGTCTCGGCGTGCTCGGCCGCCCGCGGGCCGGCCGCGGCGATCCACGGGCCGTTGCCCCGGTTGCGGGCGGCGCGCACGGCCAGCGCGTACTCCAGGTGCAGCGCGGCCCGCTCGGCCGAGCCGGGGACGGTCTCCCACACCTGGCGGCGCAGCTCCTCCCCGGCGGGGAAGCGCTGGTTGTCCCCGATCACCTTCGGCGGGCCGTCCTTGAACTCCAGCACCAGCAGCGAGTCGCCGAGCACCAGGTACTCCAGCGCCTCGCCGTGCCGCCGGGCCGCGACGACCATCGCGGCGGGCGTGTTGGGGTGGGCCAGGTCGCACCGGCCGCCGTGCAGCGCGGCCGTCTCCACGATGGCGTCGGCCAGGCACTCGGCGATCGAGCGGTCCGCCCGGTCGGTGAGCCGGGCGAGCAGGTGCACGCCCAGCCGGCGCACGTACCACACCGTCCCGTGCCGGCACCCGGACTCCAGGCCGGCCGGCGAGCTCACGCCGTCCAGCAGGACCAGCGCCTCCGGCGAGGCCGCCACGAAGTCCTCGCTCTCGCGGTCGGGCCGCCGTGCTTCCCCTGCGAGCTGTAGCTGCATCCCGACAGTGTGGCCGCCGCCCCCGGCCCGCGCCCAGACCCGTGCGCCGGTGCGGCGAGGGCCGGGGCGCGGCGCCCGGTGGCAGCCGGGGTGATTCGGCCATACCGTCGGACAGTGACCGGACGATTCGGCCAATCGGAGCGGGTCGGGTTTGGGATCACCTTCGGGTGTCCGGGCGGCCCGCGACTGACGAGGAGCGGAAGATGTTCTGGGAGTTCATCGTGTTGCTGGCCGCCTCGCTCGGCTTCCCGACGGCCGCACTGTTCTACCTGATCGGCGGGCCGCGCTTCCCCGACGAGAAGCGCGGCCCCGACCCCCGGGGCACCGGGGCTCCCCGGGCCTCCTAGGGCAGGTCCGACGGTTCGCGCCAGGGCCCGCGCCCTCCGCGAGAGCCGGCTCGCCTACTCCCGCGCCCGGGCCCTCCCCAGCGCCGGCTGCGCCCGGGAGTGGTACGACATCGTCGCCGAGGCCCTCGACGGCGCCCGGGCCACCGGCGGGCTGCGCCCCGGCACCGACCCGGCGGACCCGGCGCTCGCCTAACCCTCCGCCACCACCTTTTCCAGGAAGGCGGCTTGGGCCAGCAGCCGCTCGTCACCGCCCGCCGCACCGACCACCTGGAGCCCCAGCGGCAGCCCCTCCGGTGTCCGCCCCGCCGGCAGGCTCAGCGCGGGCCGCCCGAGGAAGCTCCACGGCAGCGACATCACCGCGTCCCCGGTGCTGTGCAGGCCCTCCGGCGCCCCACCGGTCGCCGAGGGCGCCAGCCACAGGTCCACCCCGGCCGCCGTACCCGCCGCGGCCACCCACTCGCGCAGCCGCTCCCGGAACTCCAGAGCGGCCGCCCGGTCCTCGGCCGCGACGCCCTGGCCGGCCCGGATGCCCGCCACCGTCTCCGGCCGGTAGAGCCCGCCGAAGCGGGCGAACCAGTCGGCGTGGCTGCGGGCCAGTTCGAAGCGGTTGACCGCCTGCAACCGCCGGGCGATCTCGGCGAAGTCGGGGAACAGCTCGACCCGGCGCACCGTGAACCCGGCCCGCGCCAGCCGGGCCAGCTGCTCCTCGAAGGCGCGCAGCGCGGCCGGTTCGGCATGCTCCAGGTACGTCCCGTCCGGCACCCCGAGCACGGGCGCGGCCGCCCCGCCGTGCTCCGCCCGCCAGCCGTCGCAGAGCAGCGGGGCCGCCAGGGCCGCGCCCGCCAGGTCCGCGGTGAACGTCCCCAGGGTGTCGAAGCTCGGCGCGTTCGGGATCACCCCCGTGATCGGGATCCGCCCGTACGTCGGCCGGAAGCCCACCACCCCGCAGTACGCGGCCGGGCGGATCACCGAGCCGACCGTCTGGGTGCCGATCGCCAGCGGCACCAGCCCGGCCGCGACCGCGGCCGCCGAACCGCTGCTGGAGCCGCCCGGGGTGTGCCCCGGATGGTGCGGGTAGCGGCAACGCCGTCCTGCTGAACGTGACGGAGAAGGGCACCGCCGCCGCCCTGACCATGGACGACGGCCGCAAGATCGCGGGCAAGACCGGCACCACCGACGAGAAGAAGGCCGCCTGGTTCAGCGGCTA
>NZ_JAHSQD010000864.1 GCF_020103755.1 Streptomyces sp. LS1784
TCGGCAGGCAGTCCGCGTGCCGCCCGGGCCGGCGGATCAGCGCCACTCGCACGCCCGTCCCGGCCGCGGCCGCCTCCAGCGCCCGCCCGACCGCCGCGTCCAGGTGGCTCTCGCCCAGCGCCTTCGCGCCCCACGGCCCGTTCTGCTCCACCAGCAGCCAGGTGGTCGCCACTGCCGCCGTCGCGGCCAGCGGCTCCGAAAGTTCACGCGACACGGTCGCACAGGTGCTCACCCCGGCAAGGCTACCCTCAGCTGATCACCCTCACTCGATCACCCGAACGCGGCCCTCACCCGCTGGGCGACCGCCTCGTCCACCATCTCGTACAGCGGCTCGGAGACGGTCGGGAGGTCGGCGAACTCCAGGTGGATGCTGCGGACGACGTCCGCGAACAGCTCCGAGTAGAGCACCCAGTCCTCCGGGCAGGGGGTGCTCAGCTCCAGCGAGAGCAGCTCGATCTCGTTCGGCAGCGGCAGGTGCACCTGGATCACCGAGGTGGTCAGTACCCCGTCGACGAGCGGGACCGCCAGGCCGTCCAGCGGGGTCGCCCCGTCGTCGACCGCGGTCGCGACGGCGTCGATCACCGCCACCGCCCGCCCGGCCGGCAGCTCGACCGCCGTCACCTCCGCCTCCGGACGGGACAGGGCCAGCCGGGTGAGCAGGAAGTCGACGGCGCCCGCGTAGTCGGTGCCCTCCAGTGGGCACAGCGAGGCCGTGATCGTGGCCATGCTCGGACGGCCGTCCACGTCCACCAGGCACATCCCGGCGTGGATCACCCCGGCCTCCGCCATCGGCGGGATCAGCTCCGCCAGCGCCACCGCCCAGCGCACCCGCACCTCCTCGGGCTGGGAGGCCAGCACCTCGCAGACCAGCTCCCAGAGCTCCTCGGCCACCGGGTCGTCGGTGCCCAGCACCGGGACCTCGTGGAAGGCGGGCGGGACGACGAAGCGGATCTGAAGGCGGGTGTCCCCGGTGGCTGTCGGAATGTCGGACATTGGGCCTTCCACGGAGGTCATGAGGGCTTGCGGATCCGGTTGCGCACGTCCAGCCAGGTCGGCGGGACGGGGACCGGGACGCCGTACGCGCGGGCCTCGATGAGCAGGTCGAGGTAGGCGTTGGCGTGGTCGTGCATCCCGGAGCGGTGCCAGGTCCGGTACGTCTTCAGAGCCGGCAGGGCCGTGCACACACCGACGGCCATCAGTCCGATGGCGGCTGATCGGAACTGTTGGGCGCGCTCGATGTGAGAGGGATCCTGGCCGATGGAGAAGACGGTCACGGCCGTGAGCAGAGCCAAGATGGAGACCGACCTCCATGCGAGGTGCCAGTGGCGGCAGCGCCGCAAGGTGGTGAGCAGTCCCCGGACGGCCTGTTCGTTGAGGAAGTCGAGGGCGTACGGAGCACCGATTTCACGTGCCCGGCCGGCCAGTGTCCAGTGGCGCGTGAGTGCGGCGGCCGGCAGTACCGGGAACTTCGGGTCGATGACGGCGTCTGTCGGCCACCACGAGCCGGACGGTGCGGGAGCAGCGGAGGGGCGCGCGGTCGGGGCAGTGGGGTACGGGGCCGGGGCGGTCGGTGGTTGCGGAGCGGCCGCGGCGTCCTGTTCCCACGAGGCCCGATCGGTGTCGGCTCCCCACTCGGCGGGAATCTGGAAGGGCATCCCCGCGCGCCTGGCCTGGCTCAGTAGACCGATGTACGCGGTGAAGTGCACGGAAGCGTTGGTCTTTGCCGAGCCGCGGTTCGCGTCCCATATCCAGAGTGCGATTCCGGCCGGAACCCCCAGGATCACCGCCGCCCAATTGCCGGTGATCGAGGAGACCGCTATGCCCATGATGATGAGCAGCAACGCCAGTTCGTCGAAGGAGTCCAGCCGGTTCCGTAGCCGCAGGTGTCTGATCACCACGTTGCGGGCCACGTCGTCGTTCAGCAGGCTGACCCCGTAGAGCGTCTCGGCCCGCCGTGCCGCCTCGGCCACTTCGGGTATGGCGGCGAGCTGTCCGCCCGAAACGGGTAGTGTCACACGGAGGTCCTTGACCATGAGTCTTCCTCTCAGCCGACGGCGTTCAGGAACGGTGCGGACGCCGGTCGGTACGCGGGCTTCGGAAGCGGTCCCGGGGCCTCGACGCGTGACTCCCGAGCCTTCTCCTTCTCCTCGTCCTGGCCCCATGCGGTTGCCGCACTCGTCGAGTTGTTTGGACACTGTTTTCATCCGGCCCATGTCGATCTTGAATTCTTCGGCCAACTCCACCTCCCCCCAGGGGTGGTGATGTGCTGTTGGAGCACCTGTTCGGTGAACCTAACCCATGGGATGGCAAAGTCCCGGCCATGGCCGGGAATTGGAGATCACCCTTCCGGATTCCCGGTCGTACGGGCACGAAAAAGCGGAGGGGCACCGGATGGTTCCGGTGCCCCTCCGCT
>NZ_JAHSQD010000865.1 GCF_020103755.1 Streptomyces sp. LS1784
GCGCTCTCGCTGCGCCCCGCGCTCGCCGCCACCCTGCGGGCCGGCACCGAGGCGGGCGCGCTCGGGGCGCTCGTCTCCGGCTCCGGGCCGACCTGCGCCTTCCTGGTCAAGGACGCCGAGGCCGCCGCCGTGGTGGCCGAAGCGCTGAGGGCCTCCGGCACCTGCCGGACCGCGCATGCCACCCACGGGCCGGTGCCGGGGGCCTCCGTCGCGGGCTGACGCGGTGAAGGTGCCGCGGCGGGCCCATTAGGCTGGAGAGATCGGGGTGTCCCCGAGAGGGGTGCCCGGCCGTCGAGCAGTGGGCCGCCCCGCGACCGCCGAACCCAGGAGCGCAGCACACGTGGCCGTCAACCTCGCCACCATCGAGTCCGTCACGAAGGTCTACGGCACCCGCACCCTGCTGGACGCGGTCAGCCTGGGCGTCAGCGAGGGCGACCGGATCGGCGTCGTCGGCCGCAACGGCGACGGCAAGACCACCCTGATCCGGATGCTCGCCAAGCTGGAGGAGCCGGACGGCGGCCGGATCACCCACTCCGGCGGGCTGCAGATGGCCGTCCTCACCCAGCACGACTCGCTCGACCCCGAGGCCACCATCCGGCACGAGGTGATCGCCGACCGGGCCGACCACGAGTGGCTCGGCGACGCCCGCATCCGCGACATCATCGAGGGCCTCTTCGGCGGCCTCGACCTGCCCGGCTTCGCCGACGGCCTGGACACCGTCATCGGCCCGCTCTCCGGTGGTGAGCGCCGCCGGATCGCCCTCGCCAAGCTGCTGCTCGGCTCGCCCGACCTGGTCGTCCTCGACGAGCCCACCAACCACCTCGACGTCGAGGGCATCAACTGGCTCGCCGCGCACCTCCAGAAGCGCCGCTCGGCGCTGGTCTGCGTCACCCACGACCGCTGGTTCCTCGACCAGGTCTGCACCCGGATGTGGGACGTCCAGCACGGCGAGGTGCACGAGTACGAGGGTGGCTACTCGGACTACGTCTTCGCCCGCGCCGAGCGCTCCCGGATCGAGGCCGTCGAGGAGCAGAAGCGCCAGAACATGGCCCGCAAGGAGCTGGCCTGGCTGCGCCGCGGCGCCCCCGCCCGCACCTCCAAGCCGCGCTACCGGATCGAGGCCGCCAACGCCCTGATCGCGGACGTGCCGGAGCCGCGCGACAAGTCCGAGCTGATGAAGTTCGCCAACGCGCGGCTCGGGAAGACGGTCTTCGACCTGGAGGGCGTGACCGTCAAGGCCGGCCCGAAGCTGCTGCTGGAGAACGTCACCTGGCAGCTCGGCCCCGGCGACCGGATCGGTCTGCTCGGCGTCAACGGCGCCGGCAAGACCTCGCTGCTGCGCGCCCTGCGCGACGCGTACGCCTCGGAGGGCGACGTCCAGCCGGCGTCGGGCGTCATCAAGGTCGGCAAGACCGTGCGGCTGGCCTACCTGTCGCAGGAGGTTGCCGAGCTGGACCCGGCGACCCGGGTGCTCCAGGCCGTCGAGCAGGTCCGCTCACGGGTCGACCTCGGCAAGGGCCGGGAGATGAGCGCCGGCCAGCTGTGCGAGCAGTTCGGCTTCGGCAAGGACAAGCAGTGGACGCCGGTCGGCGACCTCTCCGGTGGCGAGCGGCGCCGGCTCCAGCTGCTGCGGCTGCTGATGGACGAGCCCAACGTGCTGTTCCTGGACGAGCCCACCAACGACCTGGACATCGAGACGCTCAACCAGCTGGAGGACCTGCTCGACGGCTGGCCCGGCTCGATGATCGTCATCAGCCACGACCGCTTCTTCATCGAGCGCACCACGGACACCGTCCAGGCGCTGCTCGGCGACAAGAAGATGCGGATGCTGCCGAACGGCGTGGACGAGTACCTGGAGCGCCGGGCCCGGATGGCCGCCGCCGCGGTACCCGCTGCCGCTCCGGCCGCGTCGGCTGCTTCGGGCGCGTCGGGCGTCTCGGGCACCTCCGGCGCTTCGGCTGCCGAGGGCGTTGCTCCTGCGCTGTCCGGCGGGGACCTGCGGGCGGCGAAGAAGGAGATGCAGAAGCTTGAGCGGCAGATCGCCAAGCTGGACGAGAAGGAGTCCAAGCTGCACACCCAACTCGCCGAGCATGCCGCCGACTTCTCCAAGGTCGCGGAGCTGGACACGCAGCTGCGCGCGGTCCGGGAGGAGAAGGAGGAGCTGGAGATGAGCTGGCTGGAGCTGGCCGAGCAGGTCTGAGCCGGGTCAGCCGGGTCAGCCGGTGCGGAGGAGCGTTTCGAGCTCCTCCGCCGCACGGCCCAGTGCGCTGCGCGTCGGGTCGTGCGGGGCGGTCGGACCGGCCGCCGGGTTCGTCGGCGGGCGGTGCGCCCGGGCGGCGGCGGTCAGCTCGTCCAGCGCCTGCCGCACCCGGTCGACCTCGGCCGGGTCCGGCACCCGACCGCC
>NZ_JAHSQD010000866.1 GCF_020103755.1 Streptomyces sp. LS1784
CAGCCGGTGCGCCCGGCGCGGCCCCGTCCGCCGGGCGGCGTCGGCCGGCGTCGGGATCACCGGCCGTGTGCCGTCCGGGCGGCTCGGGCCAGCCAGTCCAGGTACCACTCGCGGAAGCCGAGCCGGCCGGCCCCGCTGGTGAGCGGGCTCAGCGAGAGGTCGGCCGCGCGGCCGTCGGACCAGAGGGTGCCGCGCTCCGGGCCGGTGACGACCAGCCAGGTGTAGTAGCCGCAGCCCTCGTGGCCGAGGCAGATCGCTCCGGCCGTGATCCGCTGGTCCAGGCGTTTCCACTCGGCGTCCCAGGCCCGGAACGCCGCACGGTACGACTCGTCGTCGGGGAAGTCCGCCTCGGCCGGCTCGCGGGCGTCGAGGTCCTCCTCCAGGCGCGTGCGCTCCTGCGCCGACAGGAAGGCCCGCACGAGCAGCGCACCGTCGCTGCGGACACCGCCCTCGCTCCAGTGCCAGCCCTGCCCGTCGCGCCGCAGCGGGAAGAGCCCGTAGTCCGGGCCTGCTCCGCCGGCGCCCACCTCAAGGAGGAAGGAACGGTAGTCCGGCGGGAGGCGGACGCCGAACTGCGCCTCCGCGTCGGCCAGCTCGGTTTCCTCCAGCGGTGCCTCCAGCAGGAAGCCGTGCCCGGACGCCCGCCGGGCACCGAACACCTCCGCCGCGAACGGCGCCGTCCGCAGGGCCGGCACCTGTTCGCGCACCCCCGCCCAGCCCGCGCCCCGCTCCGTCGTCTCCACCGTGTCCTCCCTCGCGGACGGCGTCCGCACCGGCCCGTCGTCATCCCCCGGTGCGGACGATCGTGCCAGGTCAGGGCGGGGATGATCAACGGAGAACCGGCGCACGGGCCCGGGTCCTCAGCGCGCCCCGGGGTACGCGGGGCGGCCAGGTTGTCGGGGGCTAGTCAGGCAATGTTCGCCCTGGCCGCATCTTCGTTCGGCGTACGCTCGGCCTGTCCATTGAGTGGGTTTGGCGCCAAGAGGGTCGAGTGTGGGCGAGCGCGTGCTGGAACGGGTTGATCTGAATTCTTGAGTGCAGACCCCCTGCTTCAGCTGGGGGTTGGCTCTTGCTGTGCCGGAGCCGCGAAGCGGCGCGATTCGCTGCGCTGTCAGTGGCGTGGGCTAGGTTGATTTCGGCAGCCGAAGGGGGTGTTTCGCAATGTTGTCCGGGCGTCGGTACCGGCTTGAACTCGACTCGGCGCAGGCCGGGTTGTGTGAGATGTTCGGCGACATCTGCCGGGTGGTGTGGAACACCGCGTTGGAGCAGCGGCGGGAGTACCGGCGGCGGGGTGCGTGGATGAACTACGTGCCGCAGGCCGCCGAGCTGGTGGAGGCGAAGCGGGAGTTTCCGTGGCTCGGGGATGCGCCGTCGCATGTGTTGCAGCAGACCTTGAGGGACTTGGACCGGGCGTGCTGTGAGCACGGGACGTTCAGGGTCCGGTGGCGGTCGAAGGCCCACTGGTCGCCGTCGTTCCGGTTCCCGGCGGGGAACCTGATCGTGGTGGAGCGGATCGGCCGCAGGTGGGGACGGGTGAAGCTCCCGAAGCTCGGCTGGGTGCGCTTTCGCTGGTCCCGGCCACTGGGCGGGGAGGTGCGCTCGGCGACCGTCACCCGGCAGGGACGGCACTGGATGGTGTCGTTCCTGGTGGAAGACGGCAGGAACACTCCGGATCGGCACGCTCTGCCGGACCGGGCGGTCGGCGTGGACCGGGGCGTGAAGGTGGCCGCGACGACCAGCGACGCCACCTTCCACGACCGCGCATACGTCACCAAAGGTGAGGCGAAACGGCTGCGCCGCCTGCACCAGCAGCTCGCCCGGTGCGAGCGCGGCAGCAACCGCCGTCGGGCCGTGCTGGCGAAGATCAATACGATCACCGGCCGGGTCCGCCACCGCCGTGCGGACTTCTGCGCCCAGACCGCCCACGCACTGACCACCGCGAACGCGCTGGTGGCGCTGGAAGACCTCCGCACGAGGAACATGACCACCTCGGCACGGGGCACCGTCGAGCAACCCGGCCGGGGCGTCCGGGCCAAGGCCGGACTCAACCGGGCCATCCTCGACAAGGGCTGGCACCTGCTCGAACGCGCGCTGCGCAACGCTGCGCGTACCACCGGCACCCGCGTGGTGCTGGTGAACCCCGCGTACACGTCGCAGACCTGCAACGCCTGCGGGCATGTGGATCCGAAGAGCCGTGAGAGCCAAGCGGTCTTCGGGTGCACGGCCTGCGGGCACGGGGACCATGCCGACGTGAACGCCGCGAAGAACATCCTCAACGCCGCAGGGCATGCGGTGTCAGGGCGTGGAGACCTCGCCACGAGGCGGTCCGTGAAGCGCCAACCACCGGCGACGCGCGCACGCATGGGGCGAAGTTCCCACGCGGCACGTACGGCCGGAATCCCCG
>NZ_JAHSQD010000867.1 GCF_020103755.1 Streptomyces sp. LS1784
CGCCGGCAGCCGGTCGCCCGACGCACTGCGGCGGTACTGCACCTGCCGGCCCTGCTCGCCGCGCCCGCTCCGGCCGTCACTCTCCGGCGGTGCGCAGGACCCGGGCGCGGCGCAGGGACGGGCGCCTCACCCCGCGACCAGCCGCCGGCCGTTGACCTCCTCCGGACGGATCCGCACCCAGCGCTGCCGCGCCCCGCCCGCCCAGGGGGTCGCACCGGGCAGGCCCGCCAGCCGGTCGAGCTCGGCCGGGTCGTCCACGTAGTGGGCTGCGCCGAGGGCGAGCACGCTCCAGCCGCGCCCGAGGTACTCGTCGATGTGGTCGACCTGGAAGGAGACCGCGGCCCCCTCCTCCGGGGCGGCGGCGTCCTGCTCGCCGGTGCGGTAGGCGAAGGAGCCCTGGTCCACCACGTAGTTGACCGGCAGCACCACCGGCCCCGGCTCGACCGGCAGGCCGATCCGGCCGATGCCGTGGCTGCCGACCAGCTGCCAGCACTCCGGCTCGGTGAGGTCGAGCAGCCGGGGGCGCGGGCCGGCGCCGCCCTGGCCGGGCGGGGTGTCGGCGCGGCCGGACAACAGCTCGGCGCGGGTGGTGTCGAGGGCGGCGGCGATCCGGACGAACCCCGCCGGGTCGAAGGCGGGCCCGGCGTCCAGCAGGCACCGCAGATAGCGGGGGGCCATCGCGGCCCGCTTGGCCAGCGCCTCCTCGCTGAGGCCCAGCTGCTCGCGCCGCTCGGCGATCCGGCGGGCCACGACGGCGGGGTCGGGGGTGTCGTGCACAGTGGTGACTCCTCGGCTTGCCGGGGGCCGTCGGGCCGCGTCCGGGCGTTGACCAGGCCGGATCCATCCAAGCGCCCGGCCTGCGGCAAGTCGAGCAACAGCACGGCCCCGTGCGTGTCGGTCCGCGACGCCGGCCACCCGGCTTTCCGACTCCGTACGCACCGTCAGCCGGCCCGGACCCCGACCTTGATCGCCCGGCACCCGGCTGCGATCATCGGCCTGACGTGGAATCAGGTCCGCGTCCGCAACGGGGAGGAGTGCCATCCGTGATCGTCGTGACGGGTGCCACCGGTACGGTCGGGTCCAAGGTGGTCGTGGGGCTGCGGGAACGCGGTGAGACAGTGCGCGCGCTGGTGCGCGACGCCAGTGCGCCGGCGCCGGCGGAGTGGGACGCCGGGGTCGAGCGGGTGGCCGCCGACTTCACCGACCCGGGCTCGCTGGAGGCGGCCCTCGCCGGGGCCGACACCGTCTACCTGCTGGTCGCCGTGCACCCCGAGATGGCCGCGCACGAGCGGAACGTGATCGACGCCGCCGTCCGCACCGGCCGCCGCCCGCGGATCGTGCTGCACGCGGCCGCCGGCATCGAGCAGCGCCCGGAGGGCGTGCGCTTCATCGGCTCGCACATCAGCGGCCTGGACCACCTGAAGGCCTCCGGCCTGCCGTGGACGGTGATCGCGCCGAACGGCTTCCACCAGAACTTCCTCGGCACCGCCCCGACCGTCAGGGCCGGCTCGCTGGCCCTGCCGGGCGGCGACGGCGCGGTGTCGTACGTCGACGCCCGGGACGTCGCCGCGGCCGCCGTGGCGGTGCTGGCCACCGACGGCCACGAGGGCGCGGTCTACACCCTGACCGGCCCGGCCGCGCTCACCCACGCGGAACTGGCCGAGCAGCTGGCCGCCGTCGCGGGCCGCCCGGTCGTCTACACCGCGCTCACGCCGGAGCAGGCCCTGGACGGCCTGCTCGCCATGGGCTGGGAGGCCTGGCGGGCCGAGGGCATGGTCGAACTGTACGGGCTGTACGCGGCCGGGCTTGCCTCCGCGGTGACCTCGGACGTGGAGAAGCTGACCGGCCGCCGCCCGCGCCCCTTCGCCGAGTTCGCCGCCGAGCACGCGGACGCCTTCCGCGCCTGAGGCGGCCCCGGGCCCACCTCAGACGGATCCCGCACTCCCCCGGTCCCGGCGGCGGTCCCGCCGGGCCGGGGCGAGCGCGGCGAGCATCACCGCCGCCGTGAGCACGAACGCCCACGAGTAGCCCGTCCCGCCCGCGAGCACGCCGAAGGCGACCGCGCCGATACCCATCCCGCCGTCGTACGCGACGTTCCACAGCGCCGTCACGGTGCCGTACCCGGCCGGCGGCACCCGCGCGTACATCAGCGCCAGCGTCGCGTTCTGCGCGACGCCGAAGCCCGCGCCGAATACCGCGGCCCCGGCCACCGCCGAGACCGCACTGCCCGTCCGGGCGAGCAGCAGCACCCCGCCCGCCGAGACCAGCAGGGCGGGCAGCACCAGCCCGGCCGGGCCCCGCCGGTCCCCGTACCGCCCGGCCAGCCAGCGGGTCACCATCGCGGCCCCGGCTGGACCAGCAACGCCACCGCGACGGCGGACGGCACGGCGAG